>JBEKUD010000112.1:0-15917 GCA_049515395.1 Candidatus Sulfotelmatobacter sp. | reverse complement strand
CCCTTCGAGCAATTCCATCGCGATGAAGGTTCGCCCATCGGACTCGTCGATTTCGTAGATCGTGCAGATGTTCGGATGATTCAAAGAGGACGCAGCCTTGGCTTCCCGCTGGAAGCGGCTGAGGGCTTGTGCATCGTTGGCGAGTTCGTCCGGCAGGAACTTCAGGGCGACGTTGCGACCGAGCTTCAGGTCTTCCGCCTCATGCACCACACCCATCCCCCCACCGCCGATCCTGCCGAGGATGCGGTAATGGGAAACCGTCTGACCCACGGGTTGTGCGGGCGTGGACACTGGCGAGAATGTTACGGATGATGAAGAGGAAGGTCAATCAATAGCGCCCGCAGCCGTTCAGTGGCGGATTATGCGAAGGATGATAACGTGCTAGGCCTCCGGGGTCCAGATTTCCGTAGCGGACTGCCCCTAGAACCACTCTCTCTGCTCCTCAGACGCCGAGAGAGGCACGATGCGTCCGCGGGGGCCCCGTAACCCTTGCAGACAGGCTTCAAACGGAGAGAGGACGCTGGGAAATGGCGCTGACGATGCGAGAAATGTCATCTCGCATAGCTCGGCGACATTTTGCGAAACCGTTCAGACGCGGTAAACTGAATTTAACAGGTGACGTTTTACAGGTGATTTCCGTCATCGGCCGTCAGCAAAAGTTTGCTAAACTATTGAAACGGCTCAATGTAGGCGCGTAGCTCAGTTGGTTAGAGCGCTACCTTGACACGGTAGAGGTCAGGAGTTCGAGTCTCCTCGTGCCTACCATTCTCATCTCCAGTGTTTACGCGGGTACCATGGATATTCGTCTGGCGGCAGAGATCAGTTAAACCTGCTCTTACTCCTTATTTACTCCAAACCGCACAGAGGCCCACGGTTGGCCCGTCGTTCTCCGACCCTGAGTGGCGGCTGGCAGGGTCTCCTCTTCGCCAAGCAACTTGGACACGCTGTTACCCGCATGGTGGAGATCCACTACGGGCATTTGGCCCCAAACTACGTCGTGGACACAATTCGTGCGGCGGCGCCGAAGCTGGGTATACTCAATCCAACACTGACGACGAACACACCAGAAAAATCAATGCGAGTGCAATGATCCGACGCCTTAGTCTACAGAAGTTAGTTCTCCGGAAAACACTCGTACAGCTAATCCAAACGGGCAACTCTGCCCTTTCGCCTAGGCTGACCGAAACGGAGGCGTGCTGGTTTCAGAAAGCAAACGCCTCATTTTTGACCTCTACGTCCTACCAAGCGATCGTCGGGTTATGAGTGCCACCATCAACAGAATCTAAAGACAATGCGCGGCGCAAAGAGTAACGCATTGTTGTTAATGAGAGCGAACTGTCATCGTGCCTGCCCCTGCGTTGCCCTCGTATTTTTCTATTTGTCTACAGCCCAGACCGGTCTTCGGAATTACTGGATGGGTCACGCTGGAAGAGACATGAGCGACCTCTGCGACGAAATAAAAGAGGACGTGGCGTTCCGCAGGGAATGGGCGGAGCGGAGTGGTTTTGGCTTCGAGTTGCCCTCAGTTGTACCGAATGTACCGAAACGCACCGAAGAGGCTGACGCAGCAAAGGCGACGTAAACGATTGAGAGGGCGAGAGTTTGGCCGGGGAGGGGAGATTTTTGAACCTCCGACCCACTGGTCCCGAACTATCGCAGTACAAACTCCAAGTGCTTTAACTGGTGTCGCTTAGGGGTCAGCAAACCACCTCTTCTCTCGCTCAGTTGTACCGAAGTTGTACCGAGCTTCCGTCCGTAGACCCCATTTTCCCGCCTCGGGGCGGGTTCGCGCGGCTGGCCACGTTGATCGCAAAGAGGAAAGAGGCGCGGCAGGCCCAGGGCCCCGTGTTGATCCTTGATGGGGGCGACTACAGCATGGGGACCGCGTTTGGCGCGGCCATCCGCGAGACCGGCGGCGAGCTGCAACTCCTCTCCCGCATGGGTTACGACGCCACCACTTTCGGCAACCATGAATTCGACCTCGGACCGGACGGCACGGCGCAGGCCAACCTGATCGACATCAAAACCAAATTCGACCTGCGAGTGTAGGCGCAGGCCCTCGCGCTCAAGGCGGACATTGCGCTGATTCAGGGCCGCAAGGAAGACGCAGCGCGTTTTGCGCGTGATTCCTTCGCCGCAGACCCCTCGGACTTGAACGGGCGCTTGGCGATGGCCGCGTCGCTTTTCAGCATGGGCAACGTGGACGAGGGAATCCGCGTGCTGGAAGAGGGCCTTGCGCAGTCGAACTCGGCTGCCAATGTGAGCTTCATGCTTGGGCAAGCGCTGCTGAACCGCGGCACGCCGCAGGATGTGAGCCGAGCATTCGAGGTGTTCAGCGGCGCGAGCATCGCGAAGTTGGTGCGCGAACTCGTGGACCCGATCACGATCGGAGCGATCAGAGCCCTGGCGCGCGCGGAGCGCTTCTCGGAGATTCCGAACTACGTGGCTCGCTCCGAGGTCTCGGACTCGCCGATGTTGGTCGCCGCGATCAATGCTTTCGTGTCCATCAGACGGAGACTGCAGGAACAGACTGGCCCGCTCCTGGACGAGGCGATCGCGTCGCGCCGACCGACCGATACGCGATCAGCAACGGATTTCCTCGCACGGATTCTGTTGGAGGCGGGACGCCAGTCCGAGGCGTTGCCACTGCTGCAGGAACTGTTCGATGCGAATACACCAAACTTCGACGTTCGGCTGTTGCTGGACTGCGCCGGACGTCTGGGGAAGGACAAGATCATCCTCGACACATGCCAGGCCCTTTACGATCGGGGCTTCAGGGATTGGGAATTCACGGAGTTCGAGTCACAGTACCTCGAAGACTACGACCACCAGAAGGCCATCAGCAGGTTGCAGGAATTCATCGCTGCGAACCCTGACCATCGTGTCGCCCAGCTCCGTCTCGCACGTGTCGCAATGCGCTATGGGCTGAGCGACCTCGCCCCACTCTCCGAGGCCACGCTCCCGCCGCCCGATGAACTTCCGATGCGGCACGCTGTTGCGGCCGTTCGCGCCCTCCAGTGTGCATGGCTTGGAATTGCGGGAGGGGCACAGGTAATAAGGATAACAGCTAGGAGAGCGAGCGGGCGTCCACTCTTCTCCGCAAGAAATTCCAATCGCCCGTAGAGATCAGCATCAGACGGACCCAACCTCCCGAGTTTCATTGACTTGCCCTACCTCTGGTCCTAAGATTTCAGCCCAATGATCGGCGAGACAATTTCGCACTACCGTATCGTCGAAAAGCTGGGCGGCGGTGGCATGGGTGTCGTCTACAAGGCCGAGGACGTGAAGCTCGGTCGCTTCGTTGCCCTCAAGTTCCTGCCCGACAACGTAGCCAAAGACCCGCAAGCCCTCGCCCGTTTTCAGCGTGAAGCCAAGGCGGCCTCGGCACTGAATCATCCAAACATCTGCACCATCCACGAAATTGACGACCAGCATGGGCAGGCGTTCATCGCCATGGAGTTTCTCGATGGACTGACGCTGAAGCACCGCATCGCCGGGAAGCCAGTCGAGTCCGACGTGTTGCTCAGCCTAGCGATTGAAATTGCAGACGCAGTCGACGCGGCGCACTCCGAAGGCATTATCCACCGCGACATCAAACCCGCAAACATTTTCGTCACCAAGCGTGGCCACGCGAAGGTTCTTGACTTCGGCCTGGCCAAGGTCACGAGCCAGATCAGTTCTTCGAGTCAGATTGCCGGAGCAAACACCCTGACGGGCACCCTCGACGAACCCCATCTGACCAGTCCAGGAACTGCGTTGGGCACTGTGGCCTATATGTCGCCGGAACAGGTTCGAGGTAAGGAACTTGATGCCCGCACCGATCTCTTCTCGTTTGGCGCGGTGCTGTACGAGATGGCAACCGGGGTATTGCCATTCCGGGGTGACACCTCGGGCATAATCTTTGACGCTGTCCTCAACCGCGCTCCGGCATCCCCCACACGCCTGAACCCTGACGTGTCGGCAGAATTGGAGCGCATCATCAACCGGGCGCTGGAAAAAGACCGCGATCTGCGCTATCAGCACGCCTCCGAGATGAGGGCGGAACTGCAACGGCTGAAGCGCGACACAGACTCCGGACGCAGCATCCATATGCAGACAAAAGCAGATGCGGTTAGCTTCCATCCCTCTGCACATAGTGGGGCTCAACCAGCGACACCCTCGAGTCCATCGAGTGTTGCCACGACCATGCCACCCGTGCACAGAAGCAACCCCTTGACGCGGCATTGGAAATCTCTCGTGGCGGTATCCCTAATAGCGGCCGCTGTCGTCGGCACGGGTTTCTACTGGCGCTCCACAAGAGGGCCCCATCTCACTGAAAGAGACACCATTCTCCTGTCTGATTTTGTGAACACAACGGGGGATCCGGTTTTCGACGAAGCCCTTAAGCCAGCCCTGGCGGTTTCGCTGCAGCAGTCCCCTTTTCTAAGTCTTGTATCCAATGAACAAGTGCAAGAAACGTTGCGTTACATGGGTCGCCCACCGAACACGCCGTTAACCCAGGACGTGGCACGAGAGGTTTGCCAGCGCACGCAGTCCAAAGCAATGCTGATGGGTACGATCTCCGAACTGGGCAGCCAGTATGTTATCGCTCTCGAAGCCGTGAACTGCTCCACGGGCGCTTTGCTTGTGCGGGTCGGCGCCGACGCCACTGCTAAAGAGAACGTTCTCGCGGCGCTGGGGAAAGCAGCCTCTGAACTTCGTGGAAAGTTGGGAGAATCGCTCGCTTCGATTCAGAAATTCGACGCGCACCTTGAACAGGCAACCACCAGTTCACTTGAAGCATTGAAGGCGTACAACTTGGGCATAAAGGCGGTGGGCGAGAAAGGAAGCGGGGCTGGGATACCATTTTTTGTGCGTGCTACCGAATTAGATCCCAATTTTGCCGGTGCATACTCAATCTTGGCGGTTATGAGTGGCAATATTGGGGAAACTGCCCAAGCCAGTCAGTACGCTCATCGCGCTTATGAACTACGCGACCGGGTCACTGAGCACGAGCGACTTGCTATTTCGATTCTTGAATCGTCCTATGTGACGGGGGATTTGGTAAAGGACGAACAGATCGCTGAGCTCTGGAAACAAACCTACCCACGCGACGGCGGCGTCTATAACGACGATGGGGCGGACAAGAACCTCCGGGGTGACTATCAAGGAAGCATTCCGGACTTTCAGCAGGGTCTTCGGCTGATGCCACACAACTCTATTACCTATGACAACCTCGCGACTTCCTACTTCGCTCTGAACCGGCTGGGCGAGGCCAAAGCGGTTCTCGATCAAGGTCTGGCACACGGGATCGCCCCCGAAGCACTTGCTGGGGACTATTACACCCTCGCCTTCTTGCGCAACGACGAGGAAGCAATGCAAAAACAATTCGCCCTGGCCATGGGCAAGCCAGGCGACGAGGACTCCTTGTTGTCGGTGCAATCGGACACCGAGGCGTACCACGGCCGGTTGAAGAAGGCGCGAGAGTATTCGGAGCGGTCGGTTGAGTCCGCGCAACGGAATGGAACTGGAGAAGTAGCGGCTGGCTGGGCGGTGAGCGAAGCGTTCCGCGAAGCGGAAGTCGGAGATTCTGCTCTCGCTCGGCAGGCCGCCGCCTCGGCGCTGCGACTCGCCCCGCGTGGCCGCTATGTTCAGGCGATTGCCGCTGTGGCTCTGGCGCGAGCCGGCGATACCACCCAAGCGGCAAAGATTGCGGACGATTTGGAGAAGAACTATCCTCGCGATACGATCGTGAATTTCTATTGGTTGCCCGTGGTCCGAGCAACCCTGGAAATCAATCGGCATAATCCCTCTAAGGTGCTCGAGATCCTTCGGGCCACCCAGGCGTATGAGCTTGGAAACCCATCACCGCCGGTAGGGCCTCTGAGTCCTGTCTATTTTCGTGGATACGCATACCTGCAGGCAGGTCAGAGTCACGAGGCCGCAAGAGAGTTTCAGAGAATCATCGACCATTCTGGCATCGTCGAGAATTCGCCCGTTGGAGCGCTCGCTCACCTGGGTTTGGCGCGGGCGTCCGCTGCCGGTGGCGACCTAGCCGGTGCCCGCACCGCTTACCAGGATTTTCTTGCTCTCTGGAAGAACGCCGACTCCGACATCCCCATCCTGAAAGAAGCCAAGGCCGAGTACGCGAAGCTGCAATAGAAGTCTGTGTTCTTTGTTTGGTTCATCGCTGAAGCAGCGGTTTTGCTAGAGGCTCTAAGAGAATTATCAAAGGAGAGGTATCTATAGCAACTTTGTAAGGAGAATTAAGGAGAATAGACTATGAAGTGTATCTGTCTACTAGCCTGCTTGTTAACCATCCCGCTCGCGAGGGCCGACTCGATCCAGATCCCCGGCCCCATCACGCAATTCTCGCTGGGGGGCATCCAGTCGACCCTCTACACGCCCTGGCTCTACTCCAGCATGTGGGGCTCGACGAGCGACTTCGTCAGCGACCTCTTTATGGGGCCATTCGACGTTGGCCAGTTCGCCGCGACTGTTCCGAGCAAGGGCTGGCTCCAGGGGACGACGATGAACTACACCTTCAATCCCGCAACCGACATCGTGAGCGGAACCTTCGTCGGGACTGAGTACGTCTGGAACCAGCCGCGCACGACCGGGCTGAGGGAGTGGACCTACAACGTGAGCGGCACCTTCAGCGAGCACATCAACTTCGGCGGCCAGCCCCTGGGCGTGGGCTATGGGACGGCGCTGATCAATATCACCAGCGCGAGCTATGCCGGGACGAGCGCGGTGCCGGAGCCGGGGACGTGGCTCATGCTGGGGACTGGCGCGGGGATGCTGGCGTTTGGGTGGGGGATGCGCTTGCAAGTGAGGAGTTGAGCATGCGCATGTTCGAGCACTCCCGTTGCCCCAAGTGCGGCTTGACGTGGCGACTCTATGCGCCTCATGCGAACGACCCGCATGAAACCCGATCCCCGCTGGAGCGCTGATGAAGTGATGGGACGTGTCGTAGAGATGAACGACGCGCGTGCCAAAGCACTCGAACGCTACTCCAGTGTTCGCACGTATCACTTGGAATGCCACTGTGTGTCACATAAGAAGGCCGACATGGTCGTACGCACTGACTACCAGGCCCCGAATAAAAAAGAGTTCACGATCGTGTCGGAGAGCGGTTCTGGCACGGTGCGGGACCGTGTGTTCAAGAAACTCCTGGAGGCGGAACAGGAGTCGATGGGGATGAGAATCAGCAGCGTTCGGCGATCACGCCCGAGAACTATACATTTCAAGTGTCTGACTACGAGAAGACCGCGCTGGCGGTCAACGAGGATCGTTGGGTTTGTAACCCGACGATCTGCTACCACAATCCCGGACAGGCGTTGGCCGAGTTGCGGCGAGCCCCGGTTCAATGCGGTGAGCGACTCAGCTCACAGGATTTCTGATGACTGCCAGCACGTTCGTGGCACACAAACCGCTCAATAATCTCCGCGAGCAACTGCAGGAGGTCTGACCGACAGTCAGTCGACCTAATCGGCCCAGGGCGGGCGACGCTAGGAAATCGTATTTAGCAGGACGGGTTGGCGCTCCCAGCGTCGAATGCACAATTTAATCTCGCTTTGCTGGAGGACGAGCAATCTTCCCATGATCTGTGACTATGAATCAGTCGAAATCCTCAGGATTTCTGCTGTCACGCGAGCAGCGGATTCCACGGAGGTTGTAGGAGACTCTATGGATCGCAGCACGGAGGATACTTGCGGGGTGATCTGAAACGCCTGTTCGGCCATCGTTTGGAATATTTGCTGCGCATCCACCGTTACATGCGTGTAAACTGCGTGGACGAGCTTTACCACGGCTCGATCGTATCGAGACCTATCGAGCAAGCCCTTGCCCACGAGGTGCGCTAGGACAGCCTGCGTATTAACGGCCGTGGTTGCGTGGAGTTGACGGCCGAGTTCCGCGAAGGCTTTGTCATCAGTAAGCACTGGAAGCGATTGAGTTAAGATTACCGTGGAGAACAGGTAATGACGGTCTTTGATCCGGCCCGGGGAAGAATTCTTGATGGAGGCGGTAGGCGTGGTGGCCTCGCGCGCCTGATCGGAATTGGCCTCGCCGCATTTCTACTGGTGATTCTCTTGTTCAGTTGCGTGACCCGGGTCGGCACCGGCCACGTTGGAGTGCTCACACTCTTCGGGAAGGTCACCGGTGAGACTCTGGGCGAAGGCATTCACCTCATCAGCCCATTGAAGACAAACAACGAACTCTCCATCCAGACACAGACGATAAAAGAATCGGCCAACGTTCCTTCCAGCGAAGGCCTGATGATGAGCCTGGACACGTCGCTGATCTACCACCTCAATCCCGACCGGGCTTCTGAGGTTTTCCAGAAGATTGGCGCCGACTACGAAAACGTCGTCGTCGAACCCACTCTCCGCTCCGCCATCCGCGAGGCCACGGCATCGCATACCGCCAATGCTCTTTATACCGGCGAACGCGAAATGGTCGGCAAACAAATTTACGACCAGGTCAGCGCCCAACTCAATCAACGCGGCCTCACTGTGGAGAACGTTCTGCTTCGCGACATCCAACTCCCGGCCACGCTGAAGGCTGCCATTGAAGCCAAACAACAGGCCGAGCAGGAATCCCTGGCCATGAATTTCCGCTTGCAAAAAGAAACGCAGGAAGCCCAGCGCAAGCGCATCGAAGCCGCCGGTGTCCGCGACTTTCAGCAGATTGTCGCGCAAGGCATCACGCCGTCGCTGTTGGAATGGAAAGGCATCGAAGCCACCGAGAATCTTGCAAAGAGCTCCAACTCCAAAGTCGTAGTCATCGGCAACAGTAAGAATGGGCTGCCGCTGATTTTGGGACAATAAAGTCTGAGTGGAGACAGCCGGCCTCGGCTGTCCATTCGCCAGCAACGGCAAATGCCTTGCCACGCTGCTCTAACATGACACCCGCTTCTTGATGTCCGCAATCTGAATATCCACTTTGAGGACCTGTTCAGGTTCTGCTCAGTCGGTTTCTCAGATGTGGAAAACGTTGCGTAGTATCACTGGAAACCGTGTGCAAGGTTGGGATGTGGATACGGGGTGTAATATTGGTCATCGGCTACCCCGTAACCCAGCTTCCATGCCCTGTCAACACCCATTTTCATAATTCCGTTAAACAAAGCGACGATTCCTGCATCACCGCAGCTCGGGTGCCCTCTTTCGGTTTATGCACCCCGAACCTCCACCTCCCGTCCGTTCTTCCACAAACACTCCGAGGACGGGAATTGACATTCTCCCAGAATCCGACTCGGTTGCTGTCGCACGCGGACTGGCGCTGAACTTGGCCAATTCGTCTGGGGAAGATGAACGATGCTTTTCATATGCTTCGCACAAGCCTCAACTGCACTCTGCGATCCGTGCCACGCTGCCCTCTGCAGGGCACATGTGCAGTCCGCTTTCAGGGAAGCCATTAGGCGAAGCACTGCGATCGCAGGCTCGGGATTCCGCCAGAGCGGGTTGACTTTGTCTGCACCTTGGAAACCGCCTTTGGCGCTTCCTTCAACGGCGTTTTCTATGAGCAGGTCACTGGAGTCATCGATCCGACCGCATAGTCGGCCTGAACGCGTCAGAATCCGCCACCTCCTCCTCCGCCGAAGCCCCCGCCGGAACTCCCGGTCTCACTAAAACCTGAGCCGCTGGTAGCACCTGAACTACTACTTAAGCCGCCCGAACTGCGCGACGATGACGTCATCACACTTCCTGCATGGCTCGACATCAAGTTGAGGTCGTTGACTAAGAGCGAGGGCTGGAACGTACTGCCGTCGGCGCCCTGGTACCACTGTGGCGGCTGCACGGCGATGCGGGAAAACGTCTGCACCCACTTTTTGTCGACGCGCAGGGCCATTGCGAACGGCAGATATTTCTCGAATAGCTCCGGCGTTTTGTCGAGGCGCTCGATCTGATCCTTCTCCACGCGACCCAGGAAATCTTCGAAGCCAAGCACTTTCGCAAACGCTCGCGCGCCCGCGACCGTCCGCCCGGTCATAAAGCGGCCGAATACTGAAATAATGATGCCGTTGAGGATGGCAGCGACGATCCACGGTAGTGGAGCTGTTTCCGTCGCTGCCATCAGCAGGGACCCGATCAGAAGCGTGAGCAACCCAGTTAGGACTCCCAAGACTACGATGCCTTGCCGAAACTTGTCTGGACGACGGACGTAATAACCATCCCGCTTCAGCGTATCGAAGATGTATTCGCTAATAATGGGCAGGTGAAAGCTGAACCGGTTTTGGAGCTCCGACAACGCGACCTTTGGCAGAGGAACCTTTTCGAGGTCCGGGACTGTGTGAGAGGCTTCGGAATACTCCTTCGTGATCGCCGGATACTGTTGTGCCCCCGGCATTGCCATGGCGCGAGTAAGTCGGGTGAAGGCTGGAGGCAGATTTCCGCTGACGTCTTGCAACTTGTCCAATAGCATGAGCAGCGGACTTTCGGGCACGAAAATGCCGCGAAGCATTTGGCGCTCGTGGGGCTTCAGATTGTTCCATTCGTCGGACGGTTTCCTCAAATGAAAGACGTAATCGTTCGCCAGACCCAGACTTGCATCTCCGCCCACGTGTTCAATAGTGAGATACCCCTTCACGGCAAGGTCCACAAGCGTAGCGGTAATGTCGCACATCGCAACTTTGCCGTCCACAAGGGTGCCGCACTCAGCAGGGGAGAGATTGTCAGGCGGCTCGTACTGGACGGTGATCGCGTCTCTCTTAGGATCCCGCCCGCTTGTCCACCACCAATAGAACATCAGGATAAACACCGCGAGGGGGATGAAAATTGGCCAATTGCTGCGTAGGATGAATAGAATCCTCTGGCTTACTGCCGGCTCGTGCACAAATCCCTTGTCCCAGCCCACGACGACAGTGAGGCCCCCGTGAAACCCAAGCGGATGGGTGGAATGGAACTCCACGGAATTGCTTTTCGATTCCACCTCCGCATCTTGTGCGCGTGACCCGAATGCGCCGCTGTAGGAAACCGCGTGGAGGCCGGTAACACCGGCAGGGAGATCGATTTCCGCCGTTACCCGCTTGATCGGAGCTTCCCATCCGTTGCCCGTCACGTTCCAGTAGAGTTCGTCGTAAGCCTCAAAGAAAGTCAACGCGTTAAGCACGCGATAACGAAGGACGACTGTTCGCGTCGCATTGTCCGGATTCGGAACATAGATCTTGAATTGTACGTCGCGTCCTCGCGAGCTTCGCTCGTAAGTGAGCGCTTGGCCGGCGTCGTCCGTGACGCTGCGCAGTTCGAGAAGGAGCGAGTAGTTGAGCCCTGCGGGCGTTATGTAGTCGACCGGGATCGTGCGATAGATGCCATGCCAATTTGAGCCGATGAACCGCGCTTCGATGGTCTCGGCGACTTCGATCGTGCCGTCGGGGCTTATTACAATCTGTTCGTCGAAATGCTGGATGACGATCTCTCGCGCTGCTAACGAGAGTGGGGCGAGGCATGCCAGAAAGCAAGCCACGACGGCACGCCGAAAGAATGGTGAGGTTTGCATTGCTTCCGATCAGGCGAATCGTGCCAACAACCAATACCAAAATGACGGCCAGCATCGCCGCTTACTCGGCAACGTCTTGGCCCTCGTCGTGCCACCACAACTTGCGAAGACGATAGCCATGTTTCGTACCTCCAGGCAACAGCCCGATTCTACGATCATTCTTGGGCTGCGCTTTCAATGGTCTGCGCTCTTTGACGTTGCCAGGAGATACAGAAAAGTGCAAACGTGCAGACCTAAGCAGCCCTCACGGGTAATCCTTTGGCTTTAGCGGAACTTACTTTCTTTGCGAGGATTGCGGACAACCGTTCTACTTGTTTCGTCTCGGACTTTCATTCCTCGCGAATTTCTTGCGATTTCTGCTCGTATTGCTGGGGCTCCAATCTCTGGTGAAGTCTCATGGATTCCTCGCTGCGGTCATGGGCGATCCGAAGCAAAACCAAAAAGGCGACCCGAAGGCCGCCGTGTTTTTACAACAACGGACTCCCTCAAGCAACCTCCCGCTCGTCATGAGCCACGGCACTAGGTTTATTGCCTCCGTGATGCGCGACATGTAGCTTTGCAGCTTCGGCCCCGTGATGAGTTGCATGTGCGAGGTGGCCATGGGCCGTATGGGCGTGATGAGCAACTTTTTCGTGATTGCCAGCCTCGTAATGTTTTGCGGCTTCTCTGTGGTGATAGGCTGCGCGCTCGTGATGTTGAGCTGCACTATGATGATGCTCCGATGCTTCCTTAGACATCTCGCTACCTCCTCTGGGTGACTGTGATACCGAGTTGAGCTACGAAGTTGATAAGCGGTACAAGCCACTACACAACAATTGTGACGCAGAGACAGCCGGAAGAGCGTTTCCGCTCCGCGCCCGGGTAGCAAGTGTACATCTCCAGCTAGCAAAGCTTTGTCAACAGTTTGTGAATTTTGCTAAGACGGCAAAACGCTAGGAAACTTTTCAATGCTGCGCCGCTCACTTGGGGCTAAAATCCCGCTGACTCGACCTGCAGGAACAGATACCTGACTGGCAAAAGGCCCGGTTCGAGGAGATCGCCATTGATCTCCTCCAATACCGGCCAACCGGAATGTATGGTCCGCCGCCCAGCTTCTCGACGATCCGGTAGTGCGAGATGGTTTTGGCCGATCATTCGCAGGAATGCTATGGGGTGAGATCAGGTATGTCAACGCGCGGCCTCACTGCAGTTTCACGTGCCAGGACGTCGGGGCCAGCATAGAGGCTTACCTGAGGCCCTTGGAGGCGCTCAGGCGGGTCACTGTTTTCGACTTGGATGAAACGAAGTGCGTGCCAGTTTTGTTTTCGGTCGGATACCGCTGTCTGCCAGCGCCGGCGAACCTGCCGTGAATCGCATGGAGCCTGTAGCCATGTTTCATTTCCCCCTGAAGGGTTTTCTAATCACGGACAAGAACCGCGCCGATCTCGATTGGTCCAGTGGCAGCTTCAATTGGCGCTACCGCAATCGCTTGACTGCCGAGCGCCGCCTCACGATTCACTCCTACCATCCGGGCCTTGCGCCAGCGCAGAAGCCTTCTACGAAAGCCCATTCGCAAAGTGGGCTGCCACTCGCTTTTATGCAGGCTGCCTGTTGCCTTCAAGCAAGAACATCCAACTTGATCCGTACTACCAGCACGAGAACAACACAGGAGCGCGTCCGAACCAGCAAAAAAACGCTGCCGGATTGATACTCTGGCTTTACTTTCCTAGGAACAAGACATGAAACCGGGACAGACTCTAGAACCGACGTTAATTTTCCGTTAAATTCGCCCCGAGCAATTGACCGGACAGCGGGGTGGAACTAACCTACAGTCGTTATGAGCAAACAGAATCTTGATCAATTGCGTCTTGATTACAAGAAAGCTGTCGATAAATGGGTCGACACCATTCGCGCCGAAGAAGCGCTAGCCACTTCCGACCATTCGATGATCGCCATGGAGAAGTGGGATGCCGCTCGCTTCACAGAGCACGAGGCACACACAAAAGCCACAGAAGCGCGCGAAGCTTACAAAGACGCACTACGTGAGGATAATTATGGCTTCTGAGATGCGAACATGACTCATCGCAAGTTTTGCGGTACCACGGTCGCGCAGTTAGCGCCCAAATCAAATGTCGAAACCGGGCGATAACGTCCTGTCAGGCAGCCTTCGTTCCTTTCACACTCTGAAGCACGGTTGCGGGTAGCTGGACTACCCGTAGTCCTTGGTCTTTTTTTGTCCTCACGCTGACCGCAATGCCGCCTGCCTCGGGAAAGGGATCGGAAATCACCTCAAATTCCTCGCCGTAAAGGCGAATCCTTTGGCTGACGCCGTAACCGAGACGCTTCACGCTGGCACAAATGTCCGCAACTGAAGGAGATACATCAGGATGGCTGGTCATAATCTACCCATCTTACTCGCCTCCGAACTTATAAGAAAGCGTGAGCCCTTCCACAATTTCGCTCTTCGAAATATTACGCTCGCCTCGCGTGCGAAAGTTCAGGGGGCAAGCTTACCATCGCCTGCCGACGAACGTCCAACCGCCTCCGTGCGAGATGCATGCTTGGAATGGGTTCTTCGCGAGGAATCGACTCCCTCTGCGACTGTTGAGAGGCTGAGGACTACGTAAACAAAATGTTCCGAGGCTCCGAAGGTTTGGCAAGGTCCAATCAACTAGCAGAGCTGCAACCAGCAAACTCACGAATGAATTCCTCGTAGTCTTAACGATATTCAGAATTTCGGCGTAAGAACTCCCATTTGTATACCAAGCGATGAGTTTGTTTTCACTCGCCTGATGATGCTGAGGTTTCTTAGGCATTCAGTTACCAACGTCCGCTGCAGGATCCGCAGCCCATATTGGTCGGCGGCGACGGCACAACCACTTCCTTTGTCCGCGCCAGCATGCTCGGGCTGCCGCTCATGGTCGCCATCATCGGTGGCGAACCCAAACGATTCCGTCCTCTTGTCGAGGTCTACCGGAGCAGGCGTATATTTGACGGCGTTGTCGAGCAGGACCATCAGGGCCCTCCGAAACGACCATTCATCTGCCATTACTCAAAGGTCGCCGGCATCGCGGGAACGCAAGTTGAGTTCATGGCCGGCTCGGACGGCCAGAGGGTTCCAATCCCTCCATGCAGTCGCGGATGTGGCACCCTGCGACCCGGAACCTTTCGGGGGGAGTGGATGTCGGTCATCACTTGCTCCCGGAAAAACCTTTACTCGGCTTTGATGCCCAGTCCCGTATCAGGACACATTCGTATTCTCCCTCGTTGTTTTGAGAGGCCGCCCCGCCAATCGCCAACAGCCGCACACAAATCTCGCGCACCGTCTGCAGAGAATCCCGGTCACGCGAGCCCGCGTCGCGCAACATCGCGGCCTTCACCGCCGCGCTGGTCGTGAGCGGCCTGGGAGTGAACAGCAATTTACTCGTAGTCATGGTAGAAGTTTCTCCCTTCTTATTCATCGCCGAAGTCGATGGCGCCCGACCTAAATCGTGCATCACCGCTAGCTCATTGAACGGCCCTGACGTCCTTATCGGCAGCATACGTGGCCGCAACCGGCATTGCGCCCAAGAAGATGACGACACAGCGAACCACCTGAAAACGCTGCGGGCACGTCGCCTCTGGTGCTGATGTTAAGCTGCGAGTGTTACCTTCAGGGACGCTGGTTTGCCTATACCCACGGCGGAGCAGCGATCGTCGCATTTGTGGTTATCGCTCCTTTTTGCGGAAGAAGGTTTCCTTCGCAGCAGACATCGATACAACCTGATTACTTTCGAGATTCGGCCCGCGAAGATTTCATCATCTCTTAATCCGAATTTCATCCCTATGAAAACCCACTACAGTATCTCTGTGGCATATGCCATCAGAGCATTTTGCCTCGGCCACATCTTCGCCAGACGTGTTGTCGCGCGTCGCGCAAATGACCGAACTATCAGGGTTGGCAAAACAGCTGGTTCGCGTGGCGAAGCTGCGCGATGTCTATCGCCGCGTCCAGCAATGTCCGGACGGTTTTCGGCTGGAGCCATTGCTGTCCGAAATGCGGGTCGAACTACGGGTCAATATAGCCGAGTCCGCCAGAATTCCCGGTACCGGACCCGTCGTGGTTGTGGCGAATCATCCCTTTGGGCTCATTGAGGGGGCGATTCTGACCGTCCTCCTGACCCGCGTCCGGCAGGACGTGAAGGTCGTGACTGATTTCTTTCTGGGAGATGTGCCAGAACTCCAGCGACACTGTATCTTCGTCGATCCATTTGAAACTGACCGCTCTATCGAGTCCAATCGCCGGGCCTTGAGAGAATGCTTTATCGGCTCTGAGCGAGAATCTGGATAAATGCGCACTCTACGCGGCTTTCTGAAAACAAGGATTTTGGCATTGCGCAGCGCCCAACGGCGACATTTGCACCAAAATGGGCAGAATTGCGGGTTCTCTGTGGAAATGACGCTCCGTGGGATCTATGGCA
>JBEKUD010000111.1:0-16241 GCA_049515395.1 Candidatus Sulfotelmatobacter sp. | reverse complement strand
GCAAGCTGGCATCAGGAAGAGCGCTGCCATCACCATTCCAATCATGAGAAATCCGAATAGTCTTTTCCGTCCGCATCGAGCGGAACTGAAGCACATTCCGATGAGCGACATCCCCGCAATAGGAAGCCACAGTGCGTGGGCGAGATCGACGCCCGGGTACACATTCTTATAGGAAACGCGAGCAAATTGCTAGACGCTGGTGTGCCAGTTCTTCGGATCCTTGCCGAGAAAGTAGTTCGCTTTTCCAGGGAGCGGCTCCGACGCTTGAGGTGGGGCAGCGTGCTGGCATCCACGAGCTGCATGCGCACGACATCAACTGAATTTTGGTTCGTCTCAGATCGATTCTTCCCGTGCAAATCTGAAGTTGCGCTGCGCGCGGTCACGCTCATGGAAGATTTGGCGCGAAATGAAAATACAGCATCGTTGTTCGTAAGAAAGAGCGTGTAACCATTCGCTCGAGCCGTGAATTTGACTTGGGGATCGATCTGTCCGGCATTTTGTTCGAAGGCCAGCGGCAGAGCGGCGAAGTTCGCTTGCAATCGGTCCCTTTGCGCCTGTGTGATCGGGGTGACTTGAGGCGACACGGCAGCAGCCGCTGACTTCTGGATGGAGGGGCGATATGGGGTAGAAAGCGTAAGCAGCGCGACGGCAATAATGGCGACGACAGAGGCCATGCAAAGAGCACGGGCTCGCCTAGGGGCAGATGGTTTTGACACGACGATTCTCCTGTGATGAACAAAGGTGTGAACGAGGGGAGGCGAAAATTGTGAAAGTGGACAAGATTTGCGTTAAAAACGCTTACCCATCCCCAAAGGATCAGTAAGTTTTGCAGTCCTTGCGACTTATGCGCGAGTATGGTCTGGAACTCGGGGTCTGTCACGGAAGTTAGGATAGGAAGTTAGGATAGCAAATTCCGTGGGGCGCGGCCCA
This sequence comes from Candidatus Sulfotelmatobacter sp., assembly GCA_049515395.1. Lineage (GTDB taxonomy): Bacteria > Acidobacteriota > Terriglobia > Terriglobales > Acidobacteriaceae > Sulfotelmatobacter. Next base: position 15,311 of record JBEKUD010000111.1, on the reverse strand, counting down.
GATGATTGAAATTCATGCCGCGTAGGCGCTGTTAAGGCACGGTTACGATTAACGCCATGCACGCGTTCTGATTCAGCCGTCGGTAGCTGTGCTAGGAGGCAGAATCGAAATCGATAGCGTCCTCGAACTCGAGAGTATATTGATCACCGCCGATCTTCATCTCGAGCGTGCCCTTGATCACAAGCAGAAACTCGACGCCGGCATGCGGGTAAGGCTTGATCTTTTCCCCCCTATTGCTCTTCCTGCAGTAGCTCCGGTGAGGGAACTGTGCCGGTTTCGGTCTGCTTCTCGCGCTGGGCGCGGTGTTCGTTATCCAGGCGAACCGATGTTTCCATCTCCTTCTTGCCCTCTTCCTTGCGACCCATGCGAAGCAGAATCTGTCCCTTGAGGTAGTGAATGTCCGTACGGTCCGGCTCGAGTTTACCGGCCGTGTCGATGGCCACGAGTGCTGCCTGGTATTTCTGCGCGCGCCGGTAGACTTTAGCCAACCCGACGTAGGAGTTCACGAGTCGGGGATCGCGGCGCAGCGCCTCGCGATAGCTCTTCTCTGCGTTGCTGTCCTGCTGCATCAGGGCGTAGACATCTCCGAGTTCGTCATAATTGAAGGCCAGGTCGGGTTCGACGGCGGCATCCTTGAGAAACTCGTCGCGTGCGTGCTCATAGTCCTGCTTCTTTCGATAGGTCAATCCTAAATTGAAATGAACGAAGGTCAGGTTCGGACGGGCTTCGGCCGCGGCCTGAAAATCCGCCAGCGCCAGGTCGTACTGTTCAAGATTGAGGTGCGCCTTGCCCATGAATAAATGAAACTCGGGGGAGCCCTCGCCGGTCTTGATGAGTTGTGCCGTGGCGCTCTCATCCAAATCCTTCAGGCCGGCGCGGTGAGCCGCGATCGAGAGCACGTATAAATAGCTTAACTGCGCGGATTCCTGTGTCCAGAGCGGCTGCAGCGTCTTCGCCGAGTCCGCCCAGCGCTCGGTGAAGAAGTAACAAAGTCCCAGCAGATGCCGAGGTTGCAACGCCGCGGGCTGCTCGCGCACGACAGACTCGAAGAAAGGAATAGCTTTCAGGAATTCGTTTCGCCGATAGTACACCAGCCCGATGTTGAGCCGGATCCCCGGTACGTCCGGCAGGAGACGTTCAGCCTTACGCAGCGCTTCCAGAGCTCTCGTCCACTGCTTGCGTCGCATGTAGACCACTCCGAGATTCGCATAGGCTCCCCCCACTTGCGGGTTCACCGCGATCACCTCGCGGAAGTCGTGTTCCGCTTCGTCCAGTCGGTTTTGCTTCAATGCCTCCTGGCCGGACTGAAAAATCTGCGCCGGATCCGCAGGCTCGCTAGAAGAGGCTGTGGGAGCGCTGTTTCGAGCTTTCCCCGCCGTTGTTGCGGACGAATTCTGCACCGACGAACCCCTCGTCGCAACCGCCATGAATAGGCAAGCCAGAGTTACCCATCGGATGTGCGCCCTTGACACTCGTCTCACTCTCTGCTGTAGTGTCCGCCAACCTCTGCAATGAATTCAAGCGAGAGGATGCGTTGCCGGAATTTGGCAGTGCGGCATTCCAAGGCAAGCGGCGATGGTCACGATTCGGGATGTAGCGAAAGAAAGCGGTTTCTCTTCCACCACGGTTTCGATCGTGCTCAATGACGCTCCGTTAGCGCGTTATATCCCAGCGGTGACGAAGAAGCGCATTGAGCGCGCGGCGGAAAAATTAGGCTACCGTCCCAACCAGTTTGCCCGAGCGCTGCGCAGCAAACGCAGTCACACCGTGGGCGTCATGGTTTTTGACATGACCGATCCCTACTGCACGCTGGTGCTGCGGGGGATCGAAAACACTCTCTACCAGGCGTCCTATCTGCCGATTCTCACCGACGTGCATAACGAGCGCAGCCGTTTCGAGCGCTATCTCGAAATGCTGCTCGATCGCCGCATTGAAGGCCTGGTGGTGCTGGCCAACTGGCTGTTCCTCAACATCAATTTACTGGCCGATCTTGAAAAGAGCAGCATCCCTACCGCGATCATCGGCTGCGAACTCAAGGGCGACGCCATGAGTTCGGTCATCGTGGACAACGAAGTGGGCGGCTACATCGCACTTGACCATATCCACTCCCTGGGGCACCGGAAGATCGCGTTCATTCGAGGCCCCAAAACTTTGGGAGACAGTTCTCCGCGGTGGCTCGGCATTCGCAACTGCGCCAAGGCCCGTGGACTGGAACTTGATTCCAGGTTGATTGTCGATTTGCCGGAGTCGCGCGATCCGCTCTCCAGTTTCGGGATGGGCCAGAAATTGACCGAAGATCTGCTGAAGCAGAAACGCCACTTCACGGCCCTGCTTGCGTTCGACGACATGACAGCCTTTGGGGCCATCCGCGCCTTGAGCAACGGTGGCCTGCGGGTGCCGGAGCAGTGCTCGGTGATTGGTTTTGACGATGTCGCCGCATCGGGGCTTTGCACCCCTCCCCTCACCACGGTGCGCCAGCCGATGGAAGCCATGGGTGCAGGCGCGGTGGGAATCGTCCTCGATGGCATCAACCGGGTTCTGGAAAAGCGGGAGGTTGCAGCGCACCATCGCAAAGTCGCCCCGGAGTTGGTGGTGCGAGAATCGACCCGCCGCATGGCTTAGCTTGCGTTTTTTTCTTGACAGGAGACCTCGCATAAAAGCACTATTCATACGATTTAATAAAGTATTTCTGGGGCTGCGGCTGGGTCCGGCAAACCTCCCTGGGTCGCCGCCGATTCGGGGGTACCAAGCAATGGCGGAGCACGTGAGGCATGCGCGCATGAGGGAGACGACCTTGACCATGAAATTGAATCCGATGCTCGTGCGAATCGGTTCGTTGATGGTAACCGTGATTTTCTGCGCGGCAGCTTGGGCGCAGGATACGGCTTCCCTCACCGGTACGGTTACCGATGCCACCGGCGCGACCGTGCCCAACGCGCAAGTCTCGGTCAGCAATGCGGCACAGGGCATCGGTCGAACCGCCGCGACGAACGGCAGCGGCGATTTCCTGTTTGCCGTGCTGCCCATCGGAAGTTATGACCTGACCATCACCTCGACCGGTTTCAAGAAGTACGAAGCCAAGGGTGTGGTGTTGAATGTCGGGGAAAAGGCGCGAGTGAATGTCGCCCTGGAAGTTGGGGCAGCGACTACCGAGGTGATTGTTGAAGGTTCATCGGTAGCGCAGGTTGAGACTCAATCATCCGACCTCGGGGGCACGGTCACGGGTAAGGAAATCTCTCAACTTGAACTGAACGGGCGCGATTTCAAACAGCTGGTTACGCTCGTCCCCGGGGTGAGCAATCAAACCGGCGCGGACGAGGGGGGAGTCGGCGTCACTGCCAACAATTCTTTCAGCATCAACGGCGGCCGCGTTGAATACAACAACTGGGAGCTGGACGGCGGAGATAACCTGGACAATGGCAGCAACAACACGCTGAATGTAACTCCGAGCATCGACGCGATTGGCGAATTCAAAGTTCTCACCTCCAACTACGGCGCGCAATACGGCAAGAACGGATCCGGCACAATCGAAGTCGAGACGAAATCCGGCACCAACAGATTTCACGGTGACGCCTACGAGTTCGTTCGCAATGACATGTTCAATTCGCCCGCCTGGAATCAGGACGGAGTCGCGCCGCCTTATAAGAAGAACGATTTCGGATACACCGTCGGCGGTCCGGTGTACATTCCTGGCGTCTACAACCAGGAAAAAAAGAAAACCTTCTTCTTCTGGTCCGAGGAGTGGCGTCGGGACCGTGTACCGTATACCTTCAATCAGCCAGTGCCGTCGACGGCGGAGCGGACAGGCGACTTCACGGACCAATGTCCCAACGCCAATTCTTCCGTGGGTCTTGCCGATTGCCCAATCGTTCCGGGTTTCACCAACGCCGGCGGATACACCCCGAATTTGAATGTGGTCCCCACCTTCAACCCCAACGATCCGAACGTGCAGGCTCTCCTGGGGTTGATTTCTCCCCCAACCAGGAACGGGAATCTGTTTTACGAGGTAACTTCCCAGCCGACCAACTGGCGGGAAGAGCTGGTTAAGATCGACCACAACCTTACGGATAAAGAGCGCCTGACGGTTCGTTACATTCATGATTCCTGGGACACGGTCAACCAAATTCCGCTATGGACCAACGTCGGAAGTTTTCCCACCGTGCAGACAGCTTTTACCGGCCCTGGTGTTAGCTTTGTGACCCGTCTGGCTTCCACGGTTTCGCCCACGCTGTTGAATGAATTTGTCTTCAGCTACACCACCGATCACATCACGCTCAGCGATACGGGCAATTGGAAAAGACCCTCCAACACCAGTTTTGGAGGGCTGTTTCCCGGTGCGGACCGCGGCGTTATGCCGGGAATCAATTTGATCGATCCGGGCGGCGCCTACGGCAACTTCGGCCAGGATCCAGGATACATTCCGAATGGCCCCTACAATTCCAATCCCACCTACAGCCTCAAGGACAACGTGAATAAGCTGGTGGGGAAACACAACCTTCAAATGGGAGCTTATTTTGAGGCGGTCGAGAAGAACGAGTTGGGAGGAGAACTGTCGGCCGGCTCCTATCCGGGGTACCTCACGTACAATCCGAGCATCTCAACCACAACCAGCGGAAATCCATTTGCCGACCTCCTGCTCGGATATATCGCGGCCTTCGGGCAACAAAACGCCACGGTCAAGTACTACAACCGCTACAAGATGCTCGAGCCTTACTTCAATGACGATTGGCATCTGACCTCTCGATTGACCCTAAACTTGGGCGTACGCGTGAGCCTGTTTGGCACGTATCGCGAAAAAGAGCATCAGGCCTTCAACTTCGATCCCGCGCATTATGTGCCCGGGCAAACCACCGTCGATCCCAGCAGTGACGTTGTTACCAACCTGACTGCCAATAATGGGGCGCCAACCGTCTCGAACCTGCCGAATGGAATCGTCCAATGCGGAGTGACACCCGGCGTGCCAGTCAGCTGCATGCAGGGACATCTGTTCAATCCGGCTCCCCGCATCGGATTTGCCTACGATCCCAAAGGAGATGGGAAGATGGCAATCCGCGGCGGATATGGCATGTTCTATGAGCACGGCAATGGCAACGAAGCAAACTCGGAGTCGCTCGAAAACTCGCCACCACTCGCCTACGCAGCCCAGCAAAACAACATTGTCGGCTATACCGCCATCGGCGGAGCCAGCGGAAGTGCAGCTCCGCAGTTCCCCCTGGGGGTTACATCCATTCCCACCAAGGCACGGTGGCCCTACGTGCAACAGTGGCACTTCGACATCCAGCGCGAGATTGCACGCAGCACAGTCGCCACGGTCTCCTACGTCGGCAGCAAGGGCACACGCCTCACTCGCCTGAACGATCTGAACCAGTTACATCCAACTTTTTCATCGCAGAATCCCTTCAAGCAGGGTGAGACCTATCAAGGCTCCGCCGTCGACTGTGCTGCGAACCCCGACGCATACGGTGTTCCGCAGGGCGCTACGACGCCGAGTGGCGTGCCGGTTCCCTACGTAGCGGGTGTAAACGGCGGCCCGCCGTCCGGTCCTGCTGTCAACTTGGCAGTAGCCGAGGGTTGCGTGGGTGCGGGCGCTGATCCCTTCCGCCCCTATCCCGGCTACGGCGATATTACCAATCTGCAAACGGCGGCTTCTTCCAACTACAACGCATTGCAAGTGGCAGTTCGCCGCAGCGCCGGCGGCCTGGAATTGAACTTTGCCTACACTTATAGCCATTCCATCGACGACTCTTCCGACCGCGGAGACGCTAGCTTCACGAACACCTATGACCCGGCCGCCAATCGCGCCAGTTCGAACTTCGATGAGCGGCATATTCTGAATTTGGGTTACGTTTGGGACATTCCTCTGTTCAAGCGATCGGGACTTTCCCATAGCCTGCTGGGAGGGTGGCAGTATTCCGGTATCACGACTTTCAGCACCGGATCGCCCTTCAGCGTGCTCAATTCCACCGACAATGCTGGAGTCGGAAACGGAATTGGCTCCGCGTCGTATGCCGATATCGTGGGAAATCCGAAGGCGGGTGTGGTCAACAATGGAGCAACTTACTCTGACGGATTCTTCCGGCAGTTCTACAACCCGGCGGCCTACGCTACCCCAACCGCTCTCACCTTTGGCGATTCGGGCAGAAATAGCTTGCGCAATCCCGACTACATCAATTTCGACATGGCTCTCTTTAAACATTTCGCCATCAAGGAGAGCACAGCAATCGAGTTCCGAGCGGAAGCCTTCAACGTCTTCAACCACACCGAATGGGATCCTCTTGCAGGTCAGGCAGGGGCTGGGGCGAATATCAGCGGCGCGGGCACGAATACGCTCGGCGCAACTGGATTTCTGCAAGCCGGCGGCGTGCACAACGCACGCATCATGCAGTTTGCGCTGAAGTTTCTCTTCTAGCAGGAGACTACAACCGCCAGTCCCGGCTCAGTCAGAAAACTGGGACTGGTTTGAAAAAAGGCCAGACTTGTTTGGAGAAAGTTAAAGCCGAACCTGCCTGTCCTCGCATTCACTCACCCCACTTGCACCTGCTGCGGCGCCGCTACAACCTGCAGCGCGTGCTCCAGATCGGCGATCAGATCGTCCGCATTCTCAATGCCTACGGAGAGGCGGATCATCTGCTCGGTCACGCCCATCTGGGCGCGGTCTGATTCGGGAATCATGGCATGCGAGGTCAGCACCGGAATCGACACCAGCGATTCGACCCCGCCCAGGCTCGGTGCCAGCGTGAACAGTCTCATCGCCTCGCTCACCTTGCGGGCGTCCTCGCCCGTGCCTTCTACCTCAAAGCTGACCATGCCGCCGCCGCCGCTCATCTGCTCGCGCGCCACGGCGAACTCAGGATGGCTTTTCAGAAACGGATAATGGACGCTCCGCACGCTGGCATGCTCCGCCAGGAATTCGGCTACCCGCTGCGCGTTCTCATTCTGCCGTGCTACGCGCACCGCCAGCGTCTTGACTCCGCGCACCAGCATCCACGAGGCATGGGGATCCATGCAATTGCCCAAGGTGGTTCGCGTCTCCCAGATTCTTTCCAGCAATTCATGCCGCCCGGCGACCACTCCGCAAATCAAATCCGTGTGCCCGGCCAGATACTTCGTTCCCGAGTGCATGATCAAATCGATGCCGAACTCCGCCGGCCGCTGGTTGATCGGTGTCCCAAACGTGGAGTCAATCAGGCTGAGCAGTTTGTGCTGTTTCGCCAGCGCCGCAACTTTCTTGAAATCCACCACGCGCAAAGTCGGATTGGTCGGCGACTCCAGATAGATCGCCTTGGTGGTGGGACGTATTGCTCGGGCGTGCTGCTCGTAATCGGTGGTATCGACAAACGTGGTCTCGATGCCCATCTTCGGCAGCCACTGCGAGAGAAACTTATTCACGCCGCCATAGATATCGCGTTGCGCGACAACGTGGTCGCCACTCTGGAGCAGGGCCAAGAGCGTAGTTGTAATCGCGCCCATGCCCGAAGCGAAGGTCAGCGCTGCGTCGACGCCTTCCAGCGCCGCAATTGTCTTCTCCGCAACTGAGTTCGTGGGATTGCCGTAGCGCGTATAAAAGTGGTCCGTGTGGGTAGCCTGCAGTTGTTCGTCATTGTCAGTCACTTCGAAGGTGGAGGTCTGATAAATCGGCGTAGCTAGGGGTCCGTTTTTCTTATCCAAATTCGCTGCGCCGCGTACCGCCTTGGTTTCCGCGTGATGACTCTTTCGTTTCATGAACTCCTCGCTGCTCTTAGACTAATTGCGGGAGGGCACTCCGGCAAGCTCAACCCCATGGACTGTCATCCCGAGCAAGCGTGCACCGCAGAGGGAACTGGGCGAGCCCTACGGTGTGTCGTATTCTTGCCAGGCAATTGTCGCGCGTTTGCCTGGCTTCCTTTTATAATTCCTGATTCATGAATCTCGGACTGAAAGATCGGGTTGCTCTGGTTGCCGCCTCCAGCCAGGGAATCGGCCGCGCCACCGCCGAAGCCTTTGCTGCCGAGGGCTGCCGCGTCGCCATGTGCGCTCGCAATCAACCCAGCCTCCAAGCTGCCGCCGGGAAAATCCGACGTGAGCATAACGTGGAAGTTCTGGCCGAGGCCTTCGACGTCACCGATCCGGCTGCCGTCAGTCGGTTCGTGGCTGCTGTCATGAAAAAATTCGGCAGCGTCGATATCTGCGTCACCAATGCCGGCGGACCTCCCGCCAAGGGGTTTCTCGCCGCAAGCCTTGAGGACTGGCAACGCGCGGTCGAACTGAATTTTCTCAGCACCGTCTATTTTGCGCGCGAGGTGATCCCCCACATGCAGCGCAAGCACTGGGGTCGCATCCTCACCCTTACCTCGATCACCACCAAGCAGCCGGTGACGGATCTCGTCCTCTCGAATGCGGTGCGGGCCGCCGTCGTTGGGCTGGTCAAGAGTCTGGCCAACGAATTCGGTAAAGATGGGATCCTGGTGAACAATGTTGGCCCCGGCTTCACCGCGACCGACCGTCTTAAGGAGTTGGCCCGGGCGCGCTCTATATCATCAGGAAAAAGTGAACAGGAGATTTTCGACGCCTGGGCGGCTGACGCTCCGCTCAAGCGCTTAGGCGAGCCCCGGGAGGTGGCGGAGACAATTGTCTGGCTTGCCTCCGAACGCGCGTCGTACATCACCGGCCAAACCGTGCTCGTCGACGGCGGCATGTATAAAGGCTTATAGATCTTATTTTTGCAGCGGAGAGTGCATGCGATCCATAGCATCCCGAATCTCGGTTATGAGCGGCGAAGGGGCCTTGTCGGTTTTCGCTCGCGCCAAGGAACTTGAGCGTCAAGGCCGCTCCATCATTCATCTCGAGCTGGGCGAGCCGGATTTTCATCCCGGCGCGTCGGTGATCGAGTCCGCCGCCAAGGCGCTCGCCGGTGGCAAAGATCGTTACTGCGCTGTGGCGGGAGTTCCTGTGCTGCGCGAAGAGATCGCCGCTTACTTGCAGCGCACGCGCTGTATCAGCCTTTCTGCCGACAACATCGTGATCGCTCCCGGCTGCAAGGCTGCACTGTTTTTCGGCATGATGGCGCTACTCGAGCCGGGCGATGAGGTTCTTTATCCCGACCCCGGATTTCCAGGATATCCCTCGATTGCGCTTGGGCTAGGGGCGGTGCCAGTGCCGTTCGAGCTATCGTCCCGCAACCATTTTCAGCCCGACCTGGCCGAAGTCGCAGGCAGGATTACCCAGCGCACGCGCATGCTGATCACCAACTCGCCCGGCAATCCAACCGGCACGGTGTATACCGATGCCGTCCGGCGCGGACTCGCGGAACTCGCCATCCAGCACGACCTCTGGGTGCTCTCCGACGAAATCTACGCGCGCATCCACTACGGCGGCGAATATGTATCCATGTTGCGCTACGCTGGCATGAAAGAGCGCACGCTGATTATTGACGGTTTCTCGAAGAGCTTCGCCATGACCGGATGGCGGCTTGGCTACACCGTAGCGCCGCCCGCAGTGGCGGCCGCCCTCGCCATGTTGGCGGTTAACAGTTACACCTGCGTGGCGGAGTTCACGCAATATGCCGCCATCGATGCGCTGCGAGACCGCGAGGGCAATACACCGCGCATGGTCGCCGAGTTCACCCGCCGCCGGGAACAGTTCATTCATGACTTGAATAAAGTTCCCGGATTTCACTGCGAACCTCCCGAGGGAGCTTTCTACGCCTGGGTCGACATTCGCGGCACAGGCAGCAGCGCCGAAGAAATTTGCCGCATTTTACTGAACGACGCCGGCGTCGCCGCTATCCCGGGAGCTGCATTCGGGCCCTCGGGCCAGCATTTTGTGCGCTTCTCGTTCGCCTCGTCGGTGGAAAATCTGCGGGAGGCTGCCGCCCGCATCCTGAAAGTCTCGGCGGCCTGGCAGGGAACTCTGGTCACAAGTTAGGATCGTCGTTTTTGGGTGGCGGAGCGCTTCGGCGCTGCGATATAAGCCGTTGTAGTTGGGGCTTCAGCCCCCTGAGGCACTGTCTATGAGATTGCCATTTCGATTCTTGCGTGGTTTGCTGCTAGGCATCGTCGCGAGCGCAGCAACCTTCGTCGCCGCGCAAGCCCGCCCACTACCCGGCCCTGACGTCCAACAGATCTACGAGCGGATGCTCCCGCAGATTGAAAAGATTCCCGCATTCGACCATCATGCCCATCCCGGCTTCGCCGATGATCCCGACGTCGACGCCATGGCCGCGCCTCCAGACTTCAGTGAGGCGCTGCGCACGCGGGAAGACAATCCCGAGCTCATTGCCGCGGCCAAGGCCCTGTTCGGATATCCCTTTCCCGATCTTTCCGCCGAACACGCCAAGTGGCTGGTCGCCAAAAAAGCCGAGCTCAAGAAACAATATCCCGGCACCGCTTATTTCGACATGATCCTAGACAAGATCAACACGGAAAGTTCCGTGGCCAACCGCGCGATGATGGCCGACTATCTTGATCCCAAGCGCTTTCCGTGGGTATTTTTCGCCGACTCCTTTATGTGGCCGTTCAACAATGAACACGAGACCGCGCGCAATCCTGACGAAGGGGTCTATATTCCGCTGCAGGAGAAAATGCTGCACCGCTGGATGCAGCAGGAAAGCGTTGCGAAGCTCCCCGTCGATTTCGAGGGCTATCTGAAGTTCATCAGCCAGGTGCTGGAGGACAATCGCAATAAAGGCGGCATCGCCATGAAATTTGAAGTCGCTTATTTCCGGCCCACAACCTTCGGGGATCCCGCCCGCGAGCAGGCTGCCGATCTTTACCAACGCTACGCGACTGGCGGCATCCCCAGCGAAAAAGACTACCGCACATTTCAGGATTACATTTTCCGCTATCTGGTGCTGGAGGGCGGCCGTTTGCATCTCCCGGTTCATATTCACACGGCGGTTGGCATCGGCGATTACTTCAACCTCTCGCAGAGCAACATCATGAATCTGGAAAGTGTGCTGCGCGATCCGCGCTACCGCGGCACGACCTTCGTGATGATTCACGGTGGATATCCGCTAGAGCGCGAGGCCATTTGGCTCGCCGCCATGAAGAACGTCTATATGGATTCTTCATTCGGCGAACTCGCGCAGTATCCCTCCGCCTTCAAAGACACGCTCAAGCGGTGGCTGGAGACTTTCCCCGATAAGGTCACTTTCGGTACGGACTGTTTCCCGTACAATGAAGTGCTGGGGGCGGAAGAGAGCTACTGGCTGGGCGCTGAATCGTCGCGCACGGCGCTTGCGGCAGCCCTGGCCGAGATGATTTCGGAAAAGGAAATCAGCGAAGCTCGTGCGCTGGAGCTCGCTCATGCTTATCTGCATGACACCGCCGTCAAGTTGTACGCAGGCAGAGTTCATTAACCCGACCGTAAACATCGAGTACAAGGTCCAATGGCGAAAAAAATAAAAACGAAAAAGCCAGTAGCCGGGAAGACACAGAGCGCAAAGTCCCACATGCGGGCGCAGAGGGCCGTCAGCAAGCATGCGCCCGACCCGGCGTCCGTTCAATATATCCCGTGGCACGCCATCCCACTGGAAGAACTGAACCCTCTTCTGCAGCGACAATTCGTGGTTGGCCAGGAAATCATGGTGGCGCGAGTGCTGCTGAAAAAGGGCTGCATCGTTCCCGAACACAGCCATCACAACGAGCAACTCACTTACATTCTTGATGGCGCTTTAAAATTCTGGATCGACGGCAAGGAAATCGTTGTACACGCCGGCGAAGTCCTCTGCATTCCTGCGCACATGCCGCACAAAGCGGAGGCGCTGGAAGACACGGTGGACCTTGACGTTTTCACTCCTCCCCGCGCCGATTGGATCAATCGAACCGACCAATATTTGCGGGGCGAGAAATAGCTCGCCACTCCATGCCGCTCTCCGCCACTTCTGCTCGAGGCTCTGGTCGAACCGGCTCTCAAGAGTCCTCCCCCACGGTCACTTTCAAGTTCCGCTGCATCGGCTGCGCTTCCATCAACTCCATTGCGCCTCAGGACTTCCGCTGCTCGCAGTGTGGCCATTTGCTCGAGATTACCGACCCGTCCTGGAGGCCCCCCAGCCTTAATGCCGGCGCTTTGAAATCCATCTGGCGGGAACGCCGTTCTTCGCATGCATCTCTCGACCTCAGTGGCGTGTGGAGATTCCGGGAACTCCTTCCCGTTCCGCAATCCGGCGAGCACGTTATCACTCTGCGCGAGGGAAACACACCACTCTACGAACTTCCTCAATCTTCCCATCGCACGGGCGTCTCGCGCCTCTATGCCAAGCATCAGGGGATGAACCCTACGGGCTCGTTCAAAGACGCGGGAATGACGGTTGCTGCCACGTTTGCGCGTCAAGCCGGATACGGTTGGGTGGCCTGTGCCTCCACCGGAAATACGTCCGCGTCCATGGCCGCCTATGCCGCTCGCGGCGCAATGCGCAGCCTGGTGCTGGTGCCGGAAGGGAAAATTTCCTGGAGCAAATTATCGCAAGCGCTCGACTATGGCGCCCTGACCTGCCAACTCCGCACTGACTTCGATGGCTGCCTCCGACTGCTTCAGGAACTTGTCAAACGCGCTCCGGTCTATCAATTGAACTCCATCAACCCTTTTCGGCTGGAGGGACAAAAAACTCTTGCCATCGAATTGCTGGAGCAACTCGAGTGGCAACCGCCCGACCACATCATCGTTCCCGGTGGAAATCTCGGCAATAGTTCCGCGATCGGCAAGGCTTTGCTGGAAATGCTTGATATCGGCCTCATTCCGCGTCTGCCGAAATTGTCTGTGATTCAGGCCGAAGGCGCCAACGCATTGGTTCGCACCTTGCGCGAAGCGGACGGCAAGCAGTTGATCAGCGTGCCCGCAGAAACTCGCGCCACCGCGATCCGTATCGGTAGTCCTGCTTCATGGGAAAAAGCCGTAAAAGTAATTCGAGCCACGGATGGCGCCTGCGAGCAGGTCAGCGAAGTGGAGATCGCCCAGGCTAAAGCTGAAATCGGCGCCGAAGGCATTGGCTGCGAGCCCGCATCGGCCGTCACCCTCGCCGGCTTGAAAACACTGTTGCAGCAGGGCTTTATCAAGAGGGAAGAAACCGTCGTCCTGGTCCTCACCGGGAACCTGCTGAAAGATCCGGACTTCACGATGGACTTCCATCGCGGAGATCTCTTTAAAGGAACGCCGCAGCATCGCGACCGCGCTTCACTGAGGTCATTGCGACGTCCGCCTGTAGTCCTTGACGCCACTCTGGATGCCGTACTCCAGACCCTGGAGCGAGCAGAGAAATCCAATCCCACGCACCCCAATGCCTGAGAAAAGTAAGCGTCAACCTGCGTTGCACCTGGCGCTGCCAGCCACCTCAGCCAACCTGGGCCCGGCTTTCGACGCCGCTGCCCTGGCCATGGAACTCTACATCACGATCGGCGCGCGGCCCGCCATCGACTTTTCAATTCGTGCGACCGGCCGTGACCCCGAAGTCTGCGGAACGGTCGAGAATCATCTCATTCTCACCACGTACCGCGAGATTCTTCAGAAGCAAGGTCGTGAGAATACGCCGTTGTCCCTTCGCATCCAAAACGACATTCCCATCGGAAAGGGCTGCGGCTCGTCGGCTGCGGCGCGACTGGCCGGCATCGCCCTAGCCAACCACTTCGGTCGAATGCGATGGACCGACTCCCAAATCATCGGCGAGGCCTCACGGCGCGAGCAACATCCTGACAACGCTTCCGCTTGCTGGATGGGAGGTCTCACGGTGGCGCGCATGTACGGCGAAGCCGAGGCTCAGGTCGTGAGCATCAAGCCGAAAGGGAAGTGGCCGCTGCTTCTTGCCATCCCTGAGCAAGTTTTATCCACTAAAGAATCTCGAAGCGTGCTTCCGGGCCAATACTCTCGCGCAGACGCTGTGATCAACATCCAGAACTCCATGTTCCTGCTCGCTGCCTTCATTCAAGGACGCCACGAGTTGCTCGCTTCCGCGCTCGAAGACCGTATTCACCAGCCGTATCGCGCCCCGCTGTGTCCCTTGCTGCCGTGCCTCCAGGAATTGACGGGAACGCAGGGCGTGCTTGGTGCCGCACTCAGCGGTGCGGGACCTTCGGTGATTGTCTTCCTAGATCCTCAATCCTCTGGAACGAAAACTATGAAGGTGATCGCTAAACATCTGGCGGCCAAGGGACTGGCCGCAGAGTTGATTCTCACTTCCATCGCTGCCGGCGGAGCGCGCGTCGATGGAGTTAAATCCCCACCGAGTAGGTGAAACGGAATGAACTGGTAATTTCCTCAAGCCGGCAATTTCCACTCTCGTACGCGTTTAGTTCAATCGAAAGGGTCGTTGCTACTCGGCGAGTCTTGGGGTGAGCATAAGGAAGCCGAAGTCGCGATCTCACGTTCGGCCGCGGGAGAGTGGCGAGGAGCGAAGCGCGCGGGCCACGGAGGAAATCCAAAAGTCTCTACGCGCAGTTGAGTCCTATCCCGATCGTGTTGCCGAGGATCCTGGTCTCACCTTCTCAACATCTGGCCCATCTGTTTGGCGCTGATCTCGATCGTAATCCGGGAAAACAACGGATCGCCGCGCGCCGAACTAAGCTGATCCTAGCGGCTTGCAGGTGGAACAATGCCGTTCACGCGCAGATATTCCACCATCTGTCCATAATGATCAAAACAATGCGATGCCACGCTGGTTGCCAGCCCTAACCGCGTCACCGATCCTTCTCCGAACGGACTCTTCACCGGTTCGACCAGATTGTGCTCGTTGATCGTCAGAACGGCCTGATGCACGTAGGCGAATGAATCCTTCAGGTACTTCAAGATTTCGGCCTTGGTTTTCATCGATGCCGGCCCCGATTCGTCGCCCACATCCACGGGAACTTTTTCGCTCAGGATTGCCGCCCCAAAAATGTAGTTCACCGCCGCCACGTGCTTTATTTGCTCGCCAAAATTGCGCACACCCTTGAACTCGCCATTGGCCGGAGCAAATCCGAACTTGTCCTCCGGCATGGCTTCCGCCGCGGGCACAAACTCATGTTCGACGTTGGTCACCGTCCGGTCTAACACTTGCGTCACGGTTCGATGCTCGTCCTTCATTTTCTTTTCCTGGGCTGCACAGACGACCGCCAGCGCCAGAACTAAGAGTGCAAGACAGACAAATTTATTCTTAATCATTACTGTTCCCCCTCTGATTGCAATTGGAACGGCCACTGGTGGCTTTTCCAGGCGCGGATCATGTAAATCGCCAGGCCCACCAGCAATATCACCACCGCATACCGTATTTCTTTCTGCCAGTTCGCGCGATTGAACAGAATAAAGACAAATCCCGCAATCGCGACGAGCGCCGGCACCGGATACAGCCACATGCGGAACGGACG
>JBEKUD010000110.1:0-16364 GCA_049515395.1 Candidatus Sulfotelmatobacter sp. | reverse complement strand
TGGAGGGAAGGTTCTCAGGGGCGATGATGCAAGCGGTCTGCGGGGATGGGAAGTGTTCATCACCCCAGGCAACTACCGCGCGAACCGATTCCGTTGCGAAGCCTCTGCCCTGCGCTTGTGAGACCAAAGCCCACCCGATTTCCGGCACGCCTTTGAGGGACGGCTGCAGGGAGCGCTTGTAGTCAGCGAAACCAACCTCTCCGACAAAATTGCCCGTTGCCTTGTCCTCTGCCACCCAGTAACCAAAGCCGAGTAACCACCAGTGCCCAAAATAACGCAGAAACCTCGCCCAAGACTCCTCCTCGGTGTGCGGTTTCCCGCCAATGTGCCGAGTCACGTTGGGGTCGGCCCACATCGCGGCGCAATGAAGGAAGTCGTCAATGGCATGGCCGCGGAGTCGGAGGCGCTCTGTTTCAATGGTTGGCACTGCTACTGTGGGCTGGAATGAGCCTGGCATTGGAGGAGTTTACCCATGGGTATGCCTTGCAGCAAGAGAGGAAACTGAAACGCGGCATTTGACGTCAAGAAGACCTCAGCGCCGGAAGAAAGCGATCAAGTGCTGGATCTTCGGCCACACTTCCCTCATCAGGTTACCGAAAGGTTGCTCGTCGTTCGGGAGGAATCTCAGCGATTGTCAGTGGCAAATTTCCCACATGCCAACTTGAACCTTGCGGCGGACGCATTCGCGTATTGCTGAGCCGACGGTGGAGGTGATCTGAGCTAATTTGATTTAGTTTGGGTCGCAGAGGAGAATCTCTCTGGGACCCATCTACGTCAGATCATGCTTGAGGAGTTGAGGCGCCGCAACCACGCCGAGTCCACCATCCACGCTTACCTCCACACCGTTGAACACCTCAGTAGATATTTTCATCAGATATTTTCATCGTCGTCCCGATCAGCTTGGCCCGGAGCATATCCGCCAGTATCAGGCCGCATTGTTCACGCGGTGGAATCTGGCCCCGAACACCGTGACGCAGCGGTTGGCAGCCTCACGTTTCTTCTATGTCCAGGTATTGAAGAGAGGATGGAGCTTTGCCGAGACGCCGTATCCGAAGAAGATTCTGCGCTTGCCGCAGGTGCTGAACCAGGAAGAAGTGGCGCGTCTGATCGACGCGGCGGTGTTTCCCCTTTCATCGCATCCTGCGGATGACGCTCTATGCCACGGGCGCACGCCGCGCAGAAGTGGCACGCCTGAAGATCAGCGATATCGATAGCCAACGGATGGTCATTCATATGCGGGGAGGCAAGGGACGCAAGGACCGCGATGTCATGCTCGGCCCGAAGCTGCTCGATGCTCTTCGCGTCTACTGGCGCGGGCTGAGGCGCAAGCCCACTGATGGCTGTTCCCCGGCAACCGATGGCATACGGCAAGTTATCCTGTCTCCTCCAAGGTTTTCTGGACCGCCTGTCAGCAGGCCGCTGAACGCGCCGGTCTTGAGCACAGGCACATCCATCCCCACACCTTGCGTCACTATCTACCCTTCCTGACTATGTCGAGTGATAGGGAGGGGTCATGGCGATCGTTCAACAGTTGCAGGTCGCAACGCGAATCGAGTCGATCAATCACCCGACATAGTTTTCTCCGTTTTTTCTGCTCGAAAGACTATTGAGGAAGCCAAGTCCCATTCTTGGATTACTTCCTCCGCCGAATGCTTGCGTCTCCGAGAGTTTTGCGAGAACTTCACCCAGCGCTCCTAATTGCGGCTCCAGTTCCCACTTGGAGAACCGCTAGGAGCAGAGTTGAGCGCCGTAGCATTTGGCGTATTTTGCATACAGAATGGCGTATTCTGCATATCGGAGCGCCCGGCGAGCATTTACATTAGAGTGCATGTACAACGCGAAAGCCTATTCCGCTGCCAGCGCGACGTCGCCGCTGGCGTCCACCACGATCACACGGCGCGACCCGACTGACCACGACGTACGGATCGAAATCCTTTTCTGCGGCATCTGTCACTCCGATCTCCACCAGGTTCGCAACTGTGGAGCGAATTCATGCCCACCCTCTATCCATGTGTTCCGGGTCACGAAATCGTCGGACGCGTTACCAAGGTCGTTTCTTCGGTGACCAAGTTCAAGCCCGACGACCTCGCCGCCGTTGGCTGCATGGTGGAGTCCGATCGCACGTGTCCGGAGTGCCAAGCGGGCCTCGAGCAGTTCTGCCCGAATCCGACCTTTACCTACAGCTTTCCCGACAAGCATCTGGGTGGTGTCACCTACGGCGGCTACTCCGACAGCATCGTCGTCGACCAGAGGCTCGTCCTGCGTGTCCCCGCAAACCTTAACCCCGCCGGAGCTGCTCCTTTGCTTTACGCCGGAATCACTACGTACTCATCGATGCGCCACTGGGGCGTCACCAAGGGCAAGAAGGTTGGCGTGGTCGGTCTCGGTGGACTCGGTCCTATGGGCGTTAAGATTGCCCATGCGCTCGGTGCACACGTTGTAGTCTTCACGACTTCTCCAAATCAGAAGGATGATGCTCACCGTCTCGGCGCGGACGAGGTCGTCATTTCACGCAATGCGGACGAGATGCAAAAGCACGCTGGCAGCTTCGACTTCATTCTCGACGCTGTCTCTGCCGACCACGACATAAACGCTTACATTAGTCTCTTACGCCGCGATGGCAACATCACGCTCGTCGGTGCGCCGAACAAGCCTCTACCGGTTTCCGCATTCGGCCCTATCAGGGGACGCCGCAGCCTCCCCGGTTCGCCGATCGGCGGTATGCCCGAGACCCAGGCGATGCTCGATTTCTGCAGACAACACAACATTACCGCCGATGTCGAAGTCATTCCGATCCCGAAAGTCAACGAAGCCTGCGAGAGACTACTCAAATCGGATGTGAGGTACCGCTTCTCGATCGACATGGCTTCTCTCAAGAGTGAGTAAACCGATGAATAAGCACTTTCGCGTGTCTGGCAGCACATTTCAGAAGTTGGAAGAACTCGAAGTCAGCGCCGCTGCGGTCCTCCGCAGGGCGGGGCTCCCCCAGGGATATAGCAAAGAGCCGCGAGTGCTACTCAAGACCGAGGAACTCTTTGCGCTGTGGCGTGCGATTGGCGAAGTGAGCACCAATCCTGCGATCGGCCTCCAACTCGGCTCAGAGACCAGGACTGAACGATTCCACCCGATCGGTCTCGCCGCCCTGTCATCGGAGAACTTCGGTGCAGCCATAAGCCAGATGGCGCGCTCGAAACAGCTCACCTGCCCGGAAGAGATCCTGCAGGAGAAGGACGACGAAGAGTGGAGCATCCAGTTCCGTTGGCTGCTCGCAGCTGAAGTCGAGCCTCCGGTGCTGATCGAATCCGCATTTGCTTGGGTACTTTCGACTGCTCGCCTTGGCACGGGTACGCGCCTGTCGCCGCTGCGCCTGGAGTTCGTACAATCCCGCGCACATGTAAAAACGATTGAGCGCCACTTCGGCTGCTCGGTGACCTGCGGAGCTCCGCGCAATGCCATCGTCTTTCACGCCGCTGATGCTGAACGGCCATTCGTCACTCGGAACGCTGAGTTGCTGGGACTGCTGGCGCCACAGTTTGAGGAAGAGCTGAAGCAGGAGAACGGGGATAAGAATTTCGTCGAACGAGTCCGTGTAGCCATACAACAGAAGCTCACCGGCCAACTTCCGACCATCGAGGACATCGCCGATGTGCTACACATAAGCTCGCGTACTCTGCAGCGGCGTTTGCAAGACGAAGGGCTCAGCTTCCAGCGCGTTTTAGAAGAAGCTCGTCACCAGCTTGCTCGCCACTATCTCAACAACTCCGTCCTCGAGTTGAATGAAGCTGCCTACCTCCTGGGATACGAAGACGGGAACTCCTTCGTTCGCGCTTTCCGCAGTTGGGAAGGAGTTCCACCCGCCCGCTGGCGGGAAAAAACCGTGCAAGGGCAGCATCGTAACCGGGCCCATCCGTATAGAAATGCAATTTGAAAGGAGAAGTAATGAAGAAACGCAAACTTGGAAAAAGCAATCTTGAAGTGTCGGCCATCGGCCTTGGCTGCATGGGAATGAGCTTCGGTTTTGGTCCGGCTGCGGACAAAAAGGAAATGATCTCTCTGATGCGGTCTGCTGTCGAACGTGGCGTAATGTTCTTCGACACCGCCGAAGTTTACGGTCCTTTCACCAACGAAGAACTCGTGGGCGAAGCGCTGGCTCCGCTTCGTGACAAGGTGGTGATCGCCACCAAGTTCGGGTTCAGACCTGATCCCAATGGTGGACCGCGTTGGAGCGGTCTGGACAGTCGTCCGGAACACATCAAGGAGGTCGCCGAGGCCTCGCTCAGGCGCCTCAAAACCGATGTAATCGACTTGTTCTATCAGCACCGCGTCGATCCAAATGTGCCAATCGAAGACGTTGCTGGTGCCGTAAAGGACCTGATTCAGCAAGGCAAGGTCAAGCACTTCGGCCTTTCTGAAGCAGGAGTGGAAACAATCCGTCGCGCACACAAAGTTCAGCCCGTCGCTGCACTCCAGAGCGAATACTCACTTTGGTGGCGAGAACCTGAGGCCGCAGTCATACCGACACTCGAGGAACTCGGCATCGGGTTCGTTCCATTCAGCCCGTTGGGCAAGGGCTTCCTCACCGGTAAGATCAGCGAAGAGACGCAGTTCGACAAGACTGACTTCCGCAACATTGTTCCTCGCTTTACACCGGAGAACCGTAAAACGAATCAGGCATTGGTTGATCTGATTGGCACGTTCGCGCAACAGAAAAAGGCGACGCCTGCTCAGATCGCGCTTGCCTGGCTGCTTGCACAAAAGCCGTGGATCGTTCCGATCCCGGGTACGACGAAGCTGCATCGACTCGAAGAGAACATCGGAGGCGCCGCCGTCCAACTTACGCGCGAAGATCTCCGGCAGCTGGAAACCGCAGCCTCAAAGATCTCGGTACAAGGTGCTCGTTACCCCGAAGAACTGCAGAAGTTGGTGGGCCGCTGAGCAACAACAGATGACGAAAACTGAGGTAAAGCGGTATGCGCGTCGGTATCCTGGGTTCGGGTTTGATGGGAGGAACGCTCGGAACGATCTTCGCGCGCGCTGGACCTGAAGTCGTCTTCAGTTACGCGCGAAGCAGCGACAAACTCAAGAGGCTGGCGCGTGACGCTCCGGGCAACGCACGCGGCGGCACGCCGGGCGAGGCTGCAAAGGATGCGAACGCCATTCTGCTGGCCGTGCATTGGTCGCGAATCGACGATGTGCTGAAGCAGGCAGGCGATCTCGCGGCTAAGGTGATCTTGACTTGCTGCCTCCCGATGGATGTGGGCAACACGAAACTGATCATCGGCACCACCACGTCGGGTGCCGAAGAGCTTGCAAAGAAAGTTCCACGAGCTCATGTAGTCTGCGCGTTCAATACCGTTCCAAGCGAGGTTCTGTTCGGCACCTTCGAAGCTAAACACAAGAACACGCACCCGAGCTTGGTGTACTGCGGCGACGACCACGGTTCCAAAAATGTCGCGATCAAGCTAATCCAAGACACGGGTTTCGATCCGGTGGATGCTGGCTCTCTCTACGAATTGCCCGATACACCGAGCCATTCGCGCTGCTCGTCGGAGAACTCGCATATGGTGGCGACACTGGCCCGGAACTAGCGTACCGGTTCGAGCGGTTTGCGAAAGGATGATGGCCAAGTCATCGACTCCCCGACAATGGCCATGACGCACATCGCTATTCGGGAACATCGCGACGGCAAGACCTCTGACCGGATGGAAAGGTTAGCGACGAACAGTGCGCTAGGGCTGATCAGGTAGCATATTGAAAGGGACCTGAAGAAAGTGTTCATCGGCATTCATAACGCATGGGATGCTGTTACCTACCACATCTTTGTTCAGAGGAGCAGACGAGAGGAGGATGAGGGCGTCGCTGAGTAGGCCAACAGCAACTGCAATCGGTCCTCTCGCTGCGGTGCCGGGATCGAGAGCACGGGAGCGATTGCAGTTATGGTGTCTGTATGGCCCAGAAGTAATCGGTTCTTCCGCCGGGTAGTACCGACAAATGCCCTTCGCAACCGCCATTCGTTGGCAACTCCCTTCACTCGGGATCACAACCGGTATGCCGACTTGAACGATACCTAATTCCAATGTAGTTGCGTCCGGACTGCCTACCATCCGTGAGGTGGAGACTCCAGCTCATGCGAAGCCTTGTCGCCAGAACCGAAGCGCTGCGACCGTCCTCCCTGTTCATTTACGGACACCCGCGAGTGAAACCGGGCACACCGTTCGGTTCTCCACCTGCGAGATCCCGCAAACCGCCTTGTTCTGATTAAGTTGCATTCACGACACTTTGGCTCTCGAATTGCCCATTTTCCCATGTCGCCAAATTGGCACTCCGAGTCCGACCATGACCATCTTACTGCAGGACCTGCGATTTGCCCTTCGTCAGTTGCGCAAGTCTCCCGGATTCACCCTCGTCGCGATTTTAACGCTAGGACTAGGAATTGGCGCAAACGCCATGGTCTTCTGTGTAATGAATGCGCTTATACTGCGCCCGCTGAATGTGCCACAGGCGGAGAGCCTCTACCAACTCATGCGCGGTAAAGACAAGGCGGGCAATCATTCGTTTCCAGACTATCTCGATCTGCGCGATCGTAACCGTACCTTTGATGATCTGGTAGCGTATGACGGGGCTGTAGCAGGGATCGATACGGGCGGAAATCCATCCGGCGCCTGGGTCGAACTGGTGACCGGAAACTACTTCGACGGATTACGCCTTCAGCCGTATCTTGGCCGTTTGTTCCATTCCTCCGATGAGCATGGCGCGAACAGCGCTCCTTACATCGTGCTCACCCACGCGTATTGGCACAGCCATTTTCACGATGATGCTGGCGTGGTGGGCCGTGTTGTTCAGGTGAATAAGCATCCTTTTACGATTGTGGGGGTGGCGCCGGCTGAGTTCCACGGGACTCTAGTGTTTTTCTCTCCCGATTTCTTTGTGCCGATGGTTAATCAGGAACAGGTAGAAGGGAAGAATAACCTGAACGAGCGCGGGAAGCGTTGGGTTTTTTCGGTGATGGGACACCTGAAGACGGGAATCACTCCGGCACAAGCGATTGCCGATCTGAACTCGATTGGCGCAGATCTGGAAAAGAGCTATCCCAAAGATGACAACGACATCAGCTTTACTCTGGCGCGCCCAAGTCTTTATGGCGATTATCTTGGCCGTCCCCTCCGAGAATTCCTAATCGGACTGATGCTGCTGGCGGGGTTAATTCTGCTGGCCGCATGCGCCAACCTAGGCAGCTTGTTTGCGGCGCGTGTCGCGGACCGTTCCCGGGAAGTTGCCCTGCGGCTCGCGCTCGGATCGAGCCGCAGGCGCATTCTGCGCCAGCTATTTACCGAAGCGACGCTGATTTCACTGATCGGAGGCACTGTCGGCCTCTTAGGCAGCATGGTGCTGTTGCGCGCTCTCAGCCGGTGGCAGCCATTCTCCAGATATCCCATCCATCTTTCTGTGAACCCCGATGCGAATGTCTACGCCGTAGCTTTGCTGGTGACGTTAGCAAGCGGATTCCTCTTTGGCGCGGTCCCGGTGGGGCAGATACTTCGCACCAATCCATACGAGGTCATCAAGGCAGGATCAACCGGCGGAGCTGGGCGGCGGATTACCGTCCGCGACCTGTTGCTGGTTGCGCAAATTGCAATCTGTGCGGTGCTGGTTACTTCCTCCCTGGTTGCCCTGCGTGGACTAGTACGCTCGCTGCACAGCAATTTCGGTTTTGAGCCGCAGAACGCAATCCTGGCAGATACAGATCTGAACATGGCCGGTTACCGCGGCGACCAAGTGCCCGCAATGCAAAGGCGCATGCTGGATACGGTGAAGGCAATTCCGGGTGTAGAGTCTGTGGGTCTCGTTAACCCGGCGCCATTGTACGCGGGCTCGGTCAGCGACCTTGTCTTTACTGACAAAACCGCAGACCTGAGGCCAGCGAATGCCGCTGCTCAGGTCTTCGTGTACAAGATATCTCCCGAATATTTCCACGCGGCGGGCACCGCTCTGCTGTCCGGAAGAAGCTTCACCTGGCATGACGATAAAGATGCGCCGCGCGTGGCGGTGGTCAACGCGGAGTTCGCGCGCAAAATCTTTGGCTCCGTAACCGGCGCAATGGGCGGGTATTACAGGAGAGAGGATGGAACGCGCATCGAGGTGGTGGGCATTGCGGAACAGGGAAAATATCACAGCCTCACCGAAGACCCGCGGCCGGCAATGTTTCTCCCATTCTTGCAATCGCCCTCGACTGAGGCGTGGATGGTGGTGCGTTCGAACCGCGATTCGCAGCAACTGGCGCCAGCCATCAGAGACACACTGCGAGACCTGGATACAGCGCTGCCAGTCTACATCCAAACCTGGACCCAGGAAATGGACCATCCTTTGTTTGCCGCCCGGATGGCGACGCTGTCGCTGGGTGTGCTGGGCATGATGGGCGCGATGCTGGCTGCGACCGGTGTCTTCGGAATGGCTGCGTACTCGGTGAGCAAACGGCTGCGGGAGTTGGGCATTCGTGTCGCCCTGGGCGGGCAGCGTAAGGCAGTGTTAGAGGCGGCATTGGGACGGGCATTTAAATTGCTGGCTATTGGTTCGACAACAGGATTGATCCTCGGAATTCTGGCGAGCCGGGTTCTCGCGTTCATTGTGTATCAGGCAACTCCTCGCGACCCGCTGGTATTGGCTGGTGTTGTTCTAGCGATGTCGCTACTGGGGCTGGTGGCCACTTGGATTCCCGCCCGACGCGCGCTGTCCCTTGATTTTATGATCCTGCTCCACGAGGATTGAATCGGCGTTATTGAAAGAGTTCCAGTACATCAGTACGCTGTAGTAGACCTCCAGCAAGGTTTTGCAGGATGTCAGTGATGTCAGGCTTCACAGTGAAGGACATAACGCGAAACAGAATCGCAGTGGCTCAGGTATCGGCAAGCCGGGGTGTAATTCGGTGCGGTACTCTGATCGGATCAATGTCGACCAGTGGCGCCTGGCTGATTGCGGAACGTACAACGATGTTCTGAGAACAATGATTCTCAAGCCGGAACCAGGAAAGCTGGGTCAGCATACTCGGGATGAGAAACATGTCGGTTCCTGTCGGATTGGGGTCGATTCGTAGTCATCGATACCTTGCTTCTCATCCGTAACGATCAAACGCGTTCGCAATGATCAAAAAATTGTTGTCGAGAAGCCTTATCATTACCAATCTGCCATCTCGGTAGGAGGATCGGCCGATTCGAGGATCTGGCGGAAGCAAACAGCGGTAGCTGGTCTGCGAAAGGGACAGCCATAGAGGGAGTGAAAGCCCGAGGTCGACGACGCTGGATACGGCAGGAGGGTCATTGGACTCGAAAGAGCCAGCGACTCCGAAGTCGGAACAGATCGCTTTCTAGTTTTTCAGTTCGAGCGATGCGGCCATCGAGCTGGCGCATGAAATCTCCTTCGTGTGTTTCGGAAGGTACATGAGCGGATTCCCACGAGTTCAGAGAGCCGTTAGCAGCCGCAGCCCAACTGCTATTCCGCCGGGTCGTAGTTCAGGTTTTGCCCGAGCCATCGCTCGATCTCTACCACGCTCATCCCTTTGCGGTTGCTATAGTCGGCGACTTGATCACGGTCGATCTTGCCGAGGCTGAAATATCGCGATTCCGGGTGGGCGAAGTAGAGACCAGCCACGCTCGAGCCGGGCCACATCGCAAACGACTCAGTGATGAGCATCCCGGTGTTCGCCTGCACGTTGAGCAAACGCCAGAGGGAACCCTTCTCCGTGTGATCCGGGCACGCCGGGTAACCCGCAGCCGGCCTGATTCCCCGATACTTTTCTTGGATGAGATCCGCGTTGCTCAGGCCCTCCGCACGACCGTAACCCCATTCCTCCCGCACCCGCTTGTGCAGGCATTCGGCGAAAGCTTCAGCCAAGCGATCAGCGATGGCCTCTGCCATGATCGCGTTGTAGTCGTCGTTCTCAGACCTGAACCGGTCGCACAGCTCCTTCAGGCCGATCCCGCTGGTTACCGCGAAACATCCGATGTGATCGGGCAGCCCTGTTTCCTTCGGCGCGATGAAGTCGGCGAGTGATCGGCACGGCTCGCTGCCTTCCTTATTGGATTGTTGCCGGAGGAAGTGGAATCGCTCTAACACCTGTCCTCGGCCGTCGTCAGCGTACAACTCGACATCGTCGCCCACAGTGCTGGCGGGGAAGAGGCCGTATACGCCACGCGCTGTAATCAGGTTGTTCTCAATGATGGCATCCAGGAGAGCATTGGCTTCGGTGAAGATCTGGCGCGCCTGTGCACCCTGCCCCTCGTGCTCGAGAATGCGGGGGTACACCCCCTTCAGCCCCCAGGTGTGAAAGAACGGCGTCCAGT
Source organism: Candidatus Sulfotelmatobacter sp. (assembly GCA_049515395.1). Taxonomy (GTDB): domain Bacteria; phylum Acidobacteriota; class Terriglobia; order Terriglobales; family Acidobacteriaceae; genus Sulfotelmatobacter. The sequence continues at coordinate 6,027 of JBEKUD010000110.1, read as the reverse complement.
CGGCGAAGTCGCGCAGCGTCGCCAAAGGAAAGTTATCCAGCACGCGCACACCGATAAACGAGGGTTTGGGCAGGTCCTCGGAACGCCATTTAATCGGAGTTCGCCTCGCGCGAGCGGTCTCAAGGGAGACGATCGTTTGGCGTGGGGCGGCGTGGGCCTTGCGAAGCGCCGCGTAATCGGCGCGATGCTGTGCCACGAACGCCGACTTGCCCTCATCACTGAGAAGGCTGGTCGTCACCGGCACCGCCCGGCTCGCATCCGGGACGTGGACCACTGGTTCGCTGTAATGAGGCGCAATCTTAACGGCCGTGTGCGCTCGGCTCGTGGTCGCCCCTCCGATCAGTAGTGGCAACTTGAAGCCCTGACGCTCCATCTCGCGGGCCACATGCACCATCTCGTCGAGAGACGGCGTGATCAGCCCGCTGAGGCCGATCATGTCCGCCTTTTCCGCCTTGGCGCGTTCGAGGATCTTTTCGCAGGGGACCATCACCCCCATGTCGATCACCTCGTAGTTATTGCAGGCGAGGACTACGCCGACGATATTCTTACCAATGTCGTGAACGTCGCCCTTGACCGTCGCGAGCACGATTTTTCCCTGCGCCTTGACCACCTGGCCGGATGCCGCCAGGGCAACTTTCTCGGCCTCCATGAACGGCGTCAGGTGCGCTACGGCCTTCTTCATCACGCGGGCGGACTTGACCACCTGGGGCAGAAACATCTTGCCCGCTCCGAAAAGATCACCCACCACACTCATGCCGGCCATCAGCGGGCCTTCGATCACCAATAGAGGGCGGCCCAGTTTGACGCGGGCTTCCTCGGCATCGACTTCGATGTACGCGTCAATCCCCTTGACCAGCGCGTGAGAAAGACGCTCCTCGACCGTGCCAGCGCGCCATTCCTCGGCCTTCTTTTCATTTACCGCCTTGCCGACGCCCTTCAGCGTCTGGCCGTAATCCACCAGTCGCTCGGTCGCGTCGGGACGGCGGTTTAGCAGTACGTCCTCGACCAGCAGCTTCAGCTCAGGCTCAATCTCTTCGTAGACCTCGAGCATTCCGGCATTCACGATGCCCATGTCCATGCCCGCTGTGATGGCATGATAAAGGAATGCGGAATGCATGGCCTCGCGAACCTTGTTGTTGCCTCGGAAGCTGAACGAGATGTTCGAGACGCCACCGCTGACCTTCGCGTGCGGCAGGTTGGCCTTGATCCAGCGCGTGGCGTTAATGAAGTCCACCGCGTAGTTGTTGTGCTCCTCCATGCCGGTGGCAACGGTGAGGATATTCGGATCGAAGATGATGTCTTCGGGCGGGAAACCAACCTCGTCGACCAGTATCCGGTAGGCGCGCTCGCAGACGCGGATCTTGTCCTCGTAAGTCGCGGCCTGGCCCTGTTCGTCGAAGGCCATCACCACCACCGCCGCGCCATACTTCAGAACGGTAGCGGCGTTCCGGCGAAACTTTTCTTCGCCTTCTTTCAGCGAGATCGAATTGACAATGCCCTTGCCCTGCAGACACTTCAGCCCCGCCTCGATGACCCCCCATTTCGAGGAGTCCACCATAAAGGGCACCTTGGCGACTTCGGGCTCGCTCGCCAGCAATTGCAGGAAGCGTGTCATTGCCGTGACGCCGTCGATCATGCCCTCATCCATGCAGATATCGAGGACATTCGCTCCGTTCTCGACTTGCTGGCGAGCGACGCTCACAGCGTCTTCATATTTGCCGTCTTTGATCAGCTTCGCGAATTTGGGCGAACCGGCCACGTTGGTCCGCTCCCCGATCATGATGTAGACGCCGGGCTGCTGGGTGAATGGCTGTGAGCCCGAGAGACGAAGCGGCTTCGTCTCCCTGGCCGCGGGCACAGTTGGGCTAGCGGGCAGGCTCACGCTCTGCTCTCGCTTTGGAGGGCGTAGGATCCGTCAATGAGCGTCGTCCCCCATTTTCGCGGAGGCTGGCCTTCGAGCGCTTTGGCGATAGCCGCGATGTGCTCGGGCGTATTGCCGCAGCAGCCGCCGGCAATGTTAATCAACCCTCCCCGTGCAAAGTTGCTCAGATAACGGGCCATATCTTGCGGCCCCAGATCGAAACCGGTTTCCGACAGCGGATTCGGCAACCCGGCATTTGGGTAGCAGGAGATCGCCACGTCCGCCTTCTCCGAGAGTTCCTCCAGGAACGGATACATGAGATCGGGACCGAGCGAGCAGTTAAGACCGACCGACAGCGGTTTCACGTGCCGCACCGCGTTCCAGAACGCCTCAGTCGTCTGCGCCGAGATCATCGTCTCGCCACCGCGCCCAACCGCCGCCGAGATCATCACCGGCAGTTCGTTGCCATCCGCATCGAACACCTCACGGATGGCGACAAGTGCCGCTTTGGCGTTCAGCGAGTCGAAGATCGTCTCCACCAAGAGCAGATCCACGCCGCCCGCCATGAGGGCGCGCATCTGCTGAGCGTAGGCGGTCCTAACTTGATCGAATGTGACCACGCGGAAGCCTGGATCATCGGCATCGGGCGAGTTCGACAGTGACACGGTCAGCGGCCCAATTGCCCCCGCCACGAACCGTTGACGCGAGGTTGCAGTACCGACACGATCGGCCCATTCACGGCACTGCCGCGCCGATTGCTCATTGATATCCCAAGCCAGGCTGCCAAGAAACGGATCTTCGATGATCTTTTGGTAGAACGCGGGATCCTTTCGGCCGCCGCGCTCTCGCGGATCGTCGACAAAGAATTCGCTCTGGGTGATGCTGGTTGCTCCGAACGTGTTCGTCTCGATGATGTCCGCTCCCGCCTCAAGAAACCGGCGATGGATGTCGCCGATCACCTCTGGCTTAGTCAGCGAAAAGAGGTCACCGTTGTTCAGCAGGCCTTTCGTCGAATTCTTAAATCGCTCACCACGGATGTCCGCTTCCGTCATGCCATAGGTACGGATCGTCGTGCCCATCGCTCCGTCGATGATGGCAATGCGACTCTCGAGGATCTTTTCCAGAGGATGTGGGCGGGCTTTCGTCATATCCTTTTGATGATCTCAGGCAGTCTTCGCTTCAGCCTTAACCTTGCGACATTTCCGCAAGTATGCCTCTTTTATTATAGCGATTGGCAAGCTGTCCAAGCTCTGGCGCCTGTGATCTCTGAAGTCATCGTGATAGCGTTGCAGCTGCATTGGAGCCCGGTGGGCGTGACAGAGAAGACTTTTGTCCGAAGGACTTGAGGGCAAGGTTTTCTGCGGAGAATTGATAAAGTGCAACCCACAGCGACTCGATCTCACAGCTGCCGAATTCCTTTCGTTGCGGCGGGCGCGGTCACAGGCATCGGCAGTTTGCCGCTCACCTCGATTCCCTCGGCCATTCGTTCAGTCGCCGAATTGTCGCCAGAAATTCCCTTTTGGCCGCAACTACCTCAACTCTCAGAACGGGAGAGTATCGTTGGCCAAGGTCTCGCCATCGTGGAAGACCTTATTGAGCCTCGCAACGAAGGCTATGGGTATCAGGTAAAAAAAGGCCAGCTCGACGCGGTGCTCGAAATCCTTCATCGGAGTAGTGGGGAGTTGACGTTGGCAAACGCGGCAGGCTTCGGCGCGTTCGAAGAAGCATTGTCCTCGGGTCTCTTCAGCTTTGCACTCGCCCTCAAGGGCCAGATCGAGGGCCCAATCACACTGTCGGCGTATCTGTTCCACAAGGGCCGGCCCTTCCTAGCCGATCCAGCACTTTTTGCAGCCATCGCATTTCATGTCTCGCAGATCATCAGCTGGCAGATTGATCGCCTGAAATCAGTTGGCCTGCCTGTGCTGCTGTTTGTTGATGAACCAGCCTTGTGCTTGGACGCAACTGTCGCTAACGCTGTCTCGGAGGAACAGCGGCTCAACGCATTGGCGGCCACGTTGGAAGACGCTCGCATTCGCGGAGCCTACGCCGGACTGCATTGCTGCGCAGCGCGTCCCTTCGAGCGCATGTGCCGCGTGCAGCCAGATATCATTTCGTTCGATGCTCATGAAGGACTCGACTTGTTCTTTGCTGATTGGCATGCCCTGGACTTCATGCAACAGGGTGGAACGGTTGCCTATGGAATAGTGCCCACCCGGCCAGGAGTGAACGCCGTCGATTCAGCGAGCATCTTCATTCGCTGGCTGAAAGCCGCGTCTCTGGCGGGCGATCCCCAGAAATTTGCCCAGCGTGCGATGATCACAGCAACCTGCGGACTTGGGCTGCTTGATACGTCCTCTGTCGGAGAGTCGTTCAGCGTCGCGCACAACGTAAGCAAACTGATCCGATCCTTAGCTGGTTCGCCAGAACCGTGACGCTTTCAAGACAGCGTCATACCGAATTCCAGTATAGAGTGAAGGGCTCTTCGGATGAGAGATGGCAAAGGCTGCTTCGTGGTGAAGCACATCCACCGCACACGCTTCGGAATGCTCGGGGTGCTATTGTGTGGACGAGTTTCGGCGCGACGGCACAGCCGCTCCCAGGTTGAAGCGGCCGGATGTGTTGCAAGCTGTTCCTTTGTTCGCCAAAACTCTTGAGGCCCAGAGGTGGATCGCACGAGTCCCGGCTTAGCGTGTCCATCGGTCGTTCAGCCGCTCGCTGCCGGTGGCTTTCTTTTGACGATGACTTACATCGGGTAGCCGACTTCCCATTACGAATCGTAAGCCGACATCAGGTCATTTCCGTGGGGCCGACAACTCGACCGGCATCGTTCGGATCCTCTGCGCCCGCGCGTGATACGCCTTGGCAACTTCGAAGAAGGCGGTCTTAGGAGAGCAAGCGGCACCCAATCCGAGAGTCCAACTTCTCAGAGTGACCGAGTGGTAGCATGAGCGTGTCCAGGCTTTGCCTGCCTCACGACGAGCGAAGCGATGGTCTTTCTGGAAGAACCGCCAACTCCCCACCTTCGTTCATGGGTTCGATCCCTGTGGTACTGCCGGGCACCCCGGTTTTCCCATCGCCGCGAACGCGTTTTGCCCAATGGCTGCATGCAGATCATCCTCAATTTGTCCCGCAGCTATCTCACCGACTGCGGAGAGGACGGAAAGGCAAACAGGCGCCTTCCGCGAGCCATCGTTGTAGGCACGCGAGCACGATATGATGTAGTTGTATACGGCCAACATGGAAGAGATGGTCGGGATTGTGATCCAGCCTGGAGGTTTTGCGGGGCTGTTCCGCGAGCGCGCCGACCTGTTTTTTGAGCGCTCTATCGGTTTGGAAGAGGTCTGGGCTGGCACGTCTCTCACGGACAGGCTGTGCGAAGTTCCCACCCCCGTCGAGAAGCTGAGGACTCTGGAAGTTTTCCTGACCGGACGGCTTCATCCAGGTGCCCGGCGTTCTGAACTGGTCGATCAGGCGATGCATCTCTTCCGAGAAAAAGGTTTCCGCGTCGCCGAGTGTGCTCGATCCGTAGGAGTAAGCGAGCGGCGACTCTCACAGGTGTTTCGAGAACATGTCGGAATCGCCCCTAAAATGTGGTGCCGGATTCGCCGCTTTCAGAGTGCCGTGCGAGCTCTGCACGGCGGGGTGGACGTGCCTTGGACGGAGTTGGCACTCGGCTGTGGGTACTACGAGCAGTCACATTTTGCCGATGATTTCCGGGCGTTTTCCGGTATCAATCCCACCACTTATTCTGCACGCCGCGGACCCTGGCAAAATCACGTGCCCATTCGTTAGTTCCGAATTTTCCAAGCATAACGGCGCCTCCGGTGACAGGATGACGGGCATGACCACCTTAGCGAAGAACTGCAAATCAACCGTAATCTCAGGGCTCCGCTATCGCAATGCCACGGCAATGATCGAATGGCTGTGCCGGGTCTTCGGGTTTGAGAAGCAGGCCGTTTATGCTGGTCCTGACGGGGTGGTGATGCATTCCCAGCTGACTTTTGGCAACGGCATGATCGTGGTCGGCTCGGTCAACAATGGGATGCCGCTGTCGAATCTGCTGAAGCAGCCGGATGAGATCGGTGGAGCAGAGACACAAACTCCTTATCTTGTCGTCTCCGACATCGATGCAATCTATGCCCGCGCCAGGATTGCCGGTGCCAAGA
>JBEKUD010000109.1:0-16913 GCA_049515395.1 Candidatus Sulfotelmatobacter sp. | reverse complement strand
AATCCGGCGCCCAATCCCAAGCAGCCATTCTCGCGGCAGAACTATGTCGGCACTCTCGGTGGGCCCATCGCCAAAAACAAAGTCTGGTTCTTTACTTCGTTCGAACATGTGCACGAGAATGCCAGCATCGCCTACAGCCCAGCCAGCATTACGCAATTCGATGCGCTAGCGCAGTTGGCTGCGGACGGCCTGATTACTGGCATTCCTTCGATAGCTGTGCCCGCGACTGTTCCCATTCCTTTTCGCGACTACATCGGCTCGCTGCGTTTTGATTGGGCCCAGTCTTCGAGGTCGCAGTGGTTCCTGCGCACCTCCGAGGACAACTACCTCACGCACAACGCCCTGGTGCAGCAGGGGACGCTGCCCTCGACCGGACTGCTCACGCACAACAACTACTGGAATACGGTGATCAGCAATACTTATACCTTCAGTCCGACGTGGCTCAGCAGTCTGGTTCTCGGTGCCAGCCTGTTGCACCTTACCCAGACGCGCAACTCGGATCTGGGCTTCGCGCTGGCATTTCCATTCAGTTCCACTGCGCTTACCATTTCCGGATTCGAAACTTTCGGCGACAACCAGTTCGCCACCCCCATCACTCTTTTCCCTGACCTGCGCAATCAGGACAAATACCAGATCCGCTACGATCTAAACCACGTTGCAGGAAGTCACGCGCTCAAGTTCGGAGTCGACTTTATTCACGAGCCGGTACTCAGCGGCGCGTTTGCATCCACGGCGGAGACCCTTGCTAAGTACGTCAATAACCCAGTCTATTATGGACAGAACCCGGGTGTCTTCGGACGTTTCAGCCCGCAGTGTGTCGCCTTCACCGCTACGGATGGCTCGACCTGCAGCGACACTCCCACCGGCGACGGCAATTTTTCGCAGAACGTGCAAAGGCTGGGACTCTACGCCGAGGACTCGTGGCGCGTATCGAACCATCTCACCGTCAACTACGGTCTGCGTTATCAGATCACCTTCGGACTCTTCGAGGGATCGGGTCGAACTCAGCTTGAGAACAATGCGTACATAACCCTGCAAGCGTTGCAGATTCCGATTGTGCCCAGCGTACCGCACGATTACCGCCGGCAAATTGCGCCTCGTCTCGGGGTCGCTTATTCGCCGGGTCGCAGCGAGAATACCGTATTTCGCGCGGGATTCGGTATGTTCTACGACGATCTGGCGCAGAACGGATGGGCCACTGCATTTCAAGGGATCAACGGCACGAACGCAACCACAGGCACGTGCAGTTTTAGTCAAAGTACCTACGCGCTCACTGGTGCGGGTTGCCTGCAGGGCGGTGCCGGCAGCACCGGCAACCTCATCGGCTCCGACTACAAGACCCCTTACGCCATTCACATCACGGGCGGGGTGCAGCACGCTTTCAACGAACACTGGCTCGTCAGCGCCGACTATACCCACGAGCAGGGAAATCATGGTTACCGCGCTTTCCCTTACAGCGGGGGCACGAATCTGTTCACTCCGCTGATTCCCAGCACTGACACGACCGATCAGCAAAGCGTCGTGCCCAACGTCAATGTCTTCCAATCCGACAACCGCTCCAGTTACAACGCCCTGATGTTGCATTTGCAGGGCAACATGCGCCGCTTTAATCTGGTCGCGAACTACCAGCTCTCCAAGGCGCAGACCTGGGGTTGCCTGCTCGGCGAACTCTTTGACTATGTGGATGGCGTCTGCCAAGTACCGTATGGATATCCGAATGCTGGAGCTCTGAATGCCTTCGGACCCGGCGACTACGGTCCCTCCGGCGAAGACGTTCGCCATCGCTTTGTGCTCGCGGGTACCTTGCATCTCCCCGGTGGTTTTGAATTGAGCACCATCAACCAGGTCGAGAGCGCTCGGCCAATCACCATTACCAACCAGAATAATAGCGGGCGCATTTGGGTCCAATTCAGGGGTGAGTCGCAGCCGACGTATACGGGTCTGGATGTATTCCGAGGCACCCCATACGTTCAGTCGGACCTGCGCATCACCCGGCCGTTCAGGATCGGCGACCGATGGGTAATCAACCCATTCGCGGAGTTTTTCAACATTTTCAACCGCAACAACCCTGGCGCCAACTTTGCGGTCAATGTCGCCCAGCTCCCGGTCCCCGCCCCCCAGATGGTGCCAAATCAATACGGTCAGACCATCGTCAGCAGCATTTGCACGGTTGCAGATTGCTCTCAAACTGTGCCCATCACCAGCCTGAAGCAGCTCGAGATACCCGAGGGTGCTTTGGGAGACTTCTTCGGCCCCGGTACCACGGTTGGAATTCCATTCGCCGCCCAACTCGGCATGCGGGTAACATTCTAAGTAGAGACGGAGCTGTCCTCGTCTCTACGGGAAATCGGTGGCTCCTCAGAGCGCATCAGTCGGCTGTGGATTCGGCCCAACTACTGGCGGAAAATCGCGTTCAGCCCGCCGGTCGTTTGAGTCTACGAAGAACAGCCGCTCGCCTGTGAGTTTACATGGGCCCGTTGCGTTCTCTCCGGACGGGAACTACATCTACTACCGGGAGGCCCTGAACGGCATCGCCAGCGATTTCAACGTCTATCGCACGCCGGTCTTGGGTGGCACGCCCAAAGCCGTGGTCCTCGACGTGGATACAGTTTTGTTATCGCCGCCTGATTTGGGGTCTTTGAAACCAGACTACCAATGGGCCTCCAGAGAAACGGGCCACAAGGCCCCCCTGCGAGGTGCGTCCATCGCGGCCGCCCATTGGGCGTCCCGTGGCCTCGCTGCCTGCCACCATTTTTCCCCAAGCTTCTGCAATATTTGCGTCGACCGGCAGCATTCTGTCCTCGAACCTCAGCGTCAATTCGCGCCCCAGCCATTTCTCGCGTCGACGCCGACGCGCTCCGATCGGCAAGTGTTACGCCACAGCGGAGCTCTACGAGCGTGACGGCACTCATGAAAACCCGATCCTCATCCGTGGATTCCATCCAGCCGATGAGGCCGGAATTGGGTCGCGACACAAACAACATGAATGGCCTTGTGGCCTGGGCGGGCGAAGTGGGAACGAGCACCGGCGGCATTTTCAATTGTGCAGCATGGACGCACAAGTCCCGCCCGATGCGGAAGGGGAAGCTTCAGCCGCCTTTCACCGAAGCAGGTGCGGAGCTATGACACTGAGAAATTCTCTAGAAGTGATAATCTTGGTGGTCTTCCAGAACTTTGGGAAATGGCGTTGGTTGCCCGTCACGAAGTAATCTGCACGAGCGGCATCGGCGCATTCGACGAACATGTTGTCAGCGGAGTCATAGGTGACTTGAGCCAGACGTGAGGGCGAGACAACGCGTGTATGATTCTTGATTAACTGAACCAGTTGGTGGCGCAAATTCCGGCGAATCTTGAGTTCAGGACGCGCCAGGACCATAGCATATTCGGAGACAATAGCGTCGGCAACATACCAGAGAGCAGGCTTTGTCATAGCGAGCAATACCACCGTCCGCTGGAGCCCCTCTGGTTTGAGTGCTGCGGACACGACCACGTTGGTGTCGATCACAAGCCGAAGTGGGATCATCGCCGTTTGGATCTGCGGGCGGCTTTGACGATCCGATCAATTTGTGTGGTGCTTAGGTTATTTGTACACTTTCGTATTGACTCTTTTCCGATGGCCCGAAGGACCTCGGGCTCGGGGGTAGCGAGGCGCACATAGTCCCTGATGCTAAGTAAAACCGCTCGTGGACTGCCCCGTTTCTCTATAACAAGCGACCGGCCCTCATCTTCGACACGGCGAAGAAGCTTGCCGAAATTGGCTCGCGCGTCCAGTGCGGTAACGACAATACCATCATTCATAAACTCTCCACTTAAATTATTTAAACTGTACAGTTCGTCAGAAGAGGTGTCAATAACCTTCAGCTTTTCTCCCAGTATTTAGTATTCCTGTCATCGAGCTAATTTGTCCCAACCGGCTCGGCAGCGTCGAGTGGCCTTCCGATGAATTCGGGGCGCGAAGCTTGCGACACCGTTCTTAGTTAAGATGGTCCGGTTTATTTCGATGTATTGAGAACCAGGACCGTGGCAACGGGGTCGAGTGCTTGACTGGGCAGTTGCACGTCCACGCTGTCGCCGGTCTGGATCAGCTTCAGAGGCTTGTGAGTGGAGTCGGCGAGTAGATATGCGCTGGTGACCTTGCGCGGGGGGTTGGCAAGGCGGAAGGTGCCGCTGCCAGGCCAAGTAAAGATCTCAATATAAATCTTGTCGGCCTTGGTGGTGGAGCGCCAGTTCCATGAAGGGATGAACTTGGGGTTGCCGTTCTTATCCTTCTCCAGGGGGCTGAACGCACCAGCTTCAGGGCCGAAAAGTGTTGGCTTGGTGTTATAGATGGCTTCGCCGTTGACGGCCAACCACTGGCCCATCTGATGGAGGCGTTCGGCCTCAGCAGCCGGGACGACGCCTTTGGAGTCCGGGCCGATATTGAGAAGATAGTTGCCGCCCTTGCTGGCGATATCGATGAGATTGCGCAGAAGCGTCTCGACGGATTTGAAGTTGGTATCGTAGGACTTGTAACCCCAAGTGTCGTTGAAGGTCATGCAGGACTCCCAGTCGCGTCCTGGGAAGCCCTGGGGAGGGATGTACTGTTCGGGAGTTTCCGTGTCGCCCTGGTAGCCTCCACCGAGACGGTTGTTCCAGATGAGATTGGGGTGCTGGTTCAGCAGGGTAACGATCTCGGCTGCCCGGTCCGGGGTCATATTGGCGGTGGGCGTATCGAACCAGACCACGACTGGAAACTCCGCATATTGAGTGAGGAGTTCTTTGATTTGTGGGATGGACTTGGTGTGGAGATAGCTGTCGAAATCACCGTCCTGTGCCGAATCCCAGTGGTGGGTTATGGAATCATGATTGCCGGTTTTATAGGCGGACCCACCCGGCGCCGTCCAATCCTGGTCCTGGGAGTAGTAAAAGCCGAGCTTCATTCCCTGCTTCCTGCACTCTTCGGCGAGTTCGCGGAGTGGGTCGCGCTTCAAGGGAGTTGCGGCAACGATGTTGAAAGAGTTTGCTTTGGAGTCGAACATGGCGAAGCCGTCATGGTGCTTGGCGGTGATGACGATATACTTCATCCCGGCGGCCTTGGCGAGGGCAACAATATCCCGAGCACTGAAGCTGGTGGGATTGAACCGGGGCGCGAGGGCCTTGTACTCCGCAACTGGGATGGAGGCGTTATTCATAATCCACTCGCCGATGCCTGGGATCTGCTTGCCGTCCCAGGTGCCCGCCGGGATGGAGTAAAGACCCCAGTGGATGAACATACCGAAGCGGGCTTCGCGCCACCATTGCATCCGGACATCGCGCTGGGAGGGGCTCTCAGTGTCCTGAATGGAGGGGAACGGATGACGAACGGGCTGCGTATCCCGCGTGCTGCCCTCCAATTGTGCATGACTCAGAGGAACCGTGACGAAAATGACAACGGCGGCGATGCTGTGGCAGACTAGGTTCAAGGCGGTTCCTCACAGAACTGAGATACTGCGAGATTGTATGCGAAAAGGTATTCTCGAAAATGCAATTTGCTGCGAGTTGAACGCCGTGGAATGGTTGACCGTCTTACCTGAAATCCAGTCTCACCTGTCTCTACGCGGGTGTGTAACCGGCAAGAAGAAACCCCAGAGAAGTTGGGCGGGGTAGCCGCCGTTCCTAGAACGCAAAATTTGCAGATGAACTGCGCCGCGATCTGCTGCTGTGCACTCCTGAGATGCCTATGGGTTTCGCGGACCCAACAATTCGAGGGGAGGAATCGAGAAGGACGTCGTCAAGGAATGTTCAGGCGGTTGGGTTCCGTCCTGAATGGCTCTTGCGAGAATCTCCATCGCCTGTCCCGTGAGCGGCGGAATGTGAATCGTCGCCATGAGCTTTTTTTCGCGTACCCAGGCTTGGCCTGTCGCCGGCTGACCATCACATCCGATAAATGGTAAGCTCAGCCATCGCGACCGTTCCGCCTCGTTGATAATCTCCTGAAAAGCTTTGCGAGCGCCCATGGCCATCGAGTCATCCTGGGCGCCGACCAGGTTTATTGACGCGCTTTGCGAAGTAGCCATTTTCAGCCAAGACCGTACCGCCCGCCCGGCACTCTCCTCTGTCCACGACGCCTTTAGCATCCTCACTTGAATGTTTGACGGTTTTGTCTCCAGCATGCCGGACTTACGCTCTTGGGCCGATGAACTCTGCGACGGTCCTTCAATGTACAGAACAGAACCGCCTCGGGGCAGCAACGCTTCGAATTGTCTTCCTTGAATGTGTCCAATCTCGAAGTTATCGGAACTGACAGCAAAGATGGGTGCAGTTGCCGCCATGCGGAGATCCGCCAGGTAATCCGGCCTCCGGTTCAGGACCGCCCATCCGATTCCCGCAGCGCTGGCGGCTCGGGCCACCTGAGGTAGGGCCGTGCCCCCAACCGGTTCCACCACAATCGCGTCGGGTCGGGACTCGACTCGGCTTTGGATTGCCGTCAGAAGTTGCATGCTCTGATTCACCGCGTCGTTCTCTGCATAGACGATCTCCGCTTCGCTCCCCAGTTTGCGCGCGGTAACTCGTGCGGCTTGGGCTTGCGCCTCTTGGTAATCGTTATCGAGGGTCTGAAGAGATACCAGGAATCGGAGCTTTTTCATTTCGCGACCGTACCCTGACCACATTTTAGCGATACGCATTCTCGATGGTCGAGCCCGCCGCCTGCGGATCGCAAACCCTCCGCAATCAACGCTGACAAGGCGTTGTCCACTAGGAACTTCAAGAACCACCGACAACGGGAAGTTCCCCGCTCGCGGACGGCCTCAGCCGCGTAGCGCAGCGCTTCGCGAACATCCTCGACCTCAAGGTCCGGATAAGCATTAAGGATTTCGGCTTCCGCCATGCCTTCGCTTACCATGCCCACAACATAGCGACAGGGATGCGCAGGGCGCGGATGCACGGGAGGCCGCCCATTTGGTTGGGGTCCACGGTAATGCGCGTGAACATTTTCACTTCTACCTCCGTTAGGATGGCCGCACAAATTGCGCTCTCAATACGTTAGTTAAAAGATAGCATGTTCGGTAAAGCAGCCACTACTTCAACTGCACACGAAAAAGCGCGTGCTCCCTGGATATGGCCATCGCATTTGGCTTTTTTGAACATCAGACCTTTGGGGGAACGCGCGCTGAGAGGGCGGGAGCAGCATCGGCGCCGCTTCTGCATCAGCGAATTCCAAGCAGCACCGCGAGGTATTGCCGCACCCTCGGGAGCAGCATTGCCTCAGCTTTGGAATGAAATTGCGCCCGGCCTGCCCAGTCCAAGGTTTTGAGCTGATCGACTAGAATCGCACCTTCTACCTCGTCGACTTTGACGGGCAGAGCGAAGGGATATGGTTTGCGCTTACTCGTCAAGGGACAAACCACCGCTAGCCCGCTGGCTCGGTTATAGCGTTGATCCGTCAACACCAATGCAGGCCTCCGCTTGGCTTGCTGGTGGCCAACCTGGGGGTCGAAGTCGATGAATACTGGGTTGGATCGCAGACAGCCGGTGGATTGAAGCTCACGCGCCCGATGGCGCGGCGTGACTCGGGCGCTAGCCCTGACTCCTCACCAAATTTATTCCGCCACTTCTGGGGCTGCGTACCAGAAAGAGGGTTCCAAGTACCTTCAGCGCCTCCTTTCAAAACAGAGGCCTGACGGAGTAGTAGCCAAACAATTCCTTTTCTCTCACTCGCCTGACAAGAGAATCTCCGGGTGCTTATCCGCGATCGTCAGAAACTTCAAGGTCGCTTCCTTTGGGTGGCGCACTCCCTGTTCCCAGCTTTCTGTCCAGCAAATACAACAGGTGAAGGCTAACCGCAGCAAGGCCGACAGTTTCAGAGCCGGACAGGATCCTGGCGAGACACAGGCTCCTCTTCTGTGATTAGTGTTTGGGTCATGATATCCATTTTTAAAGTAAGGAGTACCTATGATAAGGTAAGGAATATCGGAGGCAGTATTGGAGAAACAGGCAAAAATCACGAGCAAAGGGCAGATTACGGTACCGCGCGAGGTTCGACGTGCTCTCGGGGTTCACCCTGGCGACAGGCTGTTATTTCAAAGTGATGAAACTGGCATGCGAGTGCGACCCATCAGGACGAAGAGCCCCTTCGCGAAGTTTAAGGGAATCGGGAATCCAGGGATTGGCTCCGGCAGAGAGGAAATTATTCGCCGGATCCGCGAGATGCGCGGGCGATGACGACAGCTATTGACACCAATGTAATAGTGGCGCTCTGGGATCGGGATCCAAGCCTTAGCTCCGCTGCCCAGTCGGCGTTGGACGCTGCACTGGGGCGTGGAACCTTGGTCACTACTGCCAGCGTCTTCGCTGAGTTGATGGCTGCCCCTGGTCGCAGTGAATCGTTCTTGGATTCGTTCTTCAAAGAAACCAGTATCAGCATTGACTGGGCCTTGGGTGAATCGATTTGGAGGACAGCTGGTCGAGCCTTTCAGGCTTATGCTGCGCGTCGAAGGAAACAACCAGACGCGGGCCCCCGCCGCATTCCGGCGGACTTCCTGATCGGCGCCCATGCTCTAGAAGGCGGCCACTCACTCCTCACGCTGGACGATTATCTCTTTCGCACAGCCTTCCCGCATCTCACTGTAGTAAAGCTCTAGCTGCCTGTCGGGCAGAGCGGCACGCTAAGAGTCCAAGGATTGAATACCGCTTTAAGCACCCGAAAATCCGAAGGCCAACGGATCGCAGCAACACATCGCCGATTTGCCATCGAACTGGCTCGGGCACTGGACGCGGGCGGTGGATTCTCGCAGGATGGCAAGAGAATGTTCGTCGCTGTTGGTTCGGGATCAAATGTGGACGATCCCGACAGAGTCGCCGCATGATAGACAGTCCCGATCTCCCTTACTCGGTGCCTCTCACCACCGGCCGGCGTGGTACGTCCTTCTTGCCCCCAAATCAGCCACCCGTTTCCAATTTCGCCTCAAACTCTTCGCCCCGACCCCACGCAACCTAAAACCAAACCCATCCTGCTTGCGCTCTTCTTCGCTCCACTACCTCTTCTCGAAGCCTTTCTCCTAACCCCAACACCATTGAATTTGCATAAATGCCTCCCCACGGGCGGCTTCCTTCAAACAGCTTTATCGGACGCGCCCCGCACGACTTCCCGAACCTACCGGCCCACTTACTACGGGCGCATCCGACCAGGGATAATGTGCAAACGGATGCGCTGGTCGGTGGCTGCACGAGAAACACTCTTCGTCTTGCCGATTGAAAAGCGGCGCATAACGTTCTTTAATGTTAGCCACCCACTTGCTCACGGCAACCCTAGGATTAGGGAGGACGAATGTACGCATTCGCACAGGATGTCCGCTGTGCATTTCGCCAACTGCGGAAGGCACCTGGCTTTACCCTGACGGTCGTCCTCACCCTGGCTCTCGGTATCGGCGCCACCACCGCGATCTTCTCGCTCGTCGAAGGCATCCTGATGCGTCCGCTTCCATTCAGCAATCCGGACCGCCTCGTTCTGTTGGGAGATCACCTGGGAGGAGGCCCGAACACCCCCGTCACTGCCCGCGAGATCGGCACATACTCCAACGCAACAGGCACCTTTTTTTCTCTTGGCGGCTACATCTCCACCACCTATGAGCTTTCCGGCGGCGCAACTCCGGAAGAAGTCTACGCCGCCCGGTTCACCGCAGATGTCTTCCCAACCTTGGCCGTTCCTCCGATCCTGGGCCGCGTCTTCACGCAACAGGAAGAGGACGCGCATCAATCGCTCGCCGTGATCAGTTATGCCCTGTGGATGAACCGCTACCACCGTGACCCACACGTCCTCGAAAACTCGATCGTTCTTGACCGCAAGGCATACACGATCATAGGCGTGATGCCGCGCAGCTTCGAGTTCCCGCTGGAAGACGGACAACTCGAGCAGGCACAGTTGTGGGTGCCCATGAGCCTCACACCCGACGAACTTTCCGACCAGCACGCCGGCTTTTGGGGATACCAGATGGTCGCCCGCCTCAAGGATGGCGTCACCCTTTCGCAGGCAGCGCAAGATGCCGACCGCGTCGCCAGGCAGATCATGCGCAGTTTTCCCGCCAGCATGTCTGCCATCCAAATCCAGGGAGACGTCACGCTGCTGCGCGAGCACGCCGTCGGCGATGTCCGACCTTTGCTGCGAACGCTGTTCTTAGCCGTCTCCATCGTCCTGCTGATTGCTTGCGTGAATGTCGCCGGTCTGCTGTTGGTCCGGGCCATCCGCCGGCGTCGCGAATACGCCGTTCGACTGGCTCTGGGTGCGGGTTCCGGCGTCATCATCCGCGAATCTGTCTTCGAAGGCCTGCTGCTCAGCCTTGCCGGTGGCCTGCTGGGCCTGGCGTTTGCGGCGACCGCTATCCGCACCGCGTTGCACCTCCTGCCAGAGTCCATGCCGCGCATCGACTCCATCTCCATGGACGGACGCGTCGTGACATTTGCCCTCCTCGTCGCCCTGGCAACTGGCGCCCTCTGCAGCCTTGCGCCAGCCTTTGCGGCCTTGCGAACCAATCTGACAGAAAGCCTAAAAGAGGGCGTCCGGACCGGCACGGGCGCTTCAAACCATGCGTGGTTGCGCTCAACCCTGGTGGTCTCGGAGATCGCGATTGCCCTGGTGCTGCTCACCCTATCGGGCTCCTTCCTTCGCAGCTTCCAGAAGATGCGCGCCGTCGACCCCGGCTTCCGTCCCGACCACGTCCTCGTCGCCGGCTATCAACTGCCCCTCAACCAGTACCCCACCGATGCTTCCGCCGACGCCTTCAATCGCGCTGTCGTCGACCGGTTTGCGAGCAAGTCTGGAATCGTCGCCGTCGGCATCACCAACTCTCTCCCCGCATCCGGTTCTTACCACGGATCTGCGTACACCATCGAGGACGAGCCCGTAGACAGTTGGAAGCTGAAATTCTCCATGTTCGCGATTACCTACGGCGACTATTTCCAAGCCATGGGCATCCCACTGATCGATGGCCGGTACTTCACCATCGAGGACCGCTCCAATTCACCCCTGGTAGTGATCGTCAGTCAGTCCATGGCCAGACATTCCTGGCCGGGTCAGCGGGCCATCGGCATGCGTATGCACGTCGGCAACCCGCACAAGCGACTGCCGTGGGCAACCGTGGTTGGCGTCGTCGCCGATACCAAGATCGGCTCACCGGATGAGCCCAGCAGCGATCAGTGGTATATGCCTGCGCAACAGCCTGCCACTCTCTTCGGCTCTGAATCTGCAGGAAAGCTCACCGAAGCCGCCGGCGGATACATCACCCTCCGTTCGGCCCTTCCTCCCAAGCAGATGATTCAAACCCTGCGCGCGAGCATCGCCGAAATCGATCCGCTGCTCGCCCTGGAGCAAGTGCAGCCCATGGATGACGTGATCTCGAACGTGGAAGCGCCGCGCCGTTTCAACACCGATCTCATCACCGCATTTGCCTTGGGCGCTCTCTTGCTCGCCATCACTGGGATCTATGCAGTGGTTGCGTTCTCGGTCTCGCTGCGCACCCAAGAGATTGCCATCCGCATGGCACTCGGCGCCCAGCGCACCGGCATCGCCCGACTCGTGCTCATTTCAGGCGCGAGACTGGCGCTGCTCGGATGCGGCCTCGGTGTGCTCGGTTCGCTCGCTGTGTCACGCCTTGTCAGTTCTTTCCTCTTCGGGGTCACCGCGACCGACCCACTCATCTACATAATGGGTGTCCTGATCATGATTCTTATGGCGCTTCTCGCATCAGCGCTTCCCGCAACCCGTGCAGCATCTGCGGACCCAATCGCCGCTCTACGCTCGATTTAGAGACTTATCTACGTGGCGAAACGGGCCTTTCGGTCGACGCCCGTGAAGCCACATGGCGGCGAGGGGTTTCGCGTGCAAATGACGCCGCCCGCCCACGCGGAGTCGGCCAACCTTCCCTTACCGGGTTAGGTAAGAGTAGCTCGTCATCCGCCAGGAATCGGCGTCGGGAGCACTCCGGGACAGATGATCAGCTCAACCTGCTTGACGCCGCGGAAGACGGCTTGCAAACGTCCCGATCCGCCGCGGCGTCTTGAACTTAGGCTGCTTCGGAGCCTTTCTGAGCTTTGCCTAAAAATTCCAACAGGTCGGCATTGATCTGGTCCGCGTGGGTTGTGGGCATTCCGTGCGGAAAGCCCGGATACACCTTCAGCGTGGCATTCTTCACCAGCTTCGCGGATTGCAGGGCCGCCGCGGCGATGGGCACGATCTGGTCATCGTCGCCATGAAGAATAAGAGTGGGCACGTCGAACTTTTTGAGATCTTCCGTGAAGTCGGTCTCGGAGAATGCCTTGATGCAGTCGTAGCCCGCTTTCATCCCTCCCATCATTCCTTGCAGCCACCACTTCTCCCGGATGCCTTCCGAAATCTTCGCGCCCGGCCGGTTGTAGCCGTAGAACGGAAGGGTAATGTCCTTGTAAAACTGCGGCCGATTTTTTGCATATTGGGCCCGCAGGTCGTCGAACACCTCGATCGGCGCGCCCGCAGGATTCTTATCCGTCTTTACCATCAGCGGCGGTACTGCGCTGATGAGCACGGCCATGGCGACGCGCTTCGAGCCGTACCGCCCGATGTATCTGGCAACTTCTCCGCCGCCGGTGGAGTGCCCCACGTGAATTGCGTTCTTCAGGTCGAGCTTTTCGGTGAGCGCTGCGAGATCATCGGCATAAGTATCCATATCGTTGCCGTCCCACGTCTGGCTGGAACGGCCGTGCCCGCGCCGGTCAGCCGCGATGACTCGGTAGCCACGCTGGCCGAAGAACAACATCTGTCCGTCCCAGTCGTCCGCGGTGAGCGGCCAGCCGTGACTGAACACTATGGGCTGGCCCTTCCCCCAGTCCTTGTAGTAGATTTGCGTTCCGTCTTTCGTCGTGATTGTAGGCATGACATCTTCCCCTTCGGTCTGATTTGAGTTAAGGATTTCCGTTTTTCTTGCCAAGTCGCGAGATCTCCTCCCGGAGCTTCTCGTTCTCTTGCTCTAATTCGTGCATCCTGTTTTCTGCGGGGGCGACCGCCCCTCGGATTTCTTCCTCCGTGTACCGAGGAACAATGCGTTGTTGGCAATTCCAATCGAAGGCTTCGATTCGGATTACGTATACCCTTTCGGTAAATGCCTTGTACTCCGGGTCGCGAACTTTCTTGGTCCACTCTCGCGCCTGCTCTCCTTCGAAAATCTAACACGACCCAGGATTTTGAGACTTAGCTGTCTTGGATAGTCGACCAGGATGAGCGCTACCCGGTTGTCGGTCAGCAGGTTGCCGGTACTGATGTATTGCTTGTTCCCGCGAAAGTCGGCGAAAGCAATGGTACTTTCATCAATCACCTTCAGAAAGCCCTTCGGGCCGCCTCGGTGCTGAACGTAAGGCCAACCGGTCGAGCCTAGCTATAGCTAGAGTCGCCATATAGAAGGCGTCGCGTTCACCGATGAACTCCGACTCCTGCGGGCCCAGCCGAGCGGGCGATGACCCAGATCCCTCAAGCCTCGCGTACTGCCGACGGCTGCCGTACCGCTCTTGCAAAGCCATAACGGCTGGCGTGAACACTAACGATCCAAAGTTGTGGGACAGGTTCTCGCTTCGGCTTCGGGCTGGCCCAGCGCCGGCCTGAAGCGTACCCGGCATCTATGGCGCTTTGGATTGCCGCTTGAGAAAGAAAGATTCGGATATGACTTGCTATTTCTTCCCCGTGCGTCTCAGGCGCGAAGTGGCCGGTATCCAGCATGTGGATCTCGATGTTCTTGAGATCGCGAGCGTATGGAGTCGCCCCAGACTTGCTGGAACAAACGCCCGAGTTGTTGCAAAATATCGCTGTGGTCGAAACTTTGGCGGCGAAGGCTGCGGAATAGTAGCCCGCCAGACCAAGAGAGGAACTACGGCAGGGAAACAGGAGGCGCAAACAAATAAAGCCGCGCCATCGGGGCAGCGGGCATCATCTTCAATCCAACAATCTAACGCTCGATATCACAATGAAACCCTGGCATAGAACATGACAGAAGCGGCAGAAGCTAAGAAACGCGATTTTGGAGACGGATTCTTCGTCGGTGATCTGGCCGATGCAGCGATGGCCCTCGGCCAAGTAACCGGCGAAGACGTGATTCTGGTGCGCCGCGGTGACGAGTTTCTTGCGGTGGGTGCAAACTGCACTCATTACCACGGAATGCTTTCGCAGGGTCTTGTGGTTGGGGACACCTTGCGATGTCCCTTGCATCACGCCTGTTTCAGCCTGCGTACCGGAGAAGCGTTGCGCGCACCCGCACTCGACCCGATCCCGCGTTGGCGCGTAGAAAGGGTCGGCGACAAAGTGTTCGTGCGGGAGAAACTCGCCGGCCTTGAGCGAACACACCTGCGCGCCTCCGCGGCGGGGCAGAGCCTTCCTGCTTCGGTTGTGATCATAGGTGGTGGTGCCGCCGGCCTTGGAGCGGCGGAGATGCTGCGCCGGGAAGGCTACGACGGCACGCTGACCATGATCAGCGCGGATGATTGGCCTCCGTACGACCGGCCGAATCTGTCTAAGGATTTTCTCGTGGGCGCCGCACCAGACGAGTGGATGCGATTGCGACTGCCTGATTTTTACCGTGAACAGAATATCGATCTCGTGCTCAATTCGCGAGTGTCGGCACTGCACATCCCGCAGAAGCGTGTCCAGTTGGAAAACGGCCAGACGTACGGGTTCGAAGCCCTCCTGATTGCGACTGGGGCCGAACCCGTCCGCTTGAAGATCGAGGGCGCCACCGACTCCCAGATTCACTATCTGCGAACCTTTGCCGACGCTCGCGCGATTGTCTCCAAAGCGGCATCTGCCAAGCGGGTCGCCGTCGTGGGCGCGAGCTTCATTGGCCTGGAGGTTGCAGCATCACTGCGCACACTTGGAATCGGGGTGGACGTCATCGCGCCCGACCACCAGCCCTTGGAACGCGTGATGGGCCCAGATGTCGGCCGCATGATTCGTGGGCTTCATGAAGCCCACAGCGTTGTCTTCCACTTGGAGGAAACCGTCAGAAAGATTGACGGCACCACATTAGCGTTGAGTGGTGGAGCCGCTCTTGAAGCAGACTTCGTGGTTTTGGGCGTCGGCGTGCGCCCTTCACTGACGCTGGCCGAGCAAGCGGGTCTGGCGATCGATCGCGGTATCGTGGTCAACGAATACCTTGAAACCGGTGTTCCCGGGGTATTTGCGGCAGGCGACGTTGCGCGGTGGCCCGATCCGCACTCTGGGGAGAAAATTCGCGTAGAGCACTGGGTGGTGGCCGAGCGCCAGGGGCAGGTGGCGGCAAAGAACATTCTGGGCCATCGCGAGCGATTCGATGCTGTGCCATTTTTTTGGAGCCAGCACTACGACGTCGCTATTAACTATGTCGGGCACGCCGAGCGTTGGGATGTGGTCGAGATCGACGGCAATCTTAGTGCTCGGGATTGTGCGGTGTCGTATAAACGCGGGGGACGCATCCTCGCATTAGCGACAATCTCGCGGGATCTGCAGAGCCTACAAACCGAGACGGCGATGGAGGCCGGCAAGATCTAAAGCGGACATGTCGTTGGGGTCCCCATGCTCGGGAAGACGGGGGATCTATCTGGTGCGACGAACTTTCTGCCCGAGTCAGCGCAGTCGAAAAATGGAGAGGAGGCGGGATGCCAGACATTCTCGGCGTACATCGCGCGACTGCGATTGCTGGTGATCCTCCACAGAATATCGATTTTTACGCAGGGGTGCTTGGCTTGCGCCTGGTGAAGCAGACCGTCAACTACGATGATCCGACAACATACCATCTCTACTACGGAGACCGGCAGGGACATCCCGGAACGATCATGACTTTCCTTCCCTGGCCGGGCGCGAGCCGCTCGCATCGGCACCGGCCCGTTGACGGCCACATCTTTTGCGGTCCCCGAGAACTCACTTGCCTATTGGAAAGACCGCTTGATCGAGCACGAAACCTCAGTTCAGGAAGCGAGATCAGAATTCGATGAGCAGCTTTCGTTCTTTACCGACCGGGACGGACTCCAGGGAAAAAAGCGCGCGATGCAGTCAGGAAAACTATGTCAAACCCAAGATACGCTGAGGACATTTTCCGGCTGGACAGAGTCTATGACCCTCGCTCTGTTGTCAGCAAGGAGTCGGTCTTCGTTGTAGTGGGCACGAGTCTAGTCGCCGAACTGCTTGACCGCCCCGTAGCGGAACTCCTGCGTGATCAAATCGACCAGCGCGGAGGCAAATCTCCGTTTCGGCGCGGTATTGTGATCACCGATCAGGGTTGGTACGCCGAAGCTGCCTTTGTCGCCAATAATCCGGTGATCGCCGTAGGTGGTCCGGCCGTAAACAAGCTTTCTGACGAATTCGATAAGTGGGAGCCCCCACCGGGATCACCCAAGAGTAAGTATCAAATTCCTGGGACGGGGAACCGTATCGGATTTTTCCGAAGAAACAAAGTCGGTTTGCCCCAGGTAGGACTGTGGGGCTGGGGCGCCAACGCGACGCGAGAAACGGTCGAACATTATTTCAACAGTGCCGAAGGGCTGACCAAGTTCTTGGAGATGTCCTGGCACTAGATGGCTGGAGTGGTCCGGCCTGTCAAGCATCCGCCGAAACACCCGTCAGTTCTACCAGCGCGTCCCAGTGCCTCGGATGCGGTCGGCGTCGGTTCGCGCGGATCGCGACGCATACGAAACAGAAACGCCGAGAGCACATGATGAAGAACTAATAGATTCTAGGCAATCAGTATGCGTCAGCCAACGACCGACGCGGCATGGCTCGATATGGCTCGATACGTTTCACGTCGATACGTTTCATGTCGCGCGACTTTGATAATGTCCCCATGGGGCGACATTAGAAATGTCCCCTTATGGCGACGTTACGACAATAGAAATGTCCCCTAATCTGGAGGTCTCCACAGGAGGCCAGATTGGGAAGGACAGCCATGAGCAGCAAGGAATTACGACGA
>JBEKUD010000108.1:0-17010 GCA_049515395.1 Candidatus Sulfotelmatobacter sp. | reverse complement strand
TGAACCTGTGGCGCTAATCGGCCACCGACAGGTGGCTCCAGAAATTCGGGGCCGCGTTAGCGACCCCGCACAGCCGCTTTGAGCGGCTCACAAACTAAAGCCCCCGGCTCTGCCGGGGGATACTAACATCTTCGGTTCTCGCGAGATTGTATCTGCTAAGCGGGGTGAATCGTTATCGTGTGGAGACTGCTGACGGTCACGATGCTCGCACCAGTGCTCATCAACTGCGCTAGTGCTCAAGCTTGGGGAATTCCTGTCTGGAGTGATGAATTCAATGCCCGCGTTGCCGGCACGCCTCCTGATTCGTCCAAATGGAGTTTTGACGCGGGCGGCGATGGCTGGGGCAACCGCGAGTTGGAGGTTTACTGTGTGACCGGCTCCGCTACTCCGGCACCGTGTGAGGCGAGCCATCCAAACGCATTTCAGGATGGTCATGGACATCTCATCATTCAGGCCTTGCGAACCAGTGCAGATCCTGCTCCCGTCGGGACTTGGACGTCGGCCCGCCTAAAAACGCGAGGATTGAAAGATTTCAAATACGGGCGGTTGGAGTCGTGCATGAAACTTCCCGTGGGAGCCGGCCTATGGCCCGCGTTCTGGATGCTGGGAAGAAGTGGAGAATGGCCGACGGGCGGCGAGATCGATATCATGGAGAACGTGCCCACAACGGGGGGAGCGGGAGGTGGCCTCGGACCAAACGTGATTGAATCGACGATTCATGGGCCAAGTACGGCACAGCAGGGGATCTACAGCCTTGCAGCGGACTTCACTTTTCCAAACGGCAAGCGAATCGACGACGCGGATCCCAGTTGCCACGTGTACGGCACCGTCTGGTCTCCGTACATGATTCAAATCTATGTTGATGATTGGCGCAAACCCTTCTTTATCCGCACCGCCAATGACGTTCCCCCTGGAGGTCGATGGATGTTCAACGCTCCCTTTTACTTCATCATGAACCTGGCCGTCGGCGGCGAATGGCCAGGCCCACCAAATGACACCACGCCTAGCCCCTCCAGGATGGTCGTGGACTACGTTCGCGTTTACAAACCTAGCGATGAAAACGGCCCCACGATGTCAGCGTCGCCGATCCGCGTGAAGGGCGGTAGCACGGGCAGTACCCCTCTTCGTCTCACTTCCCGTTTGGGAAGTGGCTATGTTTTCCTGACTTGTTCGGCCGCATCCTCTAACGCAGCTTGCTCAATTGACACCAGCAACTCGCTGAATGGTGCTGTGGTGGACTTTAGCAACGTGGCAACCCAGATAGCGAAGGTTACCCTCACCGTTCCCGCCAATTCAAGCGCGGCTTCGGGAATTGGTCCCATCACTGTAAGTGCCTATACGGTTAGTGGCGATAAATCGACTCTGAGCATTCCGGTAGAAAGAAACTAACGACTATGAATTCAGCACGCGCATTCACTAGCATCTTGTTCGTGTGAAGATCCTTGCCCTCAAGGCCTAAAGCCAACGACTCTGAAAAGACCCTGGGCGGGAAGAGTCCGCAAGCTACGGAAAGTGTTTCGCCGGCGCCTCACGAGTGTCGCTCCTCGTACCCCGTTGCCGAACCCGCACCGTGGGCCCGAGCCTTCAGTTTTCTTGCTTTCCCCTTCCATGCCTCATACTTACATCCAAGGTTCTCACGGAAAATCATTAAATATCTTAAGGATTCGGAGTTGAAACAGTCTCTAGCAGTCGCGCTTCTGGTGTTCGCTTTGTGCGGGAGCGCTGCCGTTTGGAGACTCACCGCCGAAGCCACGCCTGCCTTGCGAACCAAAGAGGTTCCATTGCTCGAAATCGTTCATCACCACGGTGACCCATTTCAGCAGTTTCCAGAATCTTTCCCGCTTCAAGTCGCGGTATTCTGGACCAACCCCGGCCCCGATCCAGAGAATCCTCTCCCCCTCGTCCACTCTCTGAAAGAGATGGGCATTCCCTTTTTTATCACTCGCGATCTCCCACAAGCCCTCCGCCATCGCCTCGTCATTCTCTATCCCAGTGTTGATGCACACACTTTTACCCAGCCCCAGGCCGACCAGTTGACCAGTTTCGTGCAGCAGGGTGGATGTATCTTCGCCCAGAATGTGTTCTGGGGAGGCCTCCAGAATCTGTTCGGTTTTCGCAGCTTCGCTCCTTCGCGCAAACGTTATCACTTGGCATTTTCCGTGACGAAAGATCCTGTCACGAAGTATCTCAATCGCCCCGAAGAGCGCGAAACTCAACTGGGGAGCGATCACTTTCGCGAAATTATCTGGAGTAATGGATACGTTCCTGGCCCTGGCGCTGAAGTGCTGGCGCACTTTGACGATGGGAGTGCCGCTCTGCTGACGAACTCGGTTGGCAAAGGAAAGGTGTATCTCCTGGGATTGAGTTTGCTTGACGTTGTTTTACGCAATCAGAGCAACCGCGACTACGAAGCCCAACGTCACTATGTGAACGCCTTTGAACCCGGTGCGGATGTTTGGCTATTGGTCCTGAGGGCTTGGTACGAAGCCTATGGCAAAGATTGGGTCCGCCTCGCTACGATTCCCGGAGGCCAGCGGTCGGCTTTGCTGCTCTCCCATGATGTGGATTGGGAAAACTCATTTGCTCCGGGCCTCGACTTTGCTCGTATTGAGAAAGCGAACCAAGCCAGCAGTAGCTTTTTCATTCAGACTAAATATGTCGACGATGCCAACAGCAAAGCTTTCTTTTTCGCGCCTAACCTCGACATTCTTCGGCAACTGAAAGCAGGCGGCTCGACCGTGGGCAGCCATTCCATCATCCATTCGCGAGGCTTCAATAAGTTCGAGTTGGGCTCAGGCCATGAAACTTATTCCAGCTATCAACCTCGTGGACTCGGCTTCGATACCGCCTCGGGAGCCACCGTTTTCGGCGAAGTTCGAGTCAGCAAGGAATTGCTGGACGGAGAAATTCCGGGTCAAGATACGATATTCTTCCGTGCCGGGCACCTCCGCGTTCCCGTTTCTTTGCCGGAAGCCCTAGAGCGTTCTGGATATCAGTTCGACTCATCATTCACCGCCGACGATGTTCTCTCCAACTTCCCGTTTGCGCTTCCCCGCGATCTTGGGTTCGAGGAGGACAGCGAAATCTATGAATTTCCGGTTACCATTGAGGACGAAGAATCTCCCGGCTTCGCCAAACGAGTGCCCCAGGCATTGCAGGTGATACTCGCCAACGCCGAAAATGGAGCCGTAAGCGTGGTGTTGATTCATTCCAACGAATCCATCCTGAAAGCAGCAGCCGAACAAGATTTGCTTCGTCAGCTACCTCCTGACGTCGTCAAAACCGACATGCTGACGTTTGCAAAATTCTGGCGCGCTCGCGATCGTCTCCAGTGGAGCCTGACCGCGACCTCCGCACCCACAGGAGCCGTGCTGCAAGTAAAGTCTGACGAGTCTGTGAGCGGTCTCACCTTCGAATTCCAACGTCCGATAGCGACCGTTACCGGCAGTGCGACCATGTCCCGGGACAATCGGCACCTCGTTTTGCCAGAACTCGCACCGGGCCACGCCGTTTCAATCCACATCAACTATCTGCACTGACCTCGGCTCTGGAATTTTGAAAATCGAAACACGCAGTTGGATCCGCACCTAAGCCCCGGGGCCTCACGTAACCTTACGTAACTACGCTCGAAACCCTATTGAGGCCACAATAACAAGGAACCCAATGATGGCGCGTTGCTGCGCTCAGGACCTCGAGCCGTGAACGCAATGCCGGCTTCGGATCAAACGGACCACAATTCGCTGGAGTTTTGTAGTGAGAGTGTCTGAAAACAGATTCATTCATCAACTGCCCGGACGGCCCCTAAGGACCATCATCGCAGCCTTGCTGCTACTCGGTTTCGTGCATCTTCTCGCCGCGCAAACAACCGACGACTGGCAGCCACAAGTTCGCAAGGATGTCGAGAATCAGCACATCGATGCTGCTCTTGCCATCGTCGACCAACGTTTGGCCGACGCGCCCGAAGATTTGGAAGCTCACGGTTGGCGTGGACGAATGCTGTCCTGGAAAGGCCGCTGGTCCGAAGGCGAAGCTGAATACAGATTTGTCCTCGACAAAGTCCCGAATGACGCCGAAATTTTGACTGGTCTCTCCGACGTCCTCCTCTGGCAGAAGAAATATACCGAAGCGCTACAGACTCTGGACCAGGCGAGAAAGATCTCGCCCTCGGACCCTGAGATTCTGTCACGCCGCGCTCGCGTGCTGGCATTGTTGGGCCGTACGCCGGAAGCGCGCTCAGAATACCAACAGACTCTTCTATTCGATACGCAAAATACGGATGCGAGAACAGGTCTGGATAGCCTGCGCGCCAACACTAAACACGAACTACGCATCGGCGAAGACGTCGATGTCTTCAATTACGCCGACGCCGGCCAGACCCAGGGCGTCAGCCTCATTTCCCGGTGGAACCAGCGATGGTCAACCGTCTTCGGCGTCAGCACCTATCAAAGGTTTGACCAGGATGCCGTCAAGTTTATCGCCAGCACCGCCTTCCACCTCACCGCGCGGGACTGGTTCAGCGTCGGTAGCGCCGTTGCCAACAGTCAGAATGTGGTGCCCACCAACGAAGCTTACTTCGAATACGGCCACGCCTTCCGAATCGAAAATCGTTGGGTTCAAGGACTGGAAAGTTCCTACCAGCAACATTGGTTCTGGTATCACGGCGCGCACGTCCTGACCCTGGACACGAGCCAGATTGTCTACCTTCCCCACGAGTGGACTTGGTCCCTGAACGTGACTGGCGCTCGTACCGGATTCTTGGCTACTCCCGTCGACTGGACGCCATCCGGCTGGACCAAACTTGGCTTTCCGCTGCAACGTCGCGTCACCGGCAACGTTCTCTTCGGCGTGGGCAGCGAAAACTTTGCTCAAATCGACCAGATCGGACGCTTTTCTGCCCACACTTTCGGTGGTGGTCTGGCCTACCAGTTCGCTGCCCGCCAGGACATCAAGGGCTACGTGGCTCGCCAAAATCGCACCCAGGGTCAAATCGATACCAGCTTCGGACTGAGTTATGGAATCCGTTTTTAAGGGAATCGAAAAGCTCGGGTCCGCCGGGTTGGTGCTGGAGGCCATTCTGGTCTCACTACTGGGAATCCTTCTCCTCGTCGGATTCATCGTTCTGCGACGCTGGTACCGCGCTCGATATTTTTATAAGAGAAACCACCGCACCGTTGCCTTGCGCTCCCAATGGGACGACATCCTCTCGGGCAAGATCCCCGCCGAAGACTGGCGCTTCAAACCGCTCGATTGCGACATCGTTGAATCCATTCTGCTCGATAGCATCGAGATGGCGCCGCCTGACAAGTTGCCCCCGCTGCTGGATTGCCTTCGCGTCAGCGGGTTGCTCGATATGCGCATTTACGAAGCCCGAACATCGCGCGGATTGCAGCAGCGAGCCGCCCTGCTGGCTTTGGGGCGAACTCGCGCCATGGAAGCGATCCCGGCTCTGGCCGCGGGATTGGATTCGCCTTTGCGCGAAACTCGTATCGCCGCGGTTCGTGGCCTCGGCCGCACGGCCCGCATGGAAGCCGCCATCCCAATTCTCGACCGCATCGTCACCGGTCGGTTCGATGCGCCCGAACGTTCGTTGAAAAATGCCTTGGTAAATTGTTGCCGCTCCCACCCCGAGGTACTGGTCAACTACGTTGAGCGCACGCACGGTCCGGTTCGGGAGTTGCTGGCGCGCGTGCTCGGCGAGCTGGCATCACCTGAACTCGGTGAGGAGTTACTCGTCCTGGCCTCAGATGTTTTACCGGAAGTACGCGCTTCCGCCGCCCGTGCCCTGGGCAATACCAACGCTTCTTATACTCTGCCGGCGCTGCACAGTTTAGCCGCCGATCCCGAATGGTTTGTTCGTCTCCGTGCTGTGGTGGCGCTGGGGCAGATCGAAAACATCGGTAAAATCAGCATCCTGCTGCGCTCCCTCTGCGATGCCAACCGCCACGTACGTCAGCGCGCCGCATGGGCACTCGCGCGGATGGAGCCGCAGCTCGATCAGATCCTCGAGGATGTGGTCGCTACCAAAGACGATTACGCCTTGCAGGCATTTGTCTCCGAACTCGAGCGGTCCGGCGCCATCGAGAAAATTGTCGGCAGCTTTGCTGGTTCAGGTCATCACTCCGCCGAAACGGCGTTGATGGAAGTTGTAGCGGAAGCAAGAAAACGAGTGGAACTCACTGGTAAAACCGCGGCAGCCGCGGCTGGGGCGCATTGACCGTGCATTTTCTCGCCATCTCGAACGATACCCTGTTCATCTACTATTTGCTATCCAATGTTATTTACCTTGGACTGCTGATCGTTGCGATTGTCAAGAACGTCCGCCATCGTCATCGTCTCGGCAGTCAACGCCTGGAACTGGTGAAAGCTTCTCCCTTCACCCCTCCCATCACTCTCATCGTTCCTGCGCACAACGAAGAACGCTCAATCGTCGGCAGTGTCGGGGCGCTGCTTGGACTCGAATATCCCTCCCTCGAGGTCATCGTCGTCAACGATGGATCGGACGATGCCACCATGGAAAAGCTGCGGCAGGCCTATCAGCTTCAGACCGCCCGCATCCTCTATATTGCCGACATTGCGACTGCGCCACTCCACGCCATCTATCGCAGTCCGCTTGATCCGCGCCTGTTCGTCCTCGACAAGGAAGCCGCCGGCTGTAAAGCCGATGCCATCAATGCCGGGATCAACGCTGCCACCAGTCCTTACATTTGCGTAGTCGACGCCGACTCAATTCTCGAAAAGGAATCTCTCATTCGTATCATGGCAGGAGTATTCGCCGACCCCGGCCGTATCATGGCCGTAGGCGGCATCGTACGCGTCTTAAACGGCTCCCGCGTCGTGAACAATCAGATCGAGGAAGTGCGCCTTCCCAAGAGTCCGATCGAAGTCCTGCAGGTCATCGAATACTTGCGCGCCTTCCTTGTCGGCCGCGAAGCCTGGGCAGGCTTCAACATGCTCCCGATAATTTCCGGTGCATTCGGAGTTTTTCAGCGCGACCTCGTCCTGCAAGTCGGAGGTTTTCGCACCCACGCGGTCGGAGAAGATATCGATCTCGTCATTCGCATGCATCGCCGCCTGCATGAAGATCACCGCTCTTACCACATCGACTTTATTCCTGATCCCACTTGCTGGACGGAAGTGCCCACCGACTTGAAGTCGCTCGCCCGCCAGCGCGCACGCTGGCACAAGGGTCTCATCGATACACTTTGGCCTAATCGCGACATGCTCTTCCGCGCCCGCTACGGACGCGTCGGCTGGCTCGTGCTTCCTTACATGTGGATCTTCGAATTCTTCGCACCCATCATCGAGATCGTCGGATATTCCACCATCATCCTCGCACTGATCTCAGGAGTGCTGAGCAGGTCATTCTTCCTGCAATTCCTGTTGTTCGGCTATGCCTTCGCCACGCTGATTTCCATCGGTTCGGTACTGCTCGAAGAAATGACCTTCCGTCGTTACAGCGACTGGCGCGAGGTGGCGCGCCTGCTAGTCTACTGCCTCTTCGAACACTTCCCCTACCGCCAACTCACGATGGTTTGGCGTCTCCAAGGCATCTGGCAGTACCTCCGCGGAGACCTGCAATGGCGATCAATGAAGAGAGTAGGAATCTCTACCAACCCAGTCGCCTGACCCGCGATCTTGCCGACAAGGTTCGTGTCCCTGGGTTGGCGCAGCGTTTCCACTGTATCCGCGAGAACTAGAATTCCGGCGATCAACGATTGTTCGTGGCGACACAGACCGAGAACCAGGCCTCGCCACGGCTGGCTCGTTTAACGCCGGCCGCGCGACTAGAGCTCAGGGTTTGTCGTGACGAGCCACACCGCGCAGCTCTAAGATCCCCTCTTCGTTAGGCAAACGAACCCAGAACGCCGAATCGAGGGGGTGGCCGGTCGACGGAAGGGCTCAGTTCACCTGTAGTTCGTACGAGCCCGAGCCGAGTAGGACTACGTAAGAATCTGATTCCTGCTGTGCGTTCACACGACCATCCTCCTGTGTCACATGCCCGTTTGGGATCGCTGGGAGGAAGACCTTCGCTATCGTGTTGGCGGGAATCTGACCTTCAGGGAGAACGGTCCGGCCGGAATGCCGTTGCAATCGCTAACGATCCGGCCGTAAACGGAATTATATTCTCCTCGTGCGTGGGTAATGCGAGTGTCCGGACGAGGATGGATCGTGATCTGTCGATAGCCGGGTGCCATCGGGTCAGTATCGATCCCGGCCACTGAGCGATAGCCACAACGGACCCAAAGGCTTAGTGGTTGTATGAGTTCATAGCAGGATCGCCGGTGTCGCCATTTCAACGCTCCCGCCACAGCTTTACGAATCCCTAGTACATCCATCGACGATATAGTATACTACCGAAGGCTCGGCTCGAGGTGGCTCCATCTTTATCTCGGCCAACGCTATGGAGCAGAGATCCATGATCCACAAAACATGGGGCCTTGTGGCGGATCTTAGGGACCCTTGGTCAACAGCTGCAGACAGAAGACGTGAGCCAGATAGATCAAACTGGGAAGGTGCCCAATGAGTCAGATTCTTTCGCAAGTACTTGCCTCTAACCGCACATACGCTGCCAATTTCGGAGACAAGAGCAAATTGACTTTGCCGCCAGCACGCCGCTTCGCAATTCTCACCTGCATGGATGCGCGGCTGGATCCTGCCAAATATGCCGGCCTAGCCGAAGGAGACGCGCACGTGATCCGTAATGCCGGCGGTCGGGCCAGCGACGACGCGATCCGATCTCTCGTGATCAGTTACAAACTGCTCGGGACGCGGGAGTTCTTCGTCATCCACCACACCGATTGCGGGATGGAATTTTTCTCGAACGAAGTCATACGGGGGCTGCTGGCTTCAAGTCTGGAAACCGCCGAGTTAACGCCGCAAGGCTTTCACGATGTGGGCCGGGGGCCAGGCTCCAAAGCAGGTGAGTACATCGAGTGGCTGACCATCCGTGACCAAAGGCAGGCTGTTATCGATGATGTAGAGCGAATCCGGAACCATCCTCTGGTACCGAAGTCGATTCCAGTTTACGGATTCGTTTATGACGTCCATTCCGGAAAACTGATCGAAGTGGAAGACGCTAGCGCGGTCGGGAGAGCTGCCTGATGACCGCGCGAATTTTATTCCTCCCCAACTGCTCAATCTTGGAATAGTGCGATAAGCCAGTGCGACGATGAGCCTACAAACGAAGTGGTCGTTCTCGCATCATGTCCTCAGTCTGAGATTGGATCCGGCAAGGGTGAGGTGAATCGGAATGAAGTTCAACTACTCCTGGGGAGATACGCGCAACGATTTGCTCGCTGGCGTGACCGTCGCCGCCATCTCGTTGCCACAAGCGATGGCTTATGCTCTCATCGCGGGTGTCGACCCGCGCTTTGGGCTGTATTCCGCGATTGTGGTTACGCTCGTGGCCTCGATCTTCGGTTCGTCCTCGCACCTGATTAACGGCCCCACTAACGCTATTTCGCTCGTGGTTTTTAGTGCTCTTGGCTTCTTCAATCCCGACGCGCGGCTCGACGCCTACCAGGCCATGTTCCTGTTGGGGGTCATGATTGGCTGCATCCAGATCCTGATCGCTATCTTCAAACTCGGAGACTTAACGCGCTACATCTCGGAGTCCGTCGTGATTGGTTTCATGGCCGGGGCCGGAACTCTGGTGGGATTAACCCAGTTGGGCAACCTGACCGGCTTGCGCGATCGCGGAACTGGGCAGCAGCATGTGCTGTACCGCATTTGGCTGACGCTTAGCGGCGACCATGTGAATCCGCGCGCTCTCGGCATTGGAGTAGGAACCATTATTCTCGTCATCCTGCTCAGACAATTGGCGCGTAAATATCGCCTGCCACAATTTGACATGCTGCTCGCCCTAATCGTTGCGGCGCTTGTGGCCGCTGCCGTCGGCTGGTCGGAGCCAGCGCTCAATGGCGCTACTGTTATCTCTGTCGTGGGTAGCGTCCCGCGCAATCTGCCGATGCCACATATCCCCCAGATTCAGTTCTGGTGGGTGAAGGAATTGTCGGGAAGTGCATTGGCTATTTCCTTTCTCGGACTACTGGAGGCATTGGCGATCGCAAAATCGATCGCCAACACAACGCGCCAATCGCTCGACTACAACCGGCAGTGTCTCGCTGAAGGCTTGGCTAATCTTACCGGCGGATTTTTCCAATGCCTGCCAGGTTCCGGCTCGCTGACCAGATCGGCTATTAACTTTCAATCAGGCGCCGTAAGCCGCGTTTCCGGAGTCTTCGCGGCGGGAACGGTCGCACTCGTTGTGGTTGCACTAGCACCCTTCGCCCGCTACATTCCCAAAGCCGCTTTGGCCGGTCTGCTGCTGGTCACGGCTGTCCGGTTGGTGGATTGGAAACGGCTGAGCTATGCCATGCGGGCCTCGCGTTACGATGCCGCTTTAGTTCTGGTTACTGCGTTCTCTGCAATCTTCATCAGTGTTGAGTTCTCCATCTTGATCGGTGTCGCCCTATCGATTCTGATGTTTGTTCCCCGCGCAGCGCTTCTGCGGTCGACCGAGTTGGTGGTCAGCAGCGATCGCGTGGTGCGCGAACGCCTGCCGGAGGACCGTCCTTGCACGGCGATGCTGCTTTACGATCTGGAAGGCGAATTATTCTTTGGTGCAGCTCCGGAGCTCGACCGATGTTTCGATCACTTGAAACGTCGTACCGAGGACGAAGACATTCGTTTCGTCGTGTTGCGCCTCAAGCGCACTCGCAATCCTGATATGGTTTCCCTCGAACGCTTTGACCATTTCTTGCATGACATGAAGGCGCGGGGAGTAACGGTTCTGCTTTGCGGCGTACGTCCGGCATTTGCGAAGGCCATGGCAAATCTGCACTTCCATGATTGGCTTCCGGCCGACCGTATCTTTCCAGAAGAACCAGAAAAGTTTTCTGCCACTCTGAAGGCCGTTCGCCATGTTTACGAACTCTTGGAAGACAATCCCTGCGATCATTGCATGCAAAGTGAGTTCTCAGGGGCGAATCACCAGCCGCTGTATTACCTGGTGTAGCCAGTGGACTTTCATTGACCTTCCGCCGCGGAGCTGACCTGCTCCAGCGTTTCGTCTGCCTTTATTGCGCCTTGCTCTCGCCGGTGGATGGGCCGAAACCGAAACGTTCGCGCATGCGTTGCCGGAATCGTTCCCGCTCTTCCGGCGTCATGTGCTCGCAACGCTCTTCCATGCGCTCCTTCATGCGGCGGCGGCCATGGGAGCGGCCGGAACCGTGGAATCCGAATCCGCCGAAGAGGATCCGACAGAGCGCCAGAAGTCCAAGCGCTTGCCAGAAGGTAACCTGGCGCCAGCCGAAGAGCGGCGGCAGCAGCCAATTCCACAGGTGCAGCACTATTTCGCTGCCGATCACGATAAATGCCAGCATTCCCAGAATCGCCAGCGGAGCGATGAAAATCCATTTCTTTCTCATGTTCAGTTCCTCATGCTTTCGTAAATTCGTCGTAGACGCTTTGCAATCGCTCGCGCAGATGCAACACCGCATAGCGTTTGCGTGAGAGCAGCGTATTCACGCTAACGCCGGTCTCGGCGGCCATTTCCTTGAAGCTGCGCCCTTCCAACTCGTGCGCTACAAACGCCTCGCGCTGCTCCTGCGGCAGATCGTCGACCGCCTGCTCGAATTGATGCAGAATCACGTTGCGGGCGTAAAGCGCCTCCGGTCCGGCCTCGGGCGAGGGCAACAGGTCTTCCAACCGCAACAGTTCGTCGTCCTCATCCGCGACGGCGGTATCGCGGAAGCTCTCCGGCCTCTTTTTGCGGAAGAGGTTGGTGATGCGATTACGCGCCACGCGAAACAGCCAGCCGGTGACGTGCTCGATCGGCATCAGCAGCCGATTCGCTTCCACCAGTTCGTAGAAGACGTCCTGAAGAATGTCTTCGGCGTCGCGCGGGTCAGGCACGCGCCGGCGAATGAAGTTGCGCAGCCGGGACTGCTCCCGCTTGACCACTTCGGAGATCCACAGGTCCGGTTCGATTGCCATCCGCTCCAGGCTCGCCACGTGCTTCCCCTATGGTTGTAGACGAATGAGGGGGTGCGGATATTGTAGGGCCGCTAAAATACTTTTATAGGCGCTATCTCGCAGGTGACATGGGAGGGAACGGCTTCAGCCGTGCCGCTCGCTGAAAGACGTGTTTCAGCCACTGAGGGAGTTCGCAAGTCGCCGCTGGCGTTCATCATGAGATGGCCTCGAGTGGTAATCGGTCAGTTCCAAATACGAAAGTTCGCTCTTACAATCTAAGCACGGATAATGACATCATTTGATGCTATAATTAGTGCCTTGAGGCTATCTATGAGAACAACCCTTGCGCTTGATGATGATCTCGTGCGCATCGCCCAGGAGTTCACCGGGGTAGCCGAGAAAACGGCGTTGATTCGTGAAGCCCTCAAGGCCCTCATCGAGCGGGAAAGCGCTCGCAGGTTGGCGTCTCTGGGAGGCACAATGCCCGAATTGAAGAACATTCCACGCCGCAGGGTGCGATCGAATTGATTCTCGCAGATACGTCTATCTGGATTGACCACCTGCGTTCGGGAAACAAAGAAATGCGCAAGCATCTCAACCAGGGGTACATTGCGATCCATCCATTCATCATCGCGGAACTTGCCCTAGAATCGCTGGCGACACGCGCAAAGACGCTTGCACTGCTGGATCTGTTGCCAAAGGTGCGATTGGCGCAGATGGGCGAAGTGCGGCTGATGATCGAGGCTCGTCGTTTGTGCGGAGTGGGCATCGGTCTGACCGACGCACATTTAATAGCCTCTGTCTTTATCAATCCGTCCACGCTCCTGTGGACAAGAGATAAGCGACTCCGTAAGGTCGCCGAAGGTCTTGGTTTTCACGCCGATCTGCCTTAAGAAATGGGGACTGACTGGGGGAGTGCCCCGACCAGCCGTCAGGGCGCGCGGTTGTTCATAATCGCTTCTCCTGACGCTAGGAGTTTCGATCAAGATGATGCGACTTCGGAGCGGCCCTTGATAGCGGCGCAGCCGGACCGCGGCGGAGAGAACGCCGCGGTAATTGCCAGGCCGATCCACAGCCCCGGGCTGCTCAGGAATCTACCGGGAGTAAGTTGTGTCATAGGGTCGATCGGGAAGCTATGCGGCACTCTAAGAGCCTCCGGTCCGCCCGTGAATCTGCGCTGCAGCATGACGGCGAAATGCGTGGTATTGAACGCAAGCTTCTCGATGGCACAGATCGCGAGTGGCGGCAGCGTAGCCCATAGAAATGCCGCGCGCCGCGCCCAGCCGGAGACCAGCAGCAACCAGCCGTAGATGGGCGCATGCCAGAGCACATGCACGGTCAAAGAGCACATGCACGGTCAAAAGGTGGTAGAGCAGGACCAGCGACTTCTGGAACACCGGTGTCCATAGCTTCGCCACACTCAGAGCGCTCCCCAGCAGTACGAGGGAGCTCAGCAGCAGCATGATCAACTGCGTGGCAACAACAATGGCGAAGCTGAGCAGCGGCAGAACGATAAGCGGAATGCTCGCCTTCGACAGCACTGTGGCGAAGTCAGAAACCGGCAGCGACTTCCAGAACAGGATGCTGCGATCGCGGCGCTCACCGTGCAGCGCGTCGAGCGAGTAGAAAATCCCTACGATAAAAGCGGTCGTCATAATCACACCCATAGCGAAGTGGAAAGGTTCTTCGAGCACCGCACGTCGCTGAGCCAGGTTGGCCTCCGACATGGCTCGACCCATCGTGGCGATCAGGAAGCCGAACAGAGTGATGCCGGCAACGGCTAGCGGCGCAATATAGATGGAACGGTTCTTCCACAATCCGCGCCGCACCGACCAATACATGGGCCGAGTTGCCGACATGGCCGCGGGCGCGATTCCCTGCGAGCCGAGGAGAGACTCGGGCACGGCGTTCGATTGAGTCTTCATCTAGCTGCCTCCCTTTATGCGGGCCTTTGACCAACTGCATGCCAATTAGATAGGTCCTTGATAGCGGCGCAGTCGGACCGCTGCGGCGAGGAAACCCACAGCGATTACCAGCCCGATCCATAGGTCCGGCGTGCTCAGGAATCCAGCACGGGTGATGTGTGTCGCTGGATCCATAGGGAATGTATCTGGCGGCGTGAAGGCGACCGATGGCGTGTCGCCGATGAACCGAGTCCCCACCAAAGCAGCGAAATGCGAAGTTTGGAAGACAAGCTTTTCGACACCGGCGATCGCGATTATGGGTAATACCGCCCAGAGTAATGTTGCGCGGCGTGCCCAGCCGGAAACCAGCAGCAGCCAGCAGTACACTGGCGCGGGCCAAAGCGTATGGGCGGTAAAAAGATTGTAGCGCAGCAGCAGCCACATCTGGATAACCGACAACTGTGTCCATAGCATCGCGACATTCATACCGCTCGCCAGCAGTACTGCACTATTCAGCAGGAGCATAATGAACTGCCGAGCAATGGTGATCGCAAACGTGAGCAGAGGCAAAACCACGAATGGAATATTCGCCTTCGCGAGCACAGTGGTGAGATCGGAAACCGGCAGCGACTTCCAGAGGAGGATGCTGCGATCGCGGCGCTCGCCGTACAACGCGTCGGCACAATAGAAGACAGTAACGAGGATCATGGTGGCCATCATCACACCCGCCGCGATGTCGTATGGCAGGGCGATCGATTCGCGTTGGTGCGCTGGGTGGAGCGCCGACAGACCACCCACCCGATGCGGCAGACCAATCATGCTAATCAGGAAACCAAGCAGCGCCGTCCCGGCGGCAGCCAGTGGCGCGAGGTAAATGGAGCGGTTCTCCGACAATTCGCGTCCCACCGACCAGTACATCGGCCGAGTTGGCGACATGACCGCAGGAGCGATTCCCTGCGAGTCGTGCAGAGATTCCGGCATGGCGTTCGATTGAGTAATCATTGAATTGCTCCTTGTGCCGCGCCAGCATGATTGCCCATCACGGCAACAGCAAATCGGAGATCCTGGGCGTGCGCACCTCGCCAAACGCGGCGAGTTGTTGACGATCGACACGATCGAACAGCAGGACGCTGCGACCGAGCAGCTGGCGTTCATGAATCGGCTTGAGCGGAGACAAGCTCAGATATGCACTTGGACGATATTCGAATGTATGAGGAGATCCGGATCGCGAACTACGACAACAACTCTCTACTTCTCCGGCAAGGCTTCCAGGTTCATCACTTCAAAAGGCCCAAGCGTGAGGGTGTGCATCTCGCCCGCAGTAAGATGGAGCGGTTTGCCGCCGCGGTCTTTGAGCCACGGGCTATGCGCTTGGTATCTTCGGGGTGCCCATGCTGGCAACTCAAAAGCTTTGGCTACATCGAGCGAATAGCTCTGCGTTTTGTCACTCGAGTTGCGCAAGGTGATGATGCCTTCTTGGGGTGACCACGCCGCCCAACCGTAGATTTGCAGTTGTCCCGGATCGCCACCGATCCAATGAGTGTCGATCAGAACGTCTGCGTTGTCGCGCGACCACTTCGCCGCTTCCGCCAGCGTGTCCCAATTTTCCTTGGATAAAAGCGAATGGGTAACGTACATCTCTTGTAACTGCGTGCCGCTGCCGAAATAAGAGTGCACCTCGTTGGGAAAGTCCTTCCCCGGATCAGAACCGAGATGGTTGGCCTGCCGCGCATAAATGATTCCGTGCAGCATGAGAGAGTTCAATGGAAATAGCGGCCCAGCCTGCACGATTCCCTTGTAAGTTGCCGCGTCTCGATAAGTGATCCAACGTTCGCGCCATGAACCCACGCCCGCAAATGCGTGATCGTCGCCGCCTCTCCAGATGGAATCGGCGTACTGCAGCCAGAACGGGGAAGGATAAGTGCCAGTCGTCAGATTGATGAAAAGTTTCGGCTTAACCGAGCGCCATTCGTTCATAAGACTGATTGCCGCTTGAAAGTCGCTGTCGAACTGGCTTCCGGGCAGCACGCTATTCACATTTCCGGTGCCATCGATCTTGAGCTGGTTGACGCCATAATCCTGGATGAACTTTAAGGTGACTTCCCGAAAGCGGGCATAGTACTTCGGTCCGGAAAGAGCAAAGCCTCCTGCGTTGATTTCGAGACCTTGCTGGCGCCCGTACTCGAGGCGCTCCTGCTTCGCCTGTTCATATCCTCCCCACGGCGAGAACCAGACACCGGGGGCGGCGCCGTATTTTTCAGCGGCAGCCTTGAGAAGAATAAAGCCATTTGGAAATCCGGCTCCGAAGCTCCAAAGCGTGTGAGGATCATCCCAACCATCGTCGAACAGAAACGAGTCTAACCTCACATTGCGCTTTTCGACCAGCTTTTCGCCAAAAGTACGAATCACATCGAGTGCTGCCGTCTCGTCGTAGGGATTGTTAAATCCGATGTCATACCACGAGTTATAAGTCAGGAACGGCGAGTAGGGACGCGCCCGCTCCCGCTCGACGTAGCTGAGGAAAGCGCGCCGCAACTGGCCCGGCGGACTTACGCCAATCACCGAAGAGTAAGTCACCGTCTGCCCCGCGCGCAGCGGTAATTCGCGATGCATAGAACACGTAACTTCTCCATTCTTCACACGGCATACAGAGAGAGGATGTTCAAAACCAAGAAAGGTGTCTTCGAAGATCACGGGAGAGCCTTTGACTTTCCCATCCACGCGCGCTGTGGGCGCCTTGAAGTCGGATAGTTCGACTTCGGTGATGGGTTGGTCGGCAGCGGCATGGAGTGAGATTTCCTGTCTCAGGTAATTGGAGCCATCCCTTAGAATTCCTTTCCACGTCACCGACAGTTTTCTCTCGGGATCTTCTAGCTTCAGGATCACCTGCTGCCCGGGAAAGCGTTGCGCGGACTGCAAGGCGTCCGGTTGAGCGCTAAGGCTCTCTATTCTTGGATCGCCCTGAGGCCGCATTCCCGAAGACCGCAGAATTCTGCCATCACGGAACTTAAGAACGAAAAGATCCGGCGAGAGCGGGATATGTTTCTCGGCTGGATGCTCGATGAAATCTGCGGCAACTCTACGCTGAATGACAGACCATCTCGCCGTAAGGAGGTTGTTTTCCGGGATA
>JBEKUD010000107.1:0-17368 GCA_049515395.1 Candidatus Sulfotelmatobacter sp. | reverse complement strand
AACGTCACGCCGCGTATCGATTACCAGCTCGGCAAAAATAACACTCTCACCGTGCGCTATCAGTATTACCGCGATACCGACGATAACGAGGGGATCGGCCAATTCACCTTACCGACGCAGGGTTACAACTCGGAGTCCACCGAGCACACGCTGCAAATCAGCGACACCCAAGTCTTTGGCACGAAGATCGTGAATGAAACCCGCTTCCAGTATTTGCGAGAACTGGATAATCAGTTCGCTTTGAATTCCCAGCCCACGATCAACGTCCTGGGATCTTTCGACGGCGGAGGCAACAACCAGGGCAACACTCTGGATCACCAGGATCACTACGAGTTACAGAACTACACTTCCATAATCCACGGCAATCACGCCGTAAAGTTTGGGGCGCGGCTGCGCGGCGTACGAGATGCGAATAGCTCCACTTCCGGCTTCAACGGCGAATTTACCTTTTCATCACTTCTCCCCACCTCGCAGGAAACGACTTGTGTGCCGACTCCGGGGCAAGCGCCGTGCCCAATTTCCTATGCGACCGCGATTCAGAACGCCGGAAACGCTTCCGTCCCGATCGCAACTCAACTTACTTATACGGTGGGGAGCCCACCGCTGATGGTAGGAAATTTCGATACGGGCCTGTACTACCAGGACGATTGGAAGTTACGTTCCAATCTCACTCTCAGTTACGGTCTGCGCTACGAAACTCAAACGGGGATTCAAGATCACGCAGACTGGGCGCCGCGTCTTGGATTTGCCTGGGGAGTGGGAGGCAAAAGCGCTCCGCCCAAGGTTGTTCTGCGCGGCGGCTTCGGCATTTTCTATGATCGCTTTATGGAAGCTCAAATCCTGCAAGCGGAGCGTTTGAACGGCGTCGTGCAGGAACAGTTCGTCATCGACAATCCCAAGTGCCCGTCGCTTACTGATTTGTCCGCTTGCACTGGCGCGGTTGTACCTGCGACTCCCACGATCTACCAGATTAGTCCGCGCCTGCATGCGCCCTACACATTGCAGTCGGCAATCAGCGTGGAGCGGCAACTCACCAAGATCTCAACCCTGAATGTGACGTATTTAAATTCTCGCGGCTTTGATCAGTTGCTTACCATCAACGTCAACGCTCCTTACCCCGGAACTCCGTGCAATCCCACGTGCCCGACGCCTACCGAAAATCTTTACCGCTACGTTTCCGATGCGGTCTTCCGGCAGAATCAATTAATCGCCAATACTAACTGGCGGGTCGGATCGAAGGTTCAGCTCTTCGGCTACTATGTGCTTAACTACGCCAACAGCGACACCTCCGGCGTCTCTAGTTTTCCTTCGAACTCTTACAACATTAGCGCCGACTATGGCCGCGCTTCCTTTGACTTCCGGAATCGCTTCTTCTTAGGCGGTTCCTTCGGGCTTCCCTACAATTTCCGCTTGAGTCCCTTCATCGTTGCAAGCTCTGGGACTCCCTTCAATCTCACCACAAGAAATGACCTCAACGACGACTCCATCTTCAATGATCGCCCCGGGCTGGTCTCAACTGCCACATGCGCCTCATCTGCGACATTGACACCGACTTCAAACATATATTGCACGCCGCTCGGAACTTTCGATGCGGCTCCCACTGCCGGCGAAAGAATTGTTCCCATCAACTACGCCACTGGCCCGTCGCACGCCACCGTGAATCTGCGGCTTACCCGGACATTTGGATTTGGTCCCAAGACCACTCGTGCCTCCGGCAATCAACCGGGGGGTGGACCCGGCGGTAGCGGTGGAGGCGGCGGCGGGCGTGGCGGCGGGGGGAGCGGGCCACGCGGACCGCTGTTTGGAGGCGGTCCGGGAGGAATGTCCGGCGGTGGCTCTGACCGCCGCTACAGTGTCACGTTCGGCGCCTACGGGCGCAATATTTTCAATAAAGTCAACTTCGGAAACCCGAGTGGCATTTTAGGTTCACGATTTTTTGACGCTCCGAATGGGCTGGCGACGGGCGGCCCTTATTCGAACGGTGCCGCCAATCGGCGCATTGATTTGGTGGCCACCTTCAACTTTTGATCACGCAAGGTGAGGTTTTCGATGTGAGAGTCTACCTGACGTGGTTGATGCAAGCCATCCTAGCGTCACGAGACTGCTCGCGACCTTTATCGCGCCGGTCGGGTATGCTGTTGATGTGGATGCAGTTTCTGTCAGTGCCATCCGAGTAACTTCCGTTTGCCTCTAGCCCCCATCACAAGACGGCAATTTCTCTACCGAGCGGCCGCCACGGGCACGCTGGCGATTACTGGCGACGCAGTCTTGATGGAGCCAAATCGCCCTCGCATTATGCGGCAGCAGTTTTGGCTGTCCCGCTGGCCGTCGCAGATGAATGGTTTCACCATCGCGCTGCTCAGTGACTTTCATTACGATCCTTATTTCTCCGTCGACCCACTACATGCTGCCGTTCCGATGGTGAACTCCCTGCATCCCGACCTCATCGTTCTCACCGGAGACTTCGTTTCGGTGCCGCTGAGTGGAAGCCACGCCGAGGCAGCGCTCGATGCCGAACCGTGCGCTCGCCTGCTTCACCAGATGACAGCACCTCAAGGTTTGTGGGCGGTTCTCGGCAATCACGACTTCGAAACCGACCCGGTGCACGTAACCCGCGCCCTTCAAGCCGAGAGCATCCGCACGCTGGCCAATCAGTCCATCGCCATCGAGCGTAATGGCGGGCGCTTCTGGCTCGCCGGCATCAACGATGTGATCAGCGGAACCGCCG
Organism: Candidatus Sulfotelmatobacter sp.; assembly: GCA_049515395.1. Taxonomy (GTDB): domain Bacteria; phylum Acidobacteriota; class Terriglobia; order Terriglobales; family Acidobacteriaceae; genus Sulfotelmatobacter. The sequence continues at coordinate 14,640 of JBEKUD010000107.1, read as the reverse complement.
ATCTCGGTAAAACTCTGCGTGGCATTCCCGCAGGCGAACCTGTGGTCCTGCTCGCGCACGAACCGGATTTCGCCGATGTAGCCTGCAGGTTTCCTGTCGATCTGCAGCTCTCCGGACACTCGCACGGCGGGCAGGTAAGACTTCCCTTGCTTCCTGCTTTGTACTTGCCTGAAATGGCCCGGAAATACGTTCTGGGGAGTTACCGCGTAGGTAAAATGAGCCTCTATACCAACGCAGGCTTGGGAACCGTTACCATCCCCGTCCGCTTGAATTGCCCGCCTGAAATCACCTTGCTCATGCTGCATTCTTCATAACGCTTAACTGGGACGAGATGTGCAAGGATCTTCACTGAGGTAAACCATGAATGTCATGAATCAAAGGCAAATCATTGATAAAGCAATGATTTAAGTAGGTGTGCCCTGGCCCTAGACCTGCGAGGAGAGAGTACAAGCGGGAGAGGTCGCTCCGCTGAGGGTTGCAAGATGCTTCGTTTATTCTGGCCATGTTTCTTGATTTTCGCAATCCCCGCCACCGCCTCCGTGCAGTTCCCTTCTCCGAATTTTCTCCATGTGGTGATACAACAGCGCGAAAAAAGACTATGGAACAGTCCCACCCGCGCCTCCGAGTTCAGCGACATAACGCATGCGAGTGCGCGTTGTGAAAATACTCAGCTTCCTGAGGCCCTTACTACGCCCGATCCGCTGATAATTCCGGCGGCTGCGGGCAACAAGGTCAAGATTAGCTTCATCGTCGGCGCTGACGGCCGTGTACATTCTCCTCTCATTCTGCAGAGCGCAGGCCGAGCGTATGACCGAAACATTCTGCAAACCGTGCGTGCCTGGCGTTATCGTCCGGCAACCTGCAATGGAGTGCCTACGGAATCCGAAGGGAAGATCGAATTCTCACAACGGTAATGCGCGCTGCCTAGGCTAGAATGAATCATTACTCTACCCAAGAACAGGGCGGTCTGAATCGTGGATAAAGACAAGAAACCTGTTAAGCCATCGGGCCTGACTACCTCGCCGGCGTCTGACGACTTAGCGCCCGCTGTTGGCCCAAACAAGGCGTCCGCAGAAGAGATGCCGCGGTCAAAGCCGAATCAGGAGGCAATTACGGCGGCTCTGCAAGCGATGCAGCGCCTCACCATGAAAATGGACTCCGAACTAGCAGTGGAGGAAACCACAGCGCAAACGACTTTCAGCTCCTCCACCACCTGCGCTTCTTGCGGACATTCGAATCGGGAGGGTACCAGGTTTTGCGGCATGTGCGGCCTTCCTGTAAGAGCCGCTGCAGCGCAATCGAACGCTCTCGATGCTGCAAGTTCTGACTCGCCTGGTCTTGAGTTTCCCACGCGGGAATCATCTGATCTGGAGTTGCCGGACTTCGCCAGAGAACTCACTGAGGGTCAGGTATCGGCGACGGAGCAAGCGCAAGGGCCTCATGGGTCGGAGCACGCTTCTTCCGGGACGCACCACTACCATCATCATTACCATCACCACTATTTCTCCGGCGGTGTGGACGCCGCCGCGCCGCGAGTCAATGCTCCCGAGAGCGCGCGCGAAGCCGACCGCCTCCGTATCGCTGCTGCCGCCAAGGGCGAACCAATGAGCCGTAGCGAGGCTGCGGTTCGACGTCTCACGCAGGAATGGGTTTTGGCGTGCAACACGCGGCAACTCGACGAGTTGATCGAACTTTATTCCCCAGATGCATTAGTCGTGCGATCCAACGTTCCTCTACTTCGTGGCGCGGCCGCGGTGCGCGAGTTCTTCTTCTCGGCGCTGGAGTCCGGCTTAGGAGAGGTAGCGCTTGAACCGATGCGCGTCGAGGTGGTTGGCGACTTGGCTCATGAAGTGGGACGCTATAGTGCCCTGGTTCCCGGCATAGCGGGAAGTCGCCGCGAAGAACGTGGCAAATATCTCTGGGTCTTTGCCAAGCAGAGCGGAGGGGAGTGGAAATTGATTTCAGAGTGTTGGTCAAGCGACCTTACTCTCACCAATCCGGAACCTGACGCTCCTAAGGCTGTCATTCCGGCGGCATCGAAGGGATTGCCGCGCAAGGGCTAGCTGCCCCGGCGTAGGCTTAGCTCCTGGGCGTTAAGTCTCACGCGCCAGCTCTTTGGATGTTGCCCCAACACTTAAGACCCCCGGACCCCTCACTGCTTCACGCCAAGCCTCCCCAAGTCTTTCTGCAACTGCTCCAACGTTTTCATCTGGATAGTTTGCATGCCCATTTTGGCTGCGCACTCCAGATTCAAGGCGCGGTCGTCGATGAAACAGCACCCTTCTGGATTTATCTGCGTGGTCTCGATTGCGAGGCGATAAATGCCGCTCTCGGGCTTGCGCAAGCCAACGAAACAGGAGCTGATAAACAAGCCGAATATCGTTCGCAATCCATACCTCTCAATGCGGTACAGATTCAACTCGCGCGATTCGTTGTTGATCGTTCCCATGAAAAACTTGTGGGAATCGGCGAGAGCGCGGGCAAAAGCAAGAACTTCCGGCATCGGCCGCGACAACGAGAACATGTAATCGCGAAACTGCCCGCGGGTGAACGAACGGTCGCGGTAAAAAACTGTCCGATCCAGATATTCGTCGAGCGAGATCCTTCCGCGCTCGAATGACGAGACGACCATTTCGTGCCTCGCGTGAAAGTCCTCTTCGTCGAGATGAAAATGTTCGATCGCCGCAGCACGTTCGGTGCGATCCCAGGCATTGCTGAGGAGAACTCCTCCTACGTCCCAAAAGATGGCGTGAATTTCCGGCACTGATGAATCCTCCTGGCGAACGTCTGCTCAGAAACGTTATTGCAAAATCGGCCCCATGCCTAAAGAGTCTAGATCAATCCGAGCTAGTGTTTATAGACGCTGGTGTCGGGATGGTAGTTGCGCCAGTCGAACCAATAGTCCTTCAGGGCGGGAACACGGTCCAGGCATTTCCCCTGAGCGGGACCAGAGGTCGCGCAGCCTTGAAAATTCCACTGGCTGGCGGTTGTGGTATCGAGCAGATTCCAGTCTTTTTGCCCAGCCTGAACGTCGGCGTTGGATTGCAGAAAGAATTCGGTGTCGTGGCCATCAATACGGCTGACAAAAACGCGGAAGGATTTCCGATCGGGTCCGAGGAGAAGAAGCAACGGCATGCCGTTCACGCGATCAACAATCGGCGATTCTGTCGCGAAACTTTCCCAGGGATAGGCGCGCGCGGTGCCGCCGACGGTGAGTCCGATGACAACGTCTCGCGACTTCGATTCCGTGCCTGGAAAGCTGATGACGACGGGAAGCTTGGCGACATCAGGCTCCCAATTGCTGTCATAGTCTTTCGTATATTTGGCCACGGGCGCGAGCACTTGGCCGGCGGGAGATTCGGCTCTCCACTGCCCAAAAGTGAGTTCATCACTGAGGACGAGTTGCAGGGCTGAGCCCCGCAGGGGGCCATAGACGGCTTTGCCGGTGATCTGCTGCCACCAGGTTCCGGTCTCCCGATCGCGCATCAGGAAATTCTGGTTGTTGATCCCCGCGAGATAGAAATGCAGCACTCGTCCGCTCACAGTTCGCGTCCACACCAGACCGGTGTGGCAGAGCGTTCAATAAGTCACGGCGATCGGCACCCCTCCAACGACGTCATTGAGGATGTGATGATAGGCCATCTGGCGGATGGGATAGGCACGGGCCTCGTCGCCAAGGCGGACCGCCATGATCATCTCTTTTGGATCGAGCTTGCTCTCGGATTGCGCGAGGAACTGCTGGCTGGCGATGGGATGGAACATCCACTCAAAATAGTTCAGTCGCGCCATGGCCGCGGATAGCGCAACGGCGATGAGCGTGAGAGCCAGAACAGCTCTTCGCCACCGGCTGGCGGTTCTCCACAACGCTACGGCGATGAACAAACAGGCGAGACCAGCGATCAGCGTGCCTGCAGGGGCACGCTGGCGCAGCGCCATTGCTATGAAGAGTGCGCGCGGCGCCTGATAACGGAATGGACGAATGATGAATGCGGGGATGAAGAACTGGCCGATAGCGACAAGAGCGCAGAGAGTGAACGCAATCCAAAGGCGGAGTGCAGTTCGGCTTTGCTGCTGAAGATCCGGCACTGATGGAGAATGTGAGCTCATAGGTGCGAGGCTGGACCGCTTTAATTTATGTTAAGCCGAAACTTTAAGGAAAATGGCCGACGATGGGAATAGTACAAAAAATGAGGACCCGATTCTGGAGAATATGGTCAAACCCCTGGTTTAGCGAGTGCACGTTGTCCTAGGCTAGCGATGGTGACGATAGTCACTCGCTAGGAACACGAGCTTAACATTTGCCAAGATCGTGTCTCGAATGGAGCCGTGACTCCGGTAACTTGTCGTACGAACGGCGGTGATCCTAGGATGCTCGTAGGTATGAATCTCTCTTCACTCCTGGTTTGCATGGACAAGACTTCAGCGGAAGTGCTGAAGCACGTCCTCGAAGAGCTTGGCATTCGGATGGAGTTGTGCTCGGACCCCGGGCGTGCGGCCGTGCGGCTGGCACAAGAGCGCTTTGACCTGATCATTCTCGACTGCGAGACGCAAGCCGAGGTCGTTTCTTTATTGCAGGAGAGCCGCTCCTCACTTTTGAACCAGACTGCCCTCGCGGTAGCCGTGGTTATCGGGCAAGAAAACATCCGGGAGTTGTTTTCTCTGGGCGTGAACTTCGTGTTGTACAAGCCAGTTTCCTACGATCGAGCGCTAAGCAGTTTGCGGGCGGCGCAGAGCGTGCTGTACCGGGATAAACGCCGCAAGGCGCGCTCCGCGGTACATGCGCACGCCACCATTGACTATGCGGGAGTGGAACAAGCGCGCGCCACGCTGGTCGATTTGGCGGAAGATGGAATGGCGGTGAACTTTGGCAAGAAGTTGCCGCCCACTTGCAAAGTCTATTTCCAGTTTCAACTGCCGGGACAAACCGCAAGCGTGAGGCTTTCGGGTCAGATCGTCTGGCAGGATTGGAATGGGCGCGCGGGCATTCAGTTTGTGGATGTACCACAAGCTTCGCGGCGAGTGTTACGCGAGTGGTTGCAGATCAATTTGGCAGAAGCGCCGATGCAACAACTGGCTTCGGAAGATGTGCAAGTTGAACACTCGATCCGGCCAAGTGATGACGGGTCCCCGGCGACGGCGCGCGGAAAGAAACAAGACGTGGATAGCAGCGAGGGAGAAGCTGTCGCCCGGCTGCGCAACGAACCCAGCAACCGCCGTGGACAAACCCGATATGCATGCCGTCTGGGGGCTGAGGTTTACCAGCAGGGAAGTTCGGTACGCAACTATTCTCACCTCAGCGATCTGAGTCCGGGAGGATGCTACCTTGAAATGCCGCTGGCCTTTGTCGCCGGCTCCGCGGTGGAGATTGTGGTGCGAACGCACGAGATGAAGTTGCGTTTGAGCGGTTTGGTGAAGTCCTCGCATCCCGGCTACGGGATGGGGGTATCGTTCCATCTAAACACAAAGGATGAACGGCACGGTGTGCAGCAGTTGATTGACTTTGTGGCGGCCGCAGCGCAGAGCAGCGAATAAGGCAAAGTCGGAAATTGAGAACTGCTCGACAGCCGGCCCCGGCTGTTGATTTCTCACTAAAATAGGCATCGGATGGCGTTTGAGTTGGAGTATCTCAATTTCTGTATGGACTGATCAATCAGAATGTCCTGCATTGTTTATCAAAATTTCAAGGGCAAGGATTTTCTGAGGCGGAACGTTCTTCTGCTCGGGCCGGGGCCACGAGTAACCCTGGAGTTGGGGTTAATCAGCGCCGTCTTTGAAGGTAACTTCCCAATGGACGGCCAACTTTTATTGGTTTGAGGGTTTGATGAAGTAGAGTTGTTTCGCCTTGGAGAGCAACTTCCGCCCGCTCTCCAGCAGACCGTCGACTTCTTTCGTCATGCTCTGGTTTAAGAGGGATTGATCAAAGTGGTCTCCGCGCGAACCGGTGCGAAGACCAAAGAGTTGTTTCCTCTGATGTGTAGTCGCCACCCGTTCCAGGTGGGTAGGAACGGCGCTCGGATAGTTCTTCATCCAAAAATGACCGTAGGTGTAGATCAGGGACTTGCGCACATACGCACTCAAGTTGTCCAAGCACATATGAAAAATGTGAGGATTGAACAGCACCGCGTCTCCCGCCTTGGGCACAATCTTCTTGAATAGCGGGGAATCCTGGCTGTAGGTGATCCTGGGTCTCGGGGTACCAATAGAATAGCGATGACTGCCTGGAATGAAGGCGAGGCAACCCTGCGCGGGAGTCAAGTCTTCCGGATAAAAGTGGATCTTGGCCATGAAATGCGGGTTCATCCCAGGATCGATTCCTCGGACCCCATCCAGATCGGAGTGCCACGGAGGAACGAATGTCAGGGCCGGACGAAATACTCTGGCCTGCGCGATGATGAGTTGAATATCGTAGCCGAGGATTTCAACCAACAACGGGAACACCGTCGGCAAGTCGACGAGGTCGACAAAGACGTCGTCCTCATCCAGGATGTGGGGGAGATCGAACGAAGGCGTTGCGGCCTCCCCGGCCGCGAGCCATTTCTCGGTGTGCCTCGCGATTGCGCGGTCGAATGCCGCCTTCATCCTTGCCAGGAACGCCGGTTCGAGAATCCCCGGAAGGTGAACAAAACCCTGTGTCTCGTAGCTAAGAACGGGCTCTAATTTTTCCATGCACCAAGTGCTGGGCCGTCCAGCAGGTCCTTGCACCGATTCTATCTCGAAATGTCAGCTAAAGTAACTGTTTAAACAGATAACTCCAAAGCTCGAAAACAACGTGTGTTGGCATGATTTTCGGGAAACTCGTGGGAACTCGGGGAAAGACGGGACGTTCCCCAGTTTCGCGACCAATCTGGGCGGGCCCAATCCCCAGCCAAAATGGAACGACAGCTGGTTACAAACCGAGTCATTTTTTGATATTTCTGATATTCTCCGGCTGGTGGCCCACCTTTCTCGGTTTTCCCTTCCCGTTCGGAACCGCGGGCCAACCCACTGTATTGGCGATGCCAACGGCGTCAAAAGGCTGGGCCCACCCCCGGTAAGGCGATCTCGTCGGTCCGATTACTTAGCTTTGGTGACCTCTTCGGCTACGGCTTTCCGAAAGTAATCCAGCGACATTCTTAAGCCGGTTTCCAAATCCACCTTAGGCTCCCAGCCGAGCAACCGGCGAGCCTTAGTAATGTCAGGACGGCGCTGTTTGGGATCGTCCTCGGGCAGAGGTTCGTAAGTGATTTTGCTTTTCGATCCCGTCACGTTGATGACGTGCTGCGCGCATTCCAGGATGGTGAACTCGTTTGGATTGCCAATGTTGACCGGCAGATGCTCGGAAGATTTTCCGAGGCGAATAAAGCCGTCAATTTCGTCGCTCACGTAGCAGAAGCTCCGAGTCTGGCTGCCATTGCCGTAGACGGTCATGTCTTCGCCGCGCAAAGCCTGCTTCATGAAGTTCGGAACGACGCGGCCATCATTCAATTGCATCCTGGGGCCGTAGGTGTTGAATATCCGTACGATGCGCGTATCCACTTTGTAATAGCGGTGATAGGCCATGGTGACGGATTCAGAGAAGCGCTTGGCTTCATCATAGACCGAGCGGGGGCCGATAGAATTCACGTTGCCCCAATAAGTCTCTTTCTGCGGATGCTCGAGTGGGTCACCGTAGCACTCCGAAGTGGACGAGACAAGATACCTCGCGCCGTATTTGTGAGCAACATCGAGGGCGTGAAAAGTTCCGAGCGAACCTACTTTCAGCGTGGGGATTCCGTGGATGGTGTAATCCACCGGACTGGCCGGGCTCGCGAAGTGAAAAACGAAGTCGACTTTGCCCACGTCGAAGGGTTCGCATATGTCTTTTTCTATAAATTCAAAGCGCGAGTCGTTGGTAAGATGGGAGAGATTCGAGCGTCGTCCGGTCAACAGGTTGTCAACGACAACAACACTCCAGCCCTCGCCGAGCAGAGCATCACAGAGATGAGATCCCAGGAAACCGGCGCCGCCGGTGACCAGAGCGCGTCGTTGGCTCATGCTTTTTTTATGCCGTTTCGCTGAGCTGTGACCGGGACGCCGTCCGGGTGCGCGGCTGCGCGTCCCACAGAGTAGTAGGTGAAGCCGTTGGCTGCCATTACTTCGGGATCATACAGGTTGCGACCGTCGATCACGATGGGATACTTGAGTTCCTGGTTCAGGCGGTGCAGATCGAGGTTGGCAAACTCCTCCCACTCCGTAAGGATCAGCAAGGCGTCTGCACCATTTGCAGCTTCGTAGGAAGAGTTGGCAAATTTAAGACCAGGAGTCATGAGCTCCTGAGTGCGGTCCATGGCAGCCGGGTCGTAAGCCGTGATCTTGCAACCTTCCTGTAAGAGTGCCTGCACGATCAGGACGGCTGGCGATTCGCGAATGTCGTCGGTGCCGCCTTTGAAGGCTAGACCCAGAACGCCGAGGTTCTTGCCGCGAAGCGTCCACAGGGCGCTCCGAACTTTGCGCAGGAAGCGGTCGCGCTGGTCCTCGTTGATGTGCATTACTTCATCGAGCAGACGGAAATCATAGCCGCACTCGCGGGCGACGGCGCGGAAGGCCATCACATCTTTAGGAAAGCAGGAGCCCCCGTAGCCGATGCCTGGATTCAGGAAGCGCGGACCGATGCGGGAATCAGTGCCAATGCCGAGGCATACCTGATTTACGTTCGCGCCAACCGATTCGCACATGGAAGCGACCGCATTGATGAAGGAAATCTTCATCGCCAGGAATGCGTTGGAGGCGTGCTTGATCAATTCCGCACTCTTAGTGCTGGTCACGATAATGGACGCGGGAATGGATGTGCCATCGGGTTGCGGGATGGCGTCACTGCGCCTGTAGTAGGTGCCGCTAGTGAGTGGTGCATAGACTTCGTGCAGAAAATCGGCAGAGCGCACATTGTCACAGCCAACCACAATGCGGTCGGGAAAGAGGAAATCGGTAACGGCGGTGCCCTCACGCAGGAACTCCGGGTTGGAGGCGACGTCGAAAGAATCGGGATCGGCGCCGTTGCGCAGGATGATCTTACGGATCCAGTCACTCGTGTAGACAGGAACCGTGCTTTTCTCCACGATCACTTTGTACCCGTCAACGGCGCCGGTAATTTCCCGGGCGACCGCCTCCACGAAAGAAAGATCGGCCTCACCTCTCTCGGTGGGTGGTGTACCTACGGCGATGAAGATTGCCGAACTGGCGCGCACGGACTCACGCAAATCGTCAGAGAAAGTAAGCTTGCGGCCGCGATGGTGGCTCAACAACTCGGGTAGAAATTTTTCGTGGATGGGTACTTGGCCGTTCTTCAAGGCGGCCAATTTGCGCTCATCGTTGTCCACCAGAATAACGTCATGGCCCAGGTCCGCAAAGCACGCCCCTGCAACCAATCCTACGTATCCGGAACCCACGACAGCGATCCGCATGTTCAAACTCCCGAAAGACGCTTTTGATTTCGGATGGTATTCATGCAGAAACTTAAGGGACACAAAAACGACTCGTAGTAACGCAATGCAATGCAACTCCAAGGATTGATCAATTCTAGCCGATTCTAGCATTTACGCATGCTCTCGCCGTTACTCAAAAAAGGTCTTCCAACGATCAGTCTGTCGTTTTTCCCCATTTTGGGAGCAAAGGGTGAGTGTCAATCGCGCAGAGGTGTTCTACGAATGAAGAGCGAGTTCGGCATTACGCCGGTTGCGAGGTGATTGAACATCACTAGATTTGCCATGAAGGTTCAGCTTGAGGATCACTGCTTTTTCATGATTGACAACGTCCCGCTTTAGGGGGAAACTCTCCGCTAAAGAGCTGATTCTCCGTAAAACTGTGCGCGCACTTCGTATGGCTCATCATCCCATGTGGCAGCCTGACTTTACCAAGTCTGACCCCTCAGATCTCATCGCTGCTCAGGAACCCCACGCGGCCCCCTCGACATCGGATGCTTCCGGACTTGACGATTCAGCACAGAGGGTTCGTGAATCTGATTTCGCCGAATTAGCCGCACAATTCGCGGCACACGGAGGCGGCATACCGAACGAGCTTTCGGGGGAACTGGCTCTGGATATCGTGCTCAATGAGATTGTGGAGCAAGCTTGTCTAGCCACCGGTGCGACCGGGGCCGCGATTGCACTGGCTCGCGGCGTAGACATGGTTTGCCGCGCCACCAGTGGAGGCACTGCTCCAGAGCTGGGAACCCGGCTGGACATGAACTCGGGCCTCTCGGGGACATGCGCTCGTACGCGACAGACGCAGTGCTGTGACGATGCTCTTACCGATCCCAGGGCCGATGCAGACGTTTCGCGGGAGTTGGGAGTGCGGTCCGTGGCAGTGCTTCCTCTTCTGTGCGAGGACGGGCTCCTTGGCATTTTCGAGATTTTCTCCCCACGAGCTCGTGCATTTGGCGATCGTGATTTGCGAACTCTTGAGGTATTGGGCAGGCGCATTCTGAAGAACGTCCGCGTGCGCCAATCCTCACTGCTCTCAATCGAGCTTGCTCCCGCGGCTTCTGTTGTCGAAGCGTCGCAAGCAACCGCTTCCGCAGAAGTCATGGAAGTCGCGAAGACCAAGGTTTTCGAATCGGCGGCGAGCGCCTTTTCGGATTACGATCAGCCGGTTGCCCGCGACCACGATGACGAGATAGAAGTTCCGATAGAACCGCCGCAGCGGTTCGATTGGCTTACGGCGGCGATGGGCGCGATACTCCTGTTTATCGCGATCTTGATGGGAGCGGTCTCCGGGATGCGCCTGCGAACAATGCAAGCCGGTGGCCATGCCAGCTCTGCTCTACCCGCGCCGATGGTTTCCTCGGAGGAGTTACCGGCTGGCTCCGGCAAAGCCACGAATGCAAATGCAGAGCCCGATGCGGAAGCCGCGAGTTTGACCAAGAAAGGCACAGGGTCGCGATCGGATTCGATACAAATCATCCAATTGTCGCCTGACGTAGCAGAGGACAGCCTGGTGCATCGCGTGGAGCCGCAATATCCGGAGCAGGCTCTGGTGCAGCACGTTCAGGGAACGGTGCTGCTTGACGTACTCATGAACCGACAGGGCGCAGTGCAGAATATCCTACTCGTCAGTGGGGATCCACTTCTGGCCGATGCGGCTATCGCAGCTGTGCGGCAATGGCGATTCAAACCGCAGATAGTGAACGGCCGCGCCGTGGAAAGTGAAACGAGGGTCACTCTCAGGTTCGTTCTTCCTGCGAGCTAACGTCTGCAGTTAGCCAACTCCGCAGGCCCAGTTGGGACGTTACGAAAGACAGTCTCTACTTGTGCAACAGCAGGAGGCAATATGCTGGCGGGATGGCGTGGTCTGCGGTAGAGTCTCTAAAAGGTAAACGCAATGAGTGTTGAAAAAATGCCCGCTGGAAAAAACAGCCGCTCCATTTCTTCTTCTTCTTCCCAGTCGGAGAAAAAGCCTGCGGCCCGCGTTGGAGGAGTGCAATGCCTCCGCTGCCACAACGAATTGGATAGTTACGTCTTCACGCGGTTTACATTTCTTCCTTACGGCACCGCCGGCGGCAATGTAGTTTTGGAATGTCCTAAATGCGGTCACATCGAGTTCCTGTCGCAGAACAGTCCGCTGTTGAGACGCTTGAACGCCAAGCCAGTGGCCGTGGGCGATGGTGATTAGGCAACACTGCAGGCTCTTTCTTGAAAGATTGCCGCACGGGATTCTGCGACCGGGCCTCGGGCCTCCGCCGTCGTGAGATAACTCATTTTGAGGCAGTCCAGTCTGCGACTCCTCAGGTCCCATCCTGAATGCTCGACTTCTGCAAGAAGCACAATCTATTCCCGGAATGCAAGACTCCTAGTAATCTGGGTCAGTCACAACCCAGTCATAAAGAGGAACGAATTGTCCATTCTGGTAGTGGGTGGAGCGGGATACATCGGAAGCCACGCGGCGCGCGCTTTGCGGCGCGGGGGATACGAGGTAATAATCTACGATAACTTGTCTCGCGGGCACGCCTTCCTGGTCGAAGGTTTCGAGTTGGTGGTGGCCGATATTGCTGAGGAGGCTCGGTTGGCCAAGGTCATGCAACGCGTCGATGCCGTTATGCATTTCGCCGCGCATTCGCAGGTTGGAGAATCCGTACAGAATCCGCGGATCTATTTCCAGAACAACGCAGAGGCCGGACTAACCCTGTTGAACACCGCATTGGATGCCGGAGTGCGAAGGTTTGTTTTCTCCTCCACGTGCGCAGTTTACGGCGTACCCGAAAAGGTCCCCATCACCGAACACACTCCTCGGCAGCCCGTGAATCCCTACGGGACTTCCAAGCTCTTTTTCGAGAATGCGCTCGAAGCTTATGACCGAGCATATGGATTGCGCTACATGAGCTTGCGCTATTTCAACGCTGCCGGAGCCGACGAGAGCGGAGAGATTGGAGAACTCCATGATCCGGAATCGCATCTGATTCCGGCCGCGTTAAAGGCCGTGACCAAAGAACGAGAAGAGCTCGAATTGTTCGGATCCGACTATCCCACACCGGATGGAACTTGTGTGCGGGACTACATTCACGTGAACGATCTCGCCGATGCTCACCTGCTCGCCCTTAAGAAGCTTGAAGCGGGAAGCGGTTCCGCAGCTCTTAATCTAGGGACCGGTGTAGGCCATTCCGTGAATGAAGTAATCACGGTGGTAGAAGAGGTGACGGGCTCGAAGGTGCCGCGGCGGATCGTGCCGCGCCGGCCAGGAGATCCGCCCGCCTTGGTCGCCGACCCGTTTCGTGCCCAGGCCGAACTGCATTGGAAAGCCACACGCTCGCTGAGGGACATTGTGCAAACCGCGTGGCAGTGGGAACAGGGTGGGCGTCAGAAGGCGCGAAAGCCCTAGAGTCCCCGCTCTTCGGGCGCCGCGCGAAAACCGTTACAATCACACGGTATAAGATTTTTTTCGGGTGCGGCTTAAGCTCGAAAACAGAGGGAATCAACGATGGGGACAAGTCTTTCAGGCAAGAAAGTCGCGGTGCTGGGGGCAGGGAAAATGGGCGGCATACTTCTCCAGGCTCTCTTGAAGAGCGGCCTCCTTGTCCCCCAACTCACGGCTGCGACCGTGGCCCATGAGGAACGGGCCCGCGCTCTCAGCACAAAATTGGGCATCCCGGTGGGCACTGATAATTTGCAGGCCGCCAAAGACGCCGATGTAATTCTGATTGCCATAAAGCCACAGGTGGTCGAGGAAGTTGTGGCCGAGCTTCGCGGCCATATCTCACCGCGGCAGCTTGTAATCTCGGTAGCAGCCTCGGTTCCGAACAGTCTGATCGAGAAGACGCTCGATGCCCCCGTACCTGTGATCCGCGCCATGCCCAACACGCCCTGCCTTCTGTGCTGCGGCATGACCGCTCTGGCTAAAGGCAAATATGCCGATACCCAACACGTGGAGACGGCTACCGCTATGTTCGACGTTGTGGGCCGAACGGTAGTGGTCGATGAAAAGCACATGGATGCAGTCACCGGCCTTTCCGCCAGCGGTCCCGCTTACATCTACATTATTATCGAATCCCTCGCGGAAGCAGGCGTCAAGGTGGGATTGCCGCGTGACATCGCAACTTTGCTCGCTGCCCAGACTACGATGGGGGCAGCTCGCGTCGTACTCGAGACCGGAGATCATCCGGCGCTACTGAAAGACGCGGTTACCACACCGGCGGGCTGCACCGTGGATGGCATCATGGAACTCGAAGAAGGGAAATTACGTGTAACCCTCATCAAAGCTGTCGTGAAGGCCGCGCAGCGAGCCAAAGAACTAGCTTTTTCCGGGCAATGATGCCGGTCAATGCTTCCCTGCAATGACCGCCAATTGGCTGCCGTATCTTCAGCACTAAAGTACTATTTACCGAGATTCTCCTGGGCACTAAGTTCACACAGGGCTGCAACCTGACCAAAGTGAACGTCCTCGGCCATTGTCATAAACTCGCCGAAAAATATACGAAAGATTCAAAGGGGTCACCGGCACTTCTATGCCGCGACAGGCGATGGTACTCAATCGAGCGCTATGGAAAAAGTTAACGTGGAATCAAGACGCCTCGATCTGGGGCAGCCAGCGGTGAGTGGCGACTCCATCGAACCCGGCAAAGTTAAGCCATCCATTCGAGTACTGGCGGTAGACAGTGCTGGGCTGAACGGCGAAAGGCTAGCCGATGAATTGGCGCGCGACAAGCGTTTTCGGGTAGTCTCGACCAACCCTTCCGGAGCGGCAATCCTCGCGGCCACAGCCGCAGAAAAGCCGGATGTGGCGATTCTTTGCCTTTTGCTCGATGGTGACCCTTCAATGGGTTTTCAGGTGGCTCGCCAGTTGCGCGAGTTGCATCCTGCAACCCGCATCGTGATGCTGTTGGACCGTTCCGAGCGGGGTTCGGTTCTGGAAGCCTTCCGGGCCGGCGCGAGCGGTACTTTTTCCCGCGCAGAATCACCTAAGTGTCTGCCGAGGTGCGTCTCTTGTGTTCACGCCGGCCAGGTCTGGGCGAATAGTCGCGAGCTCAAGTATCTGATTGATGACGTTTCGGCATCCCTGCGCACGGGTTACCCGGTAAGCGCCGGGAATATTTCGGTTCTTACCAAGCGTGAACAGGACGTGGTCCAAGGCGTGGCAGATGGATTGTCCAACCGCAAGATCGCCCACCGCTTAAATCTGACAGAGCATACCGTC
>JBEKUD010000106.1:0-17434 GCA_049515395.1 Candidatus Sulfotelmatobacter sp. | reverse complement strand
TTGTCGGTAGTGAAGCTGCCCAAGGAAAAGTCCCGCTTCCATCTCAGGCGGCAGGAATAAAAAGAATAGGCTCTTGATGAGCGTTATCCAACCGACGAGGGTGACCACAACCACGAGCGCACCCCCCGACCAGATATTGTGCGCGAGAACCACCGCCAGCCCAGCGGCCAGCGTGATTATGCCGACGATCAACATCATCGACGAATTCTGAAGAAGGGCGGTCACCGTCTCCACGGTAACTTGCCTGCGAGTCATCATTGAGAGCGCGATGACAATGCAGTACAGACCGATCAGCCTGCTTAGAAAGATTGTGCGCGACGACATGGTACCCTCCAACCGAATCACGGATTTGTCTGCGGCATTCGGAAACGGTTCAAGCGGCAGGTCGGCTTCGAGACGGTAGATCAAACGCAGAATCCGCCGAGAGGCAGCGAGCGGCGAGTTCCGGCGGCAATGGGTTATAGAAGAATCCCGAAGCCCACTCGAATCCCGTAACCCGAGAAATTTGGGGCAGGATTTCGATGTGCCAATGGAAGTCCTCCTCGATTGTTTTCCAGTAGTTCCCTCTGGGACGCAGAAACGGTCGGTCGTGCACCGATAGGTTGTAGGGCGGTCCGCCCACCTTTCGATCCAACTTCTGCAACACATCACGCAGAATCAGAGCCAAATTCTTGCCTTGAGTTGCTCCGATTCGGCTGAATGCGCTGCTGTGAGACTTGGGCAAGATGCACATCTCAAACGGAAAACGTGACGCGAAGGGAGCAAACGCCACAAAATCCTCATTTTCACCAATCAACCGCTTCCGATCCTTTAATTCTTGCTGGAGCACGTCGCAATATATGCAGCGTTCCTTCAAAGCAAAGTAGTCACGAGCGATCATGAGTTTCGTCTTCACTGCACGCGGGGTTATCGGGAGTGCGATCAACTGCGAGATTGAATGACTAATGGTGTGCGCCCCGGCTTCCTCGCCGTGATTCTTGAAGATCAAAACGTAGCGCACCCGCTTATCCCCCTCCAGATCGGTGATGCGAGCTATGTGAGCTTTGATAACGTTATGGATTTCCTCGATTTCTAATTCATGCAGGCTACGGTCGTGGCGCGATGTCTCCACAATGATCTCGTGTGCTCCTACACCGTTCATCAGATCGTGCAACGCTTCGGGTCGTCGCTCCAGTTCGCCTTCTATCCGTAGACGTGGTTGGGAGTTTGGTACAACTCTTACGGACCACCCCGGCCCGTTTGGAGCAGAGTCGCGCCTTCGGATGGCGAAGACCTCCCCCGGCGTTGCGGACTCATTTCTCTCGCAGAATACGCACGAGCCTGTGCTCCTAGAGAATTTCTTGAAATGAAAGTCCCCCGTTTGAAGCCCGTCGCCGTCCGCCACGATTACCCAGCGGTCAGTGAAGATATCCTTACGTATTTGGGACATTTGAACCTCTCCTTAAAGAGGCTTCTTGAAGATCACCAAGTACAGAAAGAGCAGCAGTGCCAATCCGCTGAGCACGCTTCGCACCGCGTGCAACGCGCCCCAGCGTGCGAGCAGATGCTCTGCTTCGACCGACCGCCTATCCAGTTTCGGGCTGAGCAACACCTTATTGGTGGGCAGGATCACAAGCAGCGTGAACGGGATGACACTCCCCAGCAGTGCTCCAGCAACCAACCACCAGAATGTCGCCCCGGCGAGCCACACAGCAATGGAGGAGATCAATCCCACCGCCGCCGAAGTCGCCTGCAAGACACTGGCTCGACGATAGCTGGGCGCGAATTCGGTCGCGGCTACTTCCACCCCGCATTGCATCCTCGCCGGATGTTCGACAAGATTGATATAGACGGAGGCTCCCGTGAACAGACTGCATGACAGGACAGCGACGAACTCGGCAATCTGACGCAACATTCGATCCTTGCGTTATTTCGTTGCTTTCTAGCGCCAGAGTCAAAACAGGTGCAGACTCTTGAGCGAGGCGGTAGACGGTCAAACGCGTCAGGAACGGCAGCAGATGCCGTACCGATGCCAAAGCTGAAACCACGGGCTATGCGCGAGCGCATCGTCGTGCCTTCGGTTCGCAGCAGCGAGGTCGCTTGCGCTCAGCGGTCTCGCGTCGGGCACCGCGAAGATACGCTCCAGCCACTCGATTTCAGCAATGCTCTGTTCAGCGTCCATCGTCACAATATCTAACAGAACGGCGGGGAGGTCAATTTGGAGCGGCATCTCCAAAGACCGCGACTGCGCGATTTTCGTCAAATCGCCACGATCACGCGCCCCGGTTTCACCGGACGCTCGACCAACTCATGAGCGCGTGCGATCTGATGCAAGGGGACAATTTCGGCAATGTCTAGTCCCTGCCACCCCGCCTCAAGTGCTTCATTGAGGGCGCGAGCGGCATCGATCTTTGCATCACCCGGAACATCATCACTTCCGACAAAGAAGACTTTGGCGTTCACAAACACAAGCTCCCAAAACGGAATTTCCGGGGTCGGAGCATTGGAGGCGTAGGTCGCGATGCAGCCGCCCTGTGCCAATACCTCCATGTCGGTTTTGATGTTGGCTGCGAAAGCCACCTCGACAACGGGATGGACTCCATCGGGAGCCAATGCCCGGATTCGTTCCACTAACCTTTCCCTAGTCAGCAGAACCTCGTCTGCTCCTGCTCGCGGCACGATTTCCTTGTCGCTTTCGGAGCGGCAAGTAGCTATGACTCTCGCTCCCGCTCGATGCGCAAGTTGAACGGCACACGCCCCCACTGCACCCGCACCGCCTTGCACTAGAACGGTTCGTCCTTCGACCGAACCCGCAACATGAACCGCCCGATAAGCGGTTATGCCGGGAATGCCGAGGCAGGCACCCTGCTCTAGTGGCACGCTTTGGGGCAGTGGTACCACTTGCTTCAACGGAATCACCGTGTACTCGGCGGCAGTCCCGAAAGGACGGTAAGACTGAGCGCCATAGCACCACACACGCCGCCCGATCCATTCCCGCGACACTCCTTCGCCCACTGCTTCAACGGTGCCCGAACCGTCGCTGTGCGGAATGACACGCGGACATGGCATCCCAATGCCGAAGGCATCCTGTCGTTTTTTCACATCCCCCGGATTTATGCCTGAAAAGGCAACGCGAATCCGAACTTCGCCAACTAGAGGCTGTGCCTCGTCCATCTCGCCGACAATCAAGACATCTCGGGCAGCGCCTTGTTTTTCGTACCAAGCTGCTTTCATGATTCTTGATTTGCTCCTAGCCGCTACGCAGCCTTTTCGACAGGAAGCGTTAAGACGACTTCGAATCCAGCCACTACTTCCCAAACGAAATTGTCACGCTGTTTGGTCAACCACCTTCATTTGTTCTTCGTTCATCCGGCCGCCGTACACTTTGATTTTAGAGAAAGCAGTGTCGATCTCACGCAGCTCGGCAGGCGTCAGATGAACATTGATTGCTCCTAAGTTCTCGTTTAGGTGATCGATGTTGCGTGTGCCGGGAATCGGAACAATGAATGGCTTTTGCGCGAGCAACCAAGCCAGTGAAATTTGAGCTGGTGTTGCATTCTTCTTCTCAGCGAACCGTCTGATCAAATCAACAATCGGCATATTTGCTGCTATGTTTTCAGGAGAAAAGCGGGGGAAGCCAGATCGCATGTCCATTTTCGGGTCGAACCTCGTTCGAGCATCTATTTTCCGAGTAAGGTACCCTTGTCCAACCGGACCCCATGGGACGAAGCCGATTCCTAGCTCCTCACAAGTAGAGAGCACGCCGTTCTTTTCCGGGTCTCTTTGCATCAGCGAGTATTCAGTTTGAACTGCGGTCACCGATTGAACCGCATGCGCTCGGCGGATTGTTTTCGCACTCGCCTCAGAGAGACCGAAGTGCAAAACTTTTCCGGCTTTGATCAGACCTTTAATAGCACCAGCTACGTCTTCGATTGGCACTTTTGGATCGACCCGGTGCTGGTAATAAAGATCGATGCGGTCGGTTCTGAGGCGCTTCAGTGATTCCTCAACCACTTTCCTGATGTGCTTTGGTTGACTATTAAGAGTGCCGCCATTCTCGTTGTCGAAGCCAAATTTGGTTGCGATAGAGACCCTGTTGCGAATCGGTGCGAGCGCTTCTCCGACAAGCTCTTCGTTCATATATGGACCGTAAACTTCTGCTGTATCGAAGAACGTGATGCCCTTTTCACAGGCTGCACGAATGACCTCAATGCCTCGGTTCCTGTCTGCGGCGGGTCCGTAGTTGGCGCTAATACTCATACACCCAAAACCCATTTCCGAGACTTCTAAGTTTGCGAGCTTTCGTGTTTTCATTTTGTGTCTCCCTTCTTGCGCCGCGTGATCCGGGAGTGCGCAGGAGCTATGCTAGCTGACCGGAGAAAAATCAAGAAGTCGGGCGTTCGGGAACTCCCAAATGGCTTACGAATTCGAACTTCCCGTTGACTCCAACACTATACAACTCGTTGCAGAGGGCAGTCGGCGAGCGTGCCCGTTGCCCTTTCTTAGTTAGATACTGACATGCGGCTGGAGCGAGAAGTTGGGTCGCAAGTCGAACGGGTAGGACGGTATAAAGCAGTTCATCCAATGATTGGATCAGGCAATGAGCGATTCCTCATTAACTGCGCTTCCCGCGTTTCGATGGGCATCTCCAGAACCAAGTTGGACTTCATAAACTGCGCCCACGTTCTGATTTCGGAGCAGGCCTGGTTTGTGGGCTGGCGTCGGAATCTCGGAATGTTTCATGGTGCCTCCTTGGCGAAGTGGCACCCTTGGCATGATCTGACGAAAGTCTGGCTAAAAAAGTCGGGTTGTTTAAATACCCTCCGCACTGTAGCCTCTCCACGATTCGCTTTTGCTATCAACTTTCGAGATTTCAGGCAGCGCTAGGCTTTGTGACTTCTATCCGTTTCATTTCTTGAATCCTTCTTCTTGCTTGTTTAATTCGGCCTCGGCGTCGGCGATCGCGTCACGGAATCTTTCTCGAACCTTTTCCTGAGCTTCTTCACCAAGTCCAGCAGCGGCCTCTAGCGTCTTATTCTCCCGCCGCTTAAGTCGCTGAAGGGTCGGTTTCGCCTTAGCGATAGCAGCATCAACATCCATGAGGAAAATATACGCGTTTCGATGTCGATTAAATATGATCTTCGGGAATGCCGAACGTGCGGTTCAAAGGCTAAATTCACGTTGCAACGGGATATTCCCCATGTCCGTGAGTGTGCCCTGTTCGATTCCAATGCCCAAAGCTCCTAGCGAATCTTGATATCGCATCCAGTCGAGATTGCAAGCGGCGCCTATTGAGTCTCAACGCCCGGTCGCCACGTTTCCCTAAGATGGATTTTAGCTTGGCCACAAAACCCCGCAGCACCTAGGAACCTTTTCCAACATCCAAATCCACGTGAATCACCATACGCCGCCCTCCGTGGCAAAATGAATTCCCACGTATGCCTGCCGGAATCCCAGAGCGCCAACCCGCGACCGAGCAAATCTCCGGCGTGATCGAGCGCGTCACCTTCCATAACGAGGACAGCGGGTTCTGCGTCCTGATCCGATTTAAGTGTTGGTTCCCTGCCTCAGGTCAACAATCCGATAAAATCACAAGCCTGTTGTGGTGTGGAATCCACGATGTTGGATCGGAGTGGCCAGAATGAAGGTAGCAGATTTCCGCAGGATTGCTTTGGGCTTCGAAGGAGCAGAGGAGGGCTCACACATGGGGGCAGCCGACTTCCGTGTAGGAGGCAGGATTTTCGCCACGCTCGCCTCGCAGAAAGAGGGCTACGGAAACTTGATGCTCACGCCGGACCAGCAGGCAGAGTTTGTCCGGGAGTTGCCGGAAGTTTTCCTGCCCATTCCGGGTGGATGGGGAAGGATGGGGATGACGCACATTCGTCTCGCGCAAGCAAACGAGGACGTGCTGGTTGGCGCTCTGCGTGCGGCATGGATGCTCAGGCGAGAAAAGAATGCCGGGACAAAGAAGAAGCGTGCTTCGAAGAGTGGTCGGCTCTGAGGAATGGATTCCGCGTAGAATGCTCGCGGTGACAACTGCTGCCCCGTGCGGATGGTTCCCCATGAAGACCTTAACTGAAAATGAGCCGCTGACGGATGCCGAACTTGACCGCCTCGGGGACTTCCTCAAAAGCTGCAAGGGCGGCAATGCCATGAACGTCGAGGCGCTCGACGGGTTCTTCGCCGCCCTCATCGCCGGACCGGAGACGTGTGATGCCGAGCGAATACCACCCGGAGGTCTTCGGAGGTGAAATGTCTGACGCCTGCGAGTTCGGCAGCCTTGACGAGGCGAACGAAATCTTGGGACTGATGATGCGGCACTGGAACGATATCGCGGGACGCTGTTCAAGGGAGAGGTCTACGTGCCACTTCTGCTGGAGGACGAGGACGGCGTGGCTCATGGCAACGACTGGGCACGGGGTTTTATGCGCGGCATGCACATGCGGCACGATGGCTGGGCTGGGCTGAGCTTGTTAACGACGACGAGCGCGGCGGATGCCTGATCCCCATGATGATGCTCTACCATGAGCACGACGAAGACCCTGAGATCGGGCCTCAGGTCTGACCCTTCGGCTTTGACGGTCGAATATTCCTACAAGGGCTGTGGGTAGAATTCCAGATTGCGCCCGCTGCGGATGCACGCGATCAAGGCTACTGCCAAGACCAAACTCGGTCACAGTTGAGGTCACAAAATGGCGGGTCGGCTTAAAATTTAACGGTTGTGAAAACCGAATCTCGGGAACGCAGTGATAACAAACAGCAAACGGGGTCTAAGTCATTGAAACTTAGACCCCGTCCGGTGGACTGTTTGGGATTGACCAAGAGGTGGTCACTCTACGTGGCCTCTCAGGGCAACTCCCGGGTCGAGAACAACAGGCCGGAAGGCCTGAGTTCCGGGAATGAACACTTCGCGCGACCAACGCGACGCGTTCATCCTTACTCACCGGCTAGTGTGCGGGCTGTAGCTCCTGGCGCAATGCTATTAAATCGGCGCCAGAAGCCCCGCTTAGAGCAACCAGCTCTAAGTCTCAGCCACCTCACCTGGTCTTAGACTCCCACAACAATTACCACTACAATCAGAACTTGTCATTCGACCACCTCCTTCCCGGTGTAGTTGCAGATTAGTACGAAATGCTGTGGAGCGTCAACCGGCACCGAAGTGGGCGAAGTGCATCTTGCTGCCGCGTATGATTTGCCCGTTCCAGCCTGCGTAGCGCCAATCTGAACCAGACCGCGCTTCGTTCACGCTGCTTCAGCCCTGTTTCCCCCGCCGTCAGATCATTGGCAGGCGCAGAGATCTCCGCCGCCAATCGCGCCTAGAAATCGCTGCTAACTTTCTTCAGGCGAGCTGGCATTTGACCCGCCCGTTGGCCGACTGCGGTGAGTTTCATTGGTTCGAAGAAAACCAGACCCAACAAACCGAGGAAAAACAGTTCTGAGAGACTCACACTCCCTCCTCTGGCGTTTTCTTGGCCGGCGCCAATGCCGCCTCTTCCTTATCCTTGCATCGCGGCCTTGAAACCGCGAATGCCTTCGCCCACTCCCTTTCCGAGCTCGGGCAGTTTCTTGGGACCGAAGATGAGCAGAGCGATTCCGGCAACCATGAGCACGTGCATAGGTTGAAATAAGCCTTCAAACATCGCTATTACTCCAGGCAAAATAAACAAAGGATTGAACTTTCGACAAAAATGGGCGCTGCGACCGATGGATTGGTCAACAGCGCCCGCAGCGACGAGCCGCGTCGAGAGGCCTCCCCCCGAAGGCTCCCACGCGTTTGCGCCAAGTTCTAGAAGCCGCGTTGTGCCGCGTCAGCAGCCTCGGCCAGAGCGTTTAGTGCGCTGAAGAACTCAGGCGACTGACCGATGAACAGTCCGCTGGCGACGAAGCCGTTCGCTGCAGCCACTGCCCCTGCAAATTGATCGGTCAGTGGACGAATCATCGAAACATGGGGAAGGTGGGGCCTGAATTCAACAGGGACGGGAAAGATCAGGCTGGGTTGAATCAGCGGATTGAGCGGGCTGAAAAAATTGGGAAATGTCAGACCGGTTATCGGATCCGTAAATGGCGCCACCGATGCCTGCACTCCGTTACCCGCAAAATCAACCCACTCCAGGAAGTGAGCGATCTCATCTCCGCCGATGCCAAGAGTGATCTCGAGCACTTCCGGATTCGTCACCTTTTGGCTCATGGCTGCGTAAAGGCTCGAGCCGCCCTGCTCGATTTGTCCGAAGTGAAAAGCTGCGACATTCGCGATCGCTTGAATGTGATCGTTGCCGGGAAAGTTCGGATTGGATTTGCCATCGTAATCGGCATCGGTTCTGGGAATGGCGGTAACTCCATTGAGGCGGATTGCCTGAGGAAAGTTGGCGCCGAGGTCCGGGTTCGTGGCGCTGCGATAGCGAACGAACCAACTGGTGTCGACGTTGAGATTCATCAGGTTCGTGAGGCGGGGCTTACCCGTTGATCCTTTGGCTGTGCTTCCCGGCAAAGTTTGGAACTCTGTGAAGTTGACCGGCTCGGCTCCTTTGGAATCCAAATACGCGTTGAGGAAAGCCCCGTGGCTTACTTCATCCAGGGTGTTGCTGGAGATATATTGCGGACCATCGGAATCCAAGTTTGACAGCGCTACCTGATACGGGTTCAATTTTTCGCTGGGGTTCACCTCTATGGGCGGAAGTTTTCCAATACCACCGAGTTCGGCATACTGTATCCAAAGGTCCGACTCGATGAGTTCGGCGGCGGCAAGGAATCGAAGGATCGCAATATCCCCCTTGGTAATCTTTGAATCGCTGGTTTCCTGTGCGAAGGTGGGTAGCCC
This sequence comes from Candidatus Sulfotelmatobacter sp., assembly GCA_049515395.1. Taxonomy (GTDB): domain Bacteria; phylum Acidobacteriota; class Terriglobia; order Terriglobales; family Acidobacteriaceae; genus Sulfotelmatobacter. Next base: position 8,637 of record JBEKUD010000106.1, on the reverse strand, counting down.
GTTGCCCAGAATTCCAGCTCCCACGGTCGCCACAGCTCCCGCGACCATGCTGCTCTTGAGGAATGAGCGCCGGTTCGCGGCGCGTTCCAGAATTTCCGTGAGTTGCTTCATGATTTCCTCTCTTTCACCGCATGCTCTGCTTGCTTCGAGTCACGGGGTAAGGCAGAGTAGCGCGCAGCCGGATGGGCTCTTGTCATCAGGTAGTCAAACCTTTGTCTCTTTTCGGTGCAGTTTTCCCGAGGAAACGTGGGAATCAATTTTCCGCAGATTTCTCTTGGACGTGCCCGGAGCTCGGGATTGCGCTCGATCAGAACCTTGCCCCGAACGATAACCCGGCAAGGATTCCCACGCTATAATTGAGAACTTACTGACCTTTACTTACATTTACGTGTCCACTTGCAACCCGCTTGCGCTTGCCCGCGTTCTTATTCGTGATCACAAGACCAGTGTGAAGCCACGTGCAGAACGATACTGACCCTCGAATGCGACCTTCTGCGCGCGTTTTTTTAATAGGGAGAAATATCGAAATGACTCGTTTGCTCGTCGCAGCGATGGTTCTGTTCGCCCTGTGCAGTCCGTTTTCGGAAGCTCAAGACTCAACCCCCAAGGTGCAAGTTTTTGGCGGGTACTCCCTCTTACATAGGGATCGGGGGGGACTCACGAATACGATTGTGGATACGTCTCTGCGCGAGCCGAACAGCCCGTTTGCCGTCGCAACCAACTTTGGAGGTTGGAATGCCCAGGGGCAGTACAACGTTAGCCGTTGGCTCGGAATCGCCGCGGACTTTAGCGGCCATGACGGCTCACAAATCACCGCAGCTCGGGGCGTCACCCTTTCCGGGCTTCCCAAGGGCACCGGGTATACCTTTCTGGCTGGGCCCGTGGCGTCGTTCAGGAACAAATCGAGAATAACGCCGTTCATCCATGCCTTGGTCGGTATTGACCGAGTCGGCCTCAGCGCGAGCACCATCTCGGGCGTGTCGCGTCCGTTGTCCTCCGTCGCTACGGCCTACACGGATGTCGCGGTAGCGCTCGGAGGAGGAATTGACTGCAGAGTAGCTCGGCATTTCTCGCTGCGGCTGGCGCAGTTAGACGACATGGAGACCACTCACAACTTCAACAAATTCTATGGCAGCGTTTTCTCCACCGGAGTGTTCACAGGACTCGCTACTCACGAAAGAAATCTGCGAGTCTCAACCGGAATCGTTTTCAAGTTCTGATCGCTGCTTTCTAGGGCAAGCCGAAGGCATACACTGCACTTCCAGCTGCGATCGCAACGTATTCTTTTCCGTCCACGGCGAAGGCCATGGGTGCGGCATAAACCGCGCCGCCCATCTGGAAGTGCCACAAAACCTTGCCCGAGGCCGCATCGAAAGCAATGAAGTTTCCTTCAGCATCGCCCGTGAATACCAGGCCCCCGGCCGTGGTCAGCACGCCCGACCATGTTGGCGAGGTGTGCTCGAAGGTCCACTTGATCTCTCCCGTCGCCGGGTCGATCGCCTTCAGAAATCCACGGTAGGGCTCGGCTTCCTCCGAAGGAAAATAGGCGCTGCCGTAAAACGCATGACCGGCCTCATAGGGCTGCGGCGCGGTGCTGAAAATATCGCACTGGTCGCGGGCGGTGACGTAGAACAGCGCACTCTGTGGATTGAACGCTGGAGCCATGAAGTTCGTCGTCCCCAGAGCTCCCGGACAGACGGTATGCCCTTCGAGCGTGGGTGAGGCTTCTTTCTTTGCCACGGGCCGCCCTTCGGCATCTTTGCTGTCGCTCCATGTGGTTTTGCCGTAGGCGTTGGCCGAAATCAGTTTGCCGGTGGTGCGATCGATCACGTAGAAGAATCCGTTACGGTTGGCCTGCGCAATCAGATGCTTGCCGCCGGCATCGATGATCACCGGGACTTGTGTTGCATCCCAGTCATGTTCGTCGTGCTTGGTGAACTGGAAATACCAGTTCATCGTTCCCGAGTCGGCATTGAGCGCGAGCAGAGTGTTGCTGTAAAGATTGTCTCCGGCGCGTCCCTCCCCGCGATTCGAGGGCGAAGGATTCCCCGTCGGCCAGAAAATCTGGTTGGTCGTCGCGTCGTAGGTTCCAGTGTTCCACGCCGGAGCACCGCCGATTTTCCACGAATCGCCCTCCCAGGTCTCATGTCCGGGCTCACCCGGCCCGGGGACCGTGTAGAAACGCCACTTGCGCTCGCCCGTCGCAGCATCATAGGCGTCGAGGAATCCGCGCACGCCATACTCACCGCCGGAGACGCCGATCACGACAAGATTCTTCACGGCCAGTGGCGCGACAGTGAAGCTGTATCCCTTCTGATAGTCGGCAGCGACCATGTCCCAGATCAGGTTGCCGGTTTTCGTATCGAGCGCGATCACGTGCGCATCGAGAGTTCCCAGGAAAACCTTGTCGCCCAAAATCGCAAGCCCGCGATTCACCCGACCGCAGCAAGGACGAATGTCTCCCGGCAATGCGTGCTGATACAGCCAGATCGGCCGACCGGTACGGGCGTCGAGGGCAAACGCCCGGTCATCCTGCGCCGTGGCGTAGAGGATTCCACCCACTACCAGCGGCGTGGTCTCAAGCTTGCCGGTTGCGCCAGTCTGGTATACCCATTTCGCGGCCAGCGAATGCACGTTCGTAGTTTTGATCTGATCGAGCAGGCTGAAGCGCCGGCCGGCATAATCGCCCGAGTACGTTAGCCAATTCTGCGGCTCCTTGCCGGAGTTCGCGAGACGCTCGAATGTGACCTGTGCATGAGCCGGCGCGCTGAACAGGGCGCACGCGATGCAAGCACTCCCCATACGTCCGAAGATTCTCCTCATCCTCATTTCGCCCCCACGCCGATCAGGAACGCGACAATGTCATCGAGATCCTTGTCGCTCAAATGATCCCGGCTGTAGGTGAGCATGATCGACTCGCGACTCCTCTGAAACGAACGCAGCGTGTCTTTTTCGAGCAAATAAATTTCCTCGCTCGAGTCGATCATCTGCACGCTGAAATTGTCCTCGTTCAGCGCCACGCCTTTAATTTCCCTCCCATCGGCGGTCACCACGGTGATGGTCTCGTATTCCTGGGGAAACTCCTTTGTCGCCTCGGTCAGTCCCCAGGCCAGCCGTCGGCTGGGATTGCGCACCGAATCGATGATCGCCTCTCTGGTCCGCGACCCGCCCGCTGCCGTGAGATCCGGTCCCACCCGCCCGCCTTTACCCTCCACCATGTGGCAGACGGAGCAGTTGGCCTCCCCATAAAACAGCTCCTTGCCATGCGAGGCATTGCCGATTGGATTGGCCGTCACCTTCACCCCAACACTCTGGATATAAGTGATGATCTGCCAGATTTCTTCGTCCGTCATGCCAACGCCTTGCCCGTTGGTTCCGTTCGCGGGCATGACGGTACCCGGGATTCCGTTGCTGATGACCTGAAACAACTCTGCGTCGGAGTGCACGTGCTTTTTTTGTGCGCGCGTCAAGTCGGGCCCGCGACCGCCGCCGTGAGCTCCGAGACCGTGGCAGAGCGCGCAGTTGATGCGGAATTCAGACTCTCCCGCCCTGGCAGCTTTGGCATCGCCCGCAAAGGGATTGCGATTGTCCGCCGCGACCGCCGTCGCTGCCAGCACTAGAAGAACAGCAGAGACAGACAGTACGAGCCTCCCTCGCTGCCAAAGACCCCAGGCTCTCGCCCTTCCTCCTTCAGTTGGTTGAATGCCGGAACTCATGAATCACCTGTCTGGGAATTTGCCGAATTCTACGCTAGCCAGCCGATAGGCCGCGCTGGAATTTTGGGAATCAAGGGGTTGAAGCGAGATTCGCCCCTCTTGGACATGGCCACCGGGTATCTGGGACCGGAACCTAAGGCTCTCTACACTTAAGCTCCCGACCGCAAAGCCGATCTTGCTTCAGGAAGCGGTGTTTTTGTCTGTAGGCGGCTAAGCCGCTGATAACTCAGCCCTTCCAGCGAAACGCATCGGTCTGCGAGAGCCCCAGATGGGCCAGCACGCGATAGGCAAACTCGCGGGCCATGTCATCGACGCTTGCCGGCTGGTAATAGTAGGCCGGAATGAGCGGGAAGATGGTCGCCCCAGCATCGGCGGCCCGGTACAGGTTGCGGATGTGGATTTTGTTGAGCGGCGTTTCGCGCACGCATAGCACCAGCGGACGCTTCTCTTTGAGGCAAACATCGGCGGCGCGCTCGATCAGATGCGATGCGAGGCCGTTCGCAATGCGGGCCAGGGTGCCCATGCTGCAGGGGAGCACCACCATGGCATCGGCGGGATAAGAACCGCTGGCCACGTTAGCTCCGATATCGGCGTTCGATTGTTCTTGGATCTTGGAAGGAGTCTGGAAGCGGTTTTTGGCGCCGAGAATTTGATCGAGAAGATTGGATCGTCCTTGGATGCCAAGCTCTTCGGCCAGAACACGAAGGCCGGAGTCCGATGCGATGAAGTTCACGGTTTGCACCCGCGCATCCCCTGCGACGGCCACGAGCAGCTGCCGGAGAAACACGGATCCGCTGGCGCCGGTGGTTGCGACGGTTAAGTTCTGCGGCGGGTGATGGGCCAAGGCTTCTCCGGCGAGGCGCGAAACATGAGCCCCGACCTTGGAGCATAGGGAGTCACTGAAGCGGAAGTCAAGGTGAAGTGGAAAGAGTTTAGGAGCGAGAGGCTAGCAGCTGATTTATGGCATCGACGGCCAATTTGCGGACTCGCCGCAGCGCAGCGGAACGCCACGCGCTGGCCGGAGTGGAGCGCGAAATCCGCGCCCAGGATTCCCACGGCCGCCGCAAATACCTTCGCGAGTTCACGCAAGCCTTCCACCAATACGATTCACTCCTAGACGCCCAGCAATTTCAGAACGCTCTGCAGGCAGCCGACGTTGTCTTGATCGGGGACTACCACGCTCTGCCCGCCGCTCAACGCTATGCCGCGTCGCTAATCGAGCAACGGGCGCTGGCGGGGGATCGGCCGGTGGTACTCGGAGTGGAAACCATCTTCGCTCGCGATCAACACATTCTGGAAGAATGGTGGCGGCGCGAAATTGACGATGCCGAGCTGCGTCAGCGCATTCGCTTCGATCTGGATTGGGGGTACGATTGGACTCCGTTTTACGAACTGCTGGTGGCGGCACGGGATCACGGCGAGGCCATCTACGGACTCGATTGCATGCCGCGCGAAAGTTTACGCAAGATTGGAGCGCGGGATCGTCACGCCGCAGCCAAGATCGCCGAGATCCGTGAACGCCATCCCGATGCGGTGGTATTCGTGCTGTTCGGAGAATCGCACTTAGCTCCCGGGCATCTTCCTCGCGTGCTGCAGAAGGCCATGCCCGGCGCGAAAGCCCTTACCGTACTGCAAAACATCGATGCGCTGTATTGGCGCGCGGCGGGTGAGCGTGTCGACAAGGTCGAAGCCGTGCGCGTGAACGCCGATGTGCTTTGCGTCTTCAATGCCACGCCACTCGAGAAATATGAAAGCTACCGCCTGTTTCTCGATCAATGGAGCCGATGCGATAACGGTCCCGACTTCGCACCTACGATCTACAACCTGATCGACAGCCTGGCGAGCTTTTTGGAAATCAATCGTTACTCTCCTCACAATGGCACGCAACCCAAGTTCCTGGTCGACCTGCTGCCTGAAGTTCACGGCAACTCGTCGCTGGCGACGCTGCGTCGACTGCTCGCTCGCAAGGCAGTCAGCGATCAACAACTCAAAAACATGCTGGCGAATGTAGAAGATCGCGGCAGCGCCTATTTTCCCGAGGTGAATGCGTTCTACGTTCGCGAATTTCAACTGGTCCACGCGGCCGAGGATGCCGCCCGCTTTCTTCATCACGCCTGCCGGGGACTGCCTCAGCGCTTGCACGGAAACGGCACAAATGGAGCCGGCGGGCAGCGAAGGACCACGGCCTTCGACGCTTTCTATACCCGTGTGATCGAGAATGCCGTGGCCTACTTCGGTTCGCGAGTGCTCTATCCTGCAAGGCCCGCGTCCGAGACGGGAGGCTGCGCCGTGCTGTCCCGCGTTGCGTGCGAAAAGGCGGCCCTGGCCGCCGTCCGGGCCGATCCGGACAAGTTTGTATCGATCGCGCAAGACTGCGGCTACGATCTGGGCAGCAGGCTCTACGATGCCTACCTGGAAGGCCGGATCAAGCCCCGCGGTTTGCGCCGGCTTTTTTTGGCTCACCTGGATGAGCCCGGCCTTGCCCGCAGGGTCTGGACTGCAGTCATCGCCAGAGTCCGACCTGTGTCCCGCGCCACGGGCGCCTGAACCGAGATGCGTTCGCAGGTGCTAATCTGGAATGCGCTCGTCCGAAAACCGTCGTGAACGCCGAATCCATCCGCAAACTGTTTGCGCAGGTGCGCCAGGGCAAACTTTCCCCTGACGACGCCGTGGAGCGACTCCGCCATTTGCCCTTCGAAGATCTTGGATTCGCCAAGGTCGACCATCATCGCAGCTTGCGGTCAGGCATGCCCGAAGTTATTTTCGGGCAAGGAAAGACGCCGTTGCAGGTCGCAGGAATCTTCGATCGACTGGCGAAACATGGTGGCAACGTGTTGGCCACACGCACCGATAGAAAGCAATATGCCGCGGTAAAGAAAAAACTACGGGCTGCGGAATATCGTGAACTGGCGCGAGCGATTGTGCTGAAGCAGGATCCGCAGATCTATGGCAAAGGAACAATCGCCGTGGTTTCGGCGGGAACCAGTGACATCACAGTGGCCGAAGAAGCGGTTGTGACTGCGGAATTGATGGGTAATCGGGTGGAGCACTTCTACGATGTCGGGGTCGCAGGCATTCACCGTTTGTTGGCCAATCGCGAGGCTCTGACCAAGGCGCGAGTCGTAGTCGTATGCGCCGGCATGGAAGGCGCCCTGCCTAGCGTCGTCGGGGGACTCGTCGGCGTGCCTGTGATTGCCGTGCCCACCAGTGTTGGCTATGGCGCGTCGTTTGAGGGACTCGCCGCACTCCTCGGCATGTTGAACTCCTGCGCTTCGAATGTGAGCGTGGTGAATATCGACAATGGGTTCGGTGCGGGCTATGTGGCGTCACTGATCAATCGGCTCTGAATAGAAATAAAAAGACCTGGCTTTCGCCGCGCCTCTCACTCACCCTCCCCGGTATTACACGCCAGGCTGCCCGGAATCTTTGTCTACAACCAATTTGTTTTCCACGGTGAAAGCGCCGAAGAGCTGGTTGGCTCGAATTCCGGCGATATTCCTGTCCATAGAATTCTCCACCGAGCCATAAAGCGTGAGGTGGCCGTTATCCACGATGATGCGAATGGGCCGCGCCGGATCGATGGCGTATTTCCCCAGCACGGAATCGCGGTAGATCGCACGAGCCGCGCGCAGACGCAGACCATCGTCCATGGGAGAAACCGGTTCCAGCGTGATGTTCGCGATCACATCTTTCACCCCGGGCATGCCTTGAATGTCGGCCAGAGCCTCATCGCGGCCGACTCCAGTGAGATCCTGACCCTCCACCGTAACCACGCCGTCCTTCACCCCCAAGGCGAAGTAATCGAACATGTTGTCATAGCCAACGCGGACGTAGCGTAACTTCTGAGCCAGTTTTTGCTCCAGTTGCGCGTCGGGAACGTTCGGCCCCGCCACTGTGATCCAGTTACGCACGCTCTGCCCTTTGGCGGCCTTTTGAACCAGTTTGGCCGCGTCCAGCTTGCCTTGGTAGAGATCCACCGTCCCGGTTAGAGTCACAGCCCCGTTTTCCACGCTCGATCGCACATCGCGGAATTGATTCTTCGCGCCGAACTTCCTTGTCAGCGCGGTTTGAATCTGACTATCCTTGCGATTTGCGACTGCGGTCTGGGCGATCAGCGTCGCACTCAACAGCCCAACTGCCAGCAGGGTACACACAGTTCTCAAAACCGCGTACTTGCTTGTCGCCGTTGTCACAGGTCACCTCCGACCAATTTTGACGAAACTTTACGAATTAACTGCATGGTTAATTCCTTCGATGCCGGGACGATGGTGGAAGATGCACGGGGGGTGAAACCGCCAGCACGCGGCGACGGCGTAGCGCAACTTAGTTGCTTCAGCCGGGTTTATACGCCAATGGGTAAGTGTGGGCTAGCGGTGTGTTCGTGTCCGTGAAGATCGTGCACGAACCTTCGATCTTGTGCGGCTAGCAGCTGGGTTCGGGAAGACGCGAGCGAAAATCTTATCGATGTACTTCAGCTGACGCGGTAGGTCAAAGGCGTATTCGATCTGCTGGCGCGGAATCTTCGCCGTTATCTCCTTATCGGCCAGCACCAGCTGACGGAAGTTCAAATCCTCTTTCCACGCGCGCATCGCATGCCTCTGGACCCTAAGGTAGGCCTCTTCGCGGGAAAATCCGTGCTCCACCAGATCGAGCAGAAGCTGGCCGCTGAAGATTAAACCGTGGGTGCCCTCGAGGTTGGCCAGCATCCGCTTGGGGTACACGAACATGGTTTCGATCAGATTCGCCGTCTTGCTCAACAAGTAATCGATCAGCGTGGTGGAGTCCGGCAGAATGACACGCTCGGCCGAAGAGTGTGAGATGTCGCGCTCGTGCCATAGGGCAACATTTTCAAATCCCGCTTGCGCGTTGCCGCGCACCACTCGCGCCAGCCCGCTGATCTGTTCGCTGGTCACGGGATTGC
>JBEKUD010000105.1:0-18013 GCA_049515395.1 Candidatus Sulfotelmatobacter sp. | reverse complement strand
CGCTGGCTGCCTTTGCCTTTTGTCTGTCATCCCTATCCTTTGCGCCGCATGGGCGTTATTACCTAAGGCAAGAGCCGGATGCGGGAAAACCGCTCGTCCGGATCCGTGGAGGGGGTCATGAGCAATCGTGATCCCTACTCCGACTAAACTTGATTGATTTATCGATGAGAAAGGTTTGCCGCGAGAGAGAACAATCGTCAGAGGCCCTTAGGCGGTGGTAGATGATTCCCTAAGGATCAATGCGAATCCTTGTGCGACGAATTGCCCTTAGGCAAGGGCACGCTGGAAGCCCGTCTGACGGCAGCGTGATCGTCCACGAAGTACGCGTTTTACGGGCCGTTAGCATACCTTCTAGGTTGAGCTCTCGGGTCTCGTAAGGCAATCGGGAGATTTCGGTAGCATGCAGTGTACCTACCTTCAGCGATGGAAAAATGGTTGGAGAAGTATGACGACGTCAGGAGACGATGGTTACGATCTCGATTGCGCTGGGTGAGCCAGCTTTGTGCACGAGGACGGAGTCATTCCGTCTTTCAAGCATCAAATCGACGCCTATGTCGCCGCACCGTAAATTCTTAATCGCAAGGGTCGGAATTCCATCCGGCAAATAGGGATCATCGAAGAGGATGCGCTTGCGTTCTGCATCGATTGAAATTCCAAGACAAGATTGCAGGATCAGAAACGGTGCGGCGGCGGCCCAGGCTTGGGGCGAACATGCAACAGGATAAAGCGTGGGGCCTTCGCCCGGGCGACGATCAATCCCGCAGAAGAGCTCTGGCAGTCGGTTCAACTCGACCATGCTGCTTAGATCGAGCAGTCCCATAAATATTTTTCCTGCCTGGCTCTTATGTCCATATTTTGCCAGACCGCTGGCGATCAGCGAGTTGTCATGTGGCCACACCGAACCATTGTGATAGGAAAGAGGATTGTAGCGCGCTTCGCTTGAGGCCACTGTTCGCACGCCCCAGCCACTGAAGGATTCTGGTTGAAAGAGCGTTTCCGCGACCCGGCGCGCCCGGTCGGGCGAAGCAATGCCGGTATACAGGCAGTGACCCGCGTTCGAGGCTCGCACCTGGCAAGGCCGCTTGTTGCCATCGAGCGCCAAGGCGTAAGTCGAAAGCTCTTCGCACCAGAATTGTCCCTCGAATTGAGCGCGCAGTTTCTCCGCTTCTACTTCCAACGCGGCTGCTTTGTTCGAGCCTGCGGCAAAGCGACAAAGGTAAGCGGCAGCCAGTTTCGCGGCGTAAACGTACCCTTGCACTTCGCAGAGAGCGATTGGAGCCTCCGCAATCGTGCCGTCGGCATGAAAAATGGAATCGTTGGAGTCCTTCCAACCTTGCTGTACCAGCCCCCTGGCTGACCGTTGTCGGTATTCGACGAAGCCGTCGCCATCGGCGTCTCCGAATTCATCGATCCACCGTAACGCTTGCTCGATGTTCGGCCACAAGCGCTGAATAAACTGACAATCCGCAGTACGCTCGTAATAAGCGCGCGCAAGAATTATGAAGAGTGGTGTTGCATCCACACTGCCATAGTATTGGCCGAAAGGAACTTCGCCGAGAGTTGCCATTTCCCCAAGACGCATTTCATGCAGAATCTTTCCCGGCTCGGCCTCTGTGCGCGCATCCACCCTGTCAGCCTGTTTTTCTGCCAGACACTCGAGGACGCCCTTCGCCATTGCAGGATTCAGCCAAAGGCTCTGCAAAGCGGTGATAATTCCGTCTCTGCCGAATACGGTACCGAACCACGGCACACCAGCGTAGGGATAATCGATCTCTGGATTTCCCACCACCATCATCTGCACGTCGGCAATGGAGCGGTTGATCCAGTCATTGAAGCGTGAATTCGAACTGTAAATACGGGGAAAAGAATCGCCAACCGTTTCCAGTTCGCGACGGGCAGCGCTGATGGCTCGCGGATAAGTGGTCGACTGCTTGGGTCGATGGGAGTTGCACGCAATGGACAAACAAAAACAGGCGTGTTCTTTCGGACGGAGTTTGACGTCGTAGTGCAACTCCCGCTCCGTAGCGTGATGAGGAGAAGTATCCCACTGAATATAGGTGCGCCGGACGGCGCCATCCAAGCCCTCATAGGAGAGTAGAAGCGAGCGTTCTCCCAATTCCGCCGGCAAACGCCGGCCTCTCTGTTCCCTATGTATCCCTCGGACTTCAAAAATGTCCGCAAAGTCCGCGGCGAACGTAGTGCGGAAGGGAACCAGCAAATCGGCGAGCCCATGGTTCATGAAAACGATCTCTTCGTAACAGCAGTTTTTCCACAAGAAGCGAGAACGCAGCACGTGGAGTGTTCCGCGAGGAACCACCACTTCGTTGTCGCGGGAGACGTCCAGGTTTGCAAGATCTCCGGTAAAAAGGAAATTGCTGGTCTCCACCGTCGAACTAAGCAACAGAGGCCGGGTTCCCCACAAGAGCATCATGAGTCCTGACAGATGCCGTGTGTCTTCAAAAAACAGGCCCTGTTCACCCATGCCGGTGGTTTGCACGTCGCCGAGTCGGTCGAATACGAAGAACGTTCTCCCGTATTTGAGTACGCGTGCGCGATCGTCGGTCGGCGATTCAGAAGTCGCTATGTAGTAGTGTGCGGTACCAGGTCCATCCAACTCAGAACTCCGTCCTCGATGGCGATCGCTGATGGTGGTTTTTGAACCAGCCTTTGGTAGATACTAACGTAATCGCTAGCCATTCGTTGATCGGAGAAGTGCCGCTCGAACTGTTTTCGACACGTTTGACGGTCGATCGTTCCGATCTTCTTGACAGCAGCGACAGCAGCATCCGAGTCAGCTACGATAAAGCCCGTGACTCGGTTTTCGATAATTTCCGGGACGGAACCCTGCCGATAGGCAATGACAGGCGTGCCGCACGCCAAAGCTTCAATCATCACAATACCGAAAGGTTCCGGCCATCGGATCGGGAAGAGCAGCGCAGCCGCATCGCCGATGAACTCGCTCTTCGCGTCATGTCCAATTTCGCCGACAAACTCCAGAAGTCCATGGTTCAAGAGGGGCTTGATCCGCTTCTCAAAGTACCTGACGTCTGACTGATCCACCTTGGCTGCCATTTTTAGCTTCATGCCAGATCGTAAGGCGATATCGATCGCCTCATCCAGGCCCTTCTCCGGTGACACTCGGCCAACAAACGCCAAATAGTTTCCATTCCCTTGCCCGGGCGTCAGGGATTTTTTCGGCATCCCGTGGAGCACCGTACCTTGCCAGTTCGCCCAAGGAAGAGGGGCGCGTTGCGCATTCGAAATAGACACAACCGGAAGTTCTCGGAAGTTCTGGTACACGGACACCAGGTCCGGAATGTCTAAGCGTCCATGCAGAGTTGTCAGACAGGGCACTTCTGAACGCCTGGCCATCGAGAAGTGAATGTAGTCGATATGAAAGTGGATGAGATCAAACGTTGGCGATTCCTGGAAAACCCGCTCCATCATGACGAGGTGACGCGCCAGCGGATCTTTGCAATCCGCATCTAACCGAAGCGCCCTCGGGCACACCGGCACCAGTCGGGCATTGGTTACGGAATCTCCGCTGGCGAAAAGAGTGACATCGTGTCCTAAACGGACTAATTCTTCGGTGAGCCATGACACAACTCGCTCTGTACCCCCGTAAAGAACAGGCGGAACACTTTCATACAATGGTGCAACCTGGGCGATTCTCATAAAGTGTATTTGACACACCCTGCTCCGGTGCGGATGGTCCAACGCCAGAAGGGCCGTTTTCATAGGATAGGGTCCAGTGCCGAGCTGGTCCATAAGGTGGGCGCTGTATCGCCGGCGGTCACATGTAGGGAGTTCTGTCGCGCTCTACGTCATGGGCGGAAGGGAAGCGCGCGACGAATTCCTGCGCTGAGATCGTTTCCAGCAGCCCTATGCTGCAGAGTTCCGCCGATTGTCAGGCACAGAGACTTCGTCGAATCGCGAGACCAATTCTTGCAGCGCCGCGGGCATATCGGCCGCGTCAACCGGTTGACCGTGACCCGGAACAACAATTAGAGGTTCAAGGCTGGCCAGAAGCTTGACGGACCTATGTGCGGCACTCCAATCGGAGGTGAGATGAGCTGGTGGCTCGTGTAAATGGGGCTCTTGTGCAACTGCAGCTTCAAAGAACGACTCAGGTTTGGTGGTGCAGAAAGTATGGCCTGCCAAGAGTCAAGCCAGGTTCGCGCTCGACGGGTTGCGCGAATATGAGATGCATGTTCCGCGGTTGTCGCTAAATGACTGGAGCTCTACAATGGCAAACCTAACAATCGCAAGCAGGAGAATAACATCCAAACTCCGTGCCTGAATCGCCCCTGCCGACCTTACTGTCACCTCTTCGATTCCAGCCGACGTCCCGGAGGAGCAGGCTTCTCTCTTCCGAGGATTGCTAACCGCACTTGAGGACAAGAGGGTTCCTTACGCGGTTTCCGGTGCTTTTGCGTTGCGCTCTCATACAGGAATTTGCCGATTCACCAAAGATCCTGATCTCTTTATGACGGCCAAGGCTTCGTGTGATGGTCTTCCCTTATCTTCGGGAACGGGGCTTCGATTGCATGGTCTGCGTCCGATCCGGTTTGGCTGGCAAAGGCTCGCAAGGGCGAGTTTCTTGTAGACCTTATTACGAGTATGAGCAACGGCGTCATCGGGGTGGGGGATTCCTGGATCGAGCGAGCAAGTCCAGTTGTGATTCATCGGGTTAAAACCCGAGTATTGGCTCCTGAAGAATTGGTAGCTTCGAAAATCTTGTGGGCCCAAACGGGAACGTTTCGATGGTGCCGATATCCTCACGTCATTTATGGAACCTACGGTACCTTCGATTGGGAACGTACGCTGCAGATTGTAGGTGAGCACTGGGAGATGCTTCTTTGGTCACTTATGCTTTTTAGGAACGTGTATCCGGCTCAGACCCGCTATGTTCCGTCGACAATATGGCGTCGACTGCTGCAGCGTTTCGAGAATCAAATCTCGGGGCCTCACTCCGATGCCAAATTCAGGGGAGGCCTGGTAGACGAAAACATGTTCGCTATCGATGTCAATGAGTGGGAGTTGCCGAATTTGTTGGAAGAGAAGCGCCAGGAAAGCTCAAGGACCAATTCGAGCGGGTGCGCGACGAAGCCGATGTGTTGGTGCTTGCCGGGGATCTGACAAACTTTGGCCAGCCCGAAGAGATTGGAACCTCTGTTGAATGTGCTGGTGCGCCTGCGGCTCCCAACAATAGTCGTACTGGGCAATCACGACTTCGAGAGCGGGAAGGAAACCGAGCTCGCGCGGATGATTATTTCCTCCGGGATCAAGCTGCTCGACGGAAGTGCGTACGAGCGAGACGGGGTCGGTTTTTGCCGGAACAAAAGGTTTCGTCGGAGGATTCGGCCGCGGAATCCTGACCGCGTTTGGCGAGCGCGAAATCAAGGACTTCGTTCGCGCATCCATCGATGAGGCGCTGAAGCTGGAGTGCGCGATGTCTCAATTGCGAAGCCCGAAACGCGTGGTCGTTCTGCACTATTCGCCGATTGCCGACACCGTGCAGGGGGAAGCGCCCGAGATATTCCCCTTCATGGGAACTTCGCGGCTGGAGGAAGTGGTGGACCGTCACGGAGCGGATCTGGTTGTGCATGGCCATGCTCATCACGGCAAGCTGGATGGGCGTACGACCACCGGGGTTGCGGTACACAATGTCGCGATTTCGTTGCTGCAAGCTCAGCAGCCTTCGTCGGTATATCGGATTTTCGATGTCTAACTAGGTCTGCGGCTGAAGGATGTATCTTTCGTAACTGTTAATCAAGGAGTTAAGCTGTGCTATAATGGCTTCAACGCTACTGCCACGGTTTGCTTGTGACGCGGTGATCCTGTTGGATCAAGATTCATCTCCGCTTTTCCTGCCCACCGTTTATTCAGCGCCAAATCCAAGATCAAGAGCGGCCCAGGAACTCACCACACGTGTATCCAGAGTTGATGAGCCTCTCCAGAAAGAAACATTACGAATGACAGGTTTTACAGAACTACCGCTGTCTTCTGCTTTGCAGCAGAGGCTGGCGACAGCTCAATTTATTATCCCAACCCCAATTCAAGCGCAGGCCATTCCCCACGCCCTGGAAGGCAAGGACGTGCTGGCAACCGCACAGACCGGTACCGGCAAGACGCTGGCTTTTCTCATCCCCGTGATCGAGGTGTTGCAGCGCGATTCTTCGCAAAAAGCGCGCGTATTGGTTCTGCTTCCCACGCGCGAACTCGCGATTCAGGTCAATGAAGAGTACAAGAAACTGCGCGGCAGGGACCTCTCGATGGCCGCATTGGTGATCGGTGGAGTGTCTGAGAAATCGCAGATTCAATCTGTCCGGAGCGGATCCTCGCTGGTGATTGCAACTCCGGGTCGTTTGCAGGACTTTATCAGCCGCAGGCTGATTGATCTGCGCGAGATTAAGATCCTTGTACTCGATGAGGCCGATCGCATGCTGGACATGGGATTTCTGCCTGCGATTCGCCGGATCTTAGCGGTATTGCCGCCATGCCGGCAGACTCTTTGTTTCTCGGCCACCATGGAGCAGTCGGTTGCGAGCCTGGTGAACGATTCCATGCGCGATCCGGTGCGCGTGGCGGTGGGATCGGTCTTGAAGCCGGTAGAAAGTGTTCGATTGCAAGCCTATGAGGTGCGCCCAACCGAAAAACCCGATGTTCTACGGCAGTTACTTTACGCCGAGAAGGGGCAGACGCTGATATTCGCCCGCACCAAACGAGGCACGGAGCGGCTGGCGAAGGAGCTCGTACGCGAAGGTTTTTCGGCGGCCATGATTCACGGCGACCGCTCGCAATCCCAGCGCAACGGGGCGCTTAGCGGTTTCCAAGAGGGACGTTATCAAATACTCGTCGCAACCGATGTGGCCGCGCGTGGCCTGCACATTGACGACGTCGCGCACGTGATCAATTACGATCTGCCTAAGATGGCGGAAGATTTCATTCATCGGGTTGGACGAACCGGCCGCGCAGGCTTGGAAGGATTGGCAACCAGCTTGGTGGCTGCCGGCGAGGTGATCGAACTCCGTTACATTGAGCGAACGCTGAAGTTGCGCATCGAGCGCAAGCAGGTGAACTGGGCGATTGCAGACCGTCGGCAGAACGCAGTTCAGAACACCTTGGCTAGCCGCACGCTGACGAAACTGCCCGGCGAAGTGTTCGCATAACCGAGCACAGGCAGGAACTTACGAGCATGTGAATAGGGCGCGTCCAGAAGACGCGCCCTGTATGTTTGAATAAGTACGTTGCCTCGGCAATAGAGTGCTACGGCTCGGTTTTCTCGGGAATGCGTTCGCGGGGCATACTGGAAATATCGGCGTCATCGGATCCCATCTGGAAAAGAGCGGCCTGCTCGGCAGCGTGCTTTTGCAGTTCACTCAAATCCAGTTCGCTCGAGTCGCTCGACGTCCCTAGTGGTTCTTCGGTTTTGCGTTGGATCCTCCGCTCCGCTTTGTCGCGTTGTTTTTGTTGGCGAGTGTGTTCTTTCTGGCGTTTAGTAAAGCTTGATCGACCTCGTCCTGGCATTGCCTATCTCCCGTTGTCAATTTGTGCAATCGCTTTCTGGCGCGGGTTGCACTTCGTTCAGCTGCAAAGCTCTGGGCACGCCTTCGACTCCCTGCTGAATCAACCAGCCATGTGCCCCGAGCTCGTCTATCTTATGTTCTGTCTCTCAGGGTACTACCAGCGCGGCTCGCGGGGTTGACGGGCGTGACCCTGATAATCGTCGCGACCGCCGCCTCCTCCGCCACCGAAGCGCTTTCCCCCTCCGCCCCGAGGGGCATCGGTCTTGGGTTTAGCTTCGTTAATCTTTAACGCCCGGCCGCCAAGTTCTTTGCCATTCAGGGCCGCTACTGCCTTGTCCGCTTCCGCAGGGTTCGCCATTTCAACAAAAGCAAAGCCCCGTGCTCGACCGGTTTCCCGATCCGTGACAATGCTGACCTTATCGACTGCGCCATGCGCCTCGAAGACTCCACGAAGCTCAGCTTCTGTTGTGCTGTGAGGTAGATTGCCTACATACAGGTTTTTCATAGAATTCCTTCTCTTTCTGATGCCGCAATCGCGTTTGCAAATATGGGTTGCGAACGAATCTCTTCGGAAGCGGAGTGTTGTTCGATGGCTTCTGCCCATCGTGACGGGCGAGGTGTCTCCCGTATCGCACGCGAGCGGGCTTCGCTGACCGAGCGGACCGAGGAAATACGTTTACAGGCTTCCAATATTCCCCAGCGCTGCGATGAATTCTGCGAACTCTTAGCGAGCAGAGCTGCCACCATCTGCTTATGCACAGTGCCCGGATCGGCCTCGACGCGTGCGGCGTCGGAATTGGGCGCGCTCGAGAGATACTCGGGACCGCCCACAAAGAAAGCAATTTTCTGCGGCGGGATCGCATTCCGGATGTCAGTGCAGAATTTATCGCGGCTCTCCGCTTCGCCGATGGCGTTGATCAGCACCAGATTGTACAAGTCGGCCCGCCACCAGCATCGCGCCTCCAGCACATCGGCTGCGCAATCCACATCGATGCCAAGCCGTCTCATCACCTCGGCCCGCAAGTCGCGTTTGGTCTGCGAGGTGTCCAGCAGAAGCACGCGCTTTTTTTTCTCGAGACTGCCCTCAGGTAGAGGAAAGGGTAAGGCGATATTAGTCACGCCGACTTCTCCTTGAGGTTGGAAGGAGCGGCCGGAGGCGTCAGATGTTTTTCTTCCAGCGCCTTCAACATTTTCTGATTGCTTATGCGGCGACTGATCTTTTGCCTTCGTCGCCGGTTAAATCTGGCTTTGTCTCCATTGATTCCGGACATTTTTTCTCCTGCCGTTCTGGTTTGGTCAGAAACACACGGCGTTCGGCACCTTATCGCGCACGCGGGCGTCTCCAGGGTGAGCTACGAGCGCATCCTCAGTCGGCGTGCTTTGATTGCCGCTCGGTAAGGCTGCATTTTAGGAATCGGGAGAAATGACTTCCGGAAATCCTCACGTTCAACGCGTCACTCGCCTTTCAGGAAATCTTCTCAATCGCGAAGGCGCAACGTGCTGTCAGGGTGTCTTCGAGGTCAAGATCTTGATTATACGCCCCATCGGCGGATATTGCTGAAGTTTCGGGGAAGGATTGCCGCCGGGCCGTGCGACAGCGATCCTATGAACAGTGCGCGTAGCGA
The DNA here is from genome assembly GCA_049515395.1 of Candidatus Sulfotelmatobacter sp. Lineage (GTDB taxonomy): Bacteria > Acidobacteriota > Terriglobia > Terriglobales > Acidobacteriaceae > Sulfotelmatobacter. The sequence goes on along the minus strand of JBEKUD010000105.1, from coordinate 8,859 downwards.
GCTAGGGTTGTGAAGGGCTGACGTTGCTTTGTTTTGAGCCTTTGCATAGGAGTAAGCAAAGAACCAAAGCCCCACCGCCAGCGCCGCCGCCAATTTCCAGCCATTTCGTATTCGCAGCCGTGCCGGCCCCGTGGGGCACGGCTGCGGCTCCGCAAGCAATGGATTCGTCACGCATGGCTTGCTGCCCCTCGTGCACCGTGCCGGATTCAGATGAGTTGCTCTCTGCAGATGTTTTCCGGAGAGTGCCGCCTCGTCTGATATTCACGTCATCCTTGTGAGCTATGACCTCGACCTTGGTGCTTAAATTGGTTACATCATATTGCGTCCGGTCATTGGAAAGGGGCTCCACGTTTATGCAGTTCACATGCACGCTCATTGAGGTCGAGGTCCCCACGGCGACGCTTCCGTGTTCCAGAACCAGATAATCACCCTGAAACTTTACGATGGATTCCCCTTGGATCAACACGGAAGATCCTTCACTTGCGAGATCTGCGACGAAGCCGGCTTTCGTCTCCAGCAGATCACCCGAAAAAACGGTGGTAGAGTCCGATACTTCTGCGCCGTTTACCCATACTCCGCCGCTACTGTGCACCACGGCAGAGCCCGTGTCCGCCGCCAGCAGCGACAGCGGGAATAGGAGGACCATTACCCAGGAAATAAGATCGCGTGAACTGGACACACTCATACCTAAACTGATGGCATCAATTCTGAAGTCGATCGTAGCGGTAGGGAGCCTGATCGTCTATTAGCTCTGTGGGTGCGGCCAGAATCGAGGAGGCTGTCTCAAAGGCATTTTCCGCGCCCGGCATTCAACTCCGGTATTCTTCCCAGTACGATCGAACCAGTTAAGATTGAACATGGAACGAACCTCCGCCAACGGACCGGTAATTGATTTTCGCCGCGTCGCTTACCGGCTGCCGAATGGCCAGCCGCTACTTCAGGATCTCAGTCTGCAGGTGCAACATGGCGAAACTCTCGTCTTTCTGGGCCGCAGCGGCTCCGGCAAAACCACCACCCTGAAGCTGATCAATCGTCTGTTGATCCCAAGCAGCGGGGAGGTTCGCGTCAATGGCGCGCTCACGGCCGAAAGCGACGTAATTCGCTTGCGGCGCGGCATTGGCTATGTCATCCAGGATGTAGGCTTGTTCCCGCATTTCACAGTGGAACGCAATATTGGTGTCGTTCCCCGAATTGAAGGGTGGCCCGCGCAGCAGATTCAACAGCGGGTCAAGGAGCTGCTGCACCTGGTCGGACTTGACCCGAACGTCACCTCCCGATATCCGCATCAACTTTCAGGCGGTCAGAGGCAGCGGGTCGGAGTAGCCCGAGCTCTTGCCGCCGATCCGGCGATTCTGCTGATGGATGAGCCCTTCGGCGCGCTAGACGCTCTTACCCGCGACCAGTTGCAGCGCGAGTTTCTCTCTCTCCAGCAGCGATTGAAGAAAACAGTTGTCTTCGTAACCCACGACCTGCGCGAAGCGATGCTCCTCGGTTCGCGGATCGCGCTCATGGAGAGTGGCCGCCTTCTTACCGTTCTTTCTCCTCCGGATTTTTTGCGGTCCAATGATCCGCTGGCCGCCGCTTACGTACAGGCTTTCGGAGAAGGGCTCGACTCGGTGGCAAATCGAGGCACCTCATGAATTTCCTTCATTTCTTCCTGCAGCACCATGAAGAAATATTGGAACTGACCCTGGAACACTTGTGGTTAGTGGGCGTTTCGACGCTGCTCGCGGTATTGATCGGCATACCGCTCGGCATCGTGAGTGCGCACTGGCCCGTATGGAATAAGCCGGTGTTGGGAACCGCAAACATTATCCAGACAGTTCCGAGCCTTGCCCTGTTTGGTTTCTTGCTGCCTGTACCCTGGATCGGAGCCCGCGCCGATCGCTTAGCCATTCTGGCACTGACTCTCTATGCACTCTTGCCGGTGATTCGCAATACCTACACCGGAATTCGCGGCGTCGACGCCTCGGTAGTCGAAGCCGGGCGTGGCATGGGACTCACCGACCGTCAACTTCTGTTTCAAGTGGAGCTGCCCCTTGCAATGAGTGTGATTCTTTCGGGCATCCGAGTAGCAGTGGTCGTATCTGTGGGACTGGCCACCATCGCTGCCGCAATCGGCGCAGGCGGCTTGGGCGAATTCATCTTCCGCGGCCTTGCCATGGTGAACAACCAACTTATTTTGGCTGGAGCTATTCCAGCGGCAATCATGGCGTTGTCGGCAGATTTCGGTTTGGGATTGCTGGAAAGGCGTCTGCGGACGCGATGAGACTGGATGCGATGAAAACGGACTCCACGGGAAAGGATCGGCAAGGGCACTTTCAAGAGAAACAATACGGGATCGCGATCTGCACAGTCTTATTGGCTCTCCTTCTGCCTTCGTGCGCCCCGTCGCATTCCGATCGCGTTGTGATCGGCTCCAAGAACTTTACCGAGTCCCTGATGCTGGGCGAACTGTTGGCCCAACTGGTTGAATCGCGCTCTCAGGTTAAAGTCGAACGTCGCTTCTATCTCGCAGGAACTTATATTTGCCAGCAGGCGATGCTGGCGGGCCGTATCGATATCTATCCCGAATACACGGGCACGGCGTTGACAGCCATCCTCAAGCAGAAAGTGGCTGGCGATAAATCTCAGGTCTATCCACAGGTCAAGCGGGAGTACGAAAAGCGTTTCGGGCTGACCCTTGGTCCCCCTTTCGGATTCAACGATACTTTCGCTATGGAAATTCGCGGCGATGATGCTCGTCGCCTGAATCTGAAAACATTATCGCAAGCAGCTGCGTTCGCTCCGCACTGGCGCGCCGGATTCGGATACGAATTCATGGAGCGTCCCGACGGATACGCCGGACTGGCAGCGGCTTATGGCCTCGACTTCGCCGCACCGCCGCGTGTCATGGATCTGGGATTGCTGGCGCCCGCCTTGAAAGACCATCAGATTGACATCGCCGCCGGCAATGCCACCGATGGCCTGATTCCTGCTCTGGACTTGTTTGTGCTCGAAGATGACCGCCACTACTTTCCTCCCTACGAGGCGGTCGCCGTGGTTCGGTTGCAGACGTTGCAGGAGCACCCTGAGGTTTCCCAAGCGATCGCGGCGTTGGGCGGCAAGATTTCCGATCAGGAGATGCAGAAACTAAATTACGCTCTCGACGCCCAGCACCAAGACGCAAAAAACGTCGCGCATCAATTCCTGCACAGCAAGGGATTGGTCCAGTAGGCAAACCCGCACAAGTTGTTTCCTTAAATCAGCAGTTTGCCTTGCAGGGTCAGCACGGCATTACCTTTCAGAATCACTCGATCCCCTCTGACTTCGCACCACAATTCACCGCCGCGCTCCGACAGCTGGCGCGCGTGCAAACTCGTCATGCCCAGTTGTTCTGCCCAAAAAGGCGCCAGCGAACAATGCGTTGAGCCAGTCACGGGATCTTCCGCAAAACCATAGCTGGGCGCGAAGTAGCGGGATACGAAATCAGAATCAACCCCCGGAGCCGTGATAGCGACTCCGGCCGGATGCAGTTTCTCCAACAGCCTGAAGTCGGGACGGATGCCCCTTACGTCCTCCTCGCGTTCGTATACTGCGAAGTAGTTGTCCTCGACTTGCATGACTGCAGCAGGATCTTTTCCCAAAGCTTCATGTAAGGTCGCTGGCGGGGCCGTGCAAACCCAAGGTGCCAGAGCCGGGAAGTCCATTGCCAGCAACGCGCCATCGCGGCGAACCGTCAGCGGACCGCTGAAACGCGTTTCGAAGGGTATCGATTCGCGCCCCGGTTCAAGGATAGTCATCAAGACAAAAGCCGAAGCCAGCGTCGCGTGCCCGCATAACTTCACCTCACAGCGGGGTGTAAACCAGCGCAATTCGTAACGATCGCCGCGAGGCACGAAGTATGCCGTTTCAGAAAGATTATTTTCGGCGGCGACCTCTCGCAAGAACCCGTCATCTAACCAATCCGCAAGAGGGCATACCGCCGCGGGGTTGCCTGCGAAGGCGATTGTTGTGAACGCGTCAACATGGAATACCGGAAGAGCCATTGCCCTATGGTACTCGGGTCCGGAGACGGATAGAATCGTCGAACTGCGGTACCGGTTCCTTTACCGATTCCGCACTAGATTTAGGAGATTGGCATGCCCATCACTTCCACCGACGCGGCTACTTGTCAGCACCTGATCGAACAACTAGCAGGCGCTCGTCAAAGAACCGATGATCTCTTTACCATCGTGAATCCGGACTCGCGCTACGAGCGTCCTATCGCAGAACGCCACCGCATTGTCTTCTATATCGGGCATCTCGAAGCTTTCGATTGGAACCTCTTCCATGAATGCGTATTCGGACTGAAGAGCTTTCACCCCGAGTTTGACCGACTATTTGCCTTCGGCATTGATCCGGTCGGAGGCGGGCTGCCCACCGATCAGCCTTCGGAGTGGCCATCGATTGCTGCCGTCCAGGAATATGTCAGAAAAATCCGCTTTCTCATCGACGACAAGTTGCCCGATGCACTTTTCAATTCTTCAGGAAGAGACGGGTTCTCGCTAAGTACCCTGCTTAGTGTGGCCATCGAACACCGTTTGATGCACGCGGAAACGCTGGCTTACATGCTGCATCAATTGCCGCTCGATCGGAAGGTTCAGCATTCCGAATCTCCGATCCTGGTAACTCCTCAAGTGAATCAAGGCAGTATAGAAATTCCCGCCGGCCAGGTTACGCTAGGCCTTCATCGCACCGACGGTAATTTTGGCTGGGACAACGAGTATGAAGCTCTCGCCGTCGACGTTCCCGCATTCGCCATCGATCGCTACAAAGTAACCAATCGTCAGTACCTCGAATTCGTCTCCGCCGGCGGATATGAAAATCGCGAGTTGTGGAGCGATGGCCCCGTCGAAGACTGGGACTGGAAGTCGCAGCACGGAATCTCGCATCCCGCTTTCTGGAAACGGAATGGCGATCAGTGGTCGTATCGCGCTATGTTCCGCGACCTTCCGCTTCCCCTTGATTGGCCGGTCTATGTTAGTCAGGCGGAAGCGAAGACCTATGCCAAGTGGGAAGGGAAGTCGTTACCCACCGAAGCCGAGTGGCAGAGAGCGGCATATTGCACTCCGCACGGCGAGCAGCGCGCGTTTCCCTGGGGGAACGAAACTCCTGCTGCAGAATTCGGCAACTTCGATTTTCATCGATGGGATCCGGCGCCGGTCAACGCATTTCCCGCCGGCGAGAGTGCTTTCGGTGTCCAAGGCATGGTCGGCAATGGCTGGGAGTGGACGTCCACCAAGTTCGCCCCCTTCCCGGGATTCAAACCGTTCCCGTTCTACCGTGGATATTCCGCCGACTTCTTCGATGGCAAGCACTTTGTCATGAAAGGTGGATCTTCGCGCACAGCGGCAAGCATACTGCGAGGCACGTTCCGCAACTGGTTTCAGGCGCACTACCAATACATCTATACCGGCTTTCGCTGTGTAAGCCGCTGACTCGAATAAGGAGCTGTCACCATGCTCGTTCACGCAATCACTTCCAACACAGCGGATGAATTTGCCGCCGACGTTCGCGCCGGACTGACCAAGACAGGTCAGAAGGAACTGCTCTCGAAATATCTCTACGACGACGTCGGTTCCGCGTTGTTTGAAGTGATCAGCCACCTTCCGGAGTATGGCCTCACGCGCGCCGATGAGCGCTTGCTGAGGCGCCACGCAGGGGACATTGTTGACCGTCTCGCAACCCCAGTCGCTGTCGCGGAACTGGGCAGCGGTAGTGGCCGGAAGACCCGCCAGATCCTCGAGGCTCTTTGCCGGCGGCAGCGTAACACACGCTACTATCCCATCGAAATTTCTCCAACGGCTCTTGCCATGTGCGAGCGAGAACTCAGCGACATCGATTGCATCAGCATCCTTGGCTTCGAGCGCGAGTATCTCGATGGACTTCTGGAAGTGGCAGCGCAGCGTCGAGTTGGGCAGCATCTTCTCGTGCTTTTCCTTGGGAGCACGATTGGAAACTTCGACCGCATGGCGGGCCTCAAATTCTTGCATCAGGTCCGCCGGATTCTGCAGCCCGGGGACTTTCTTCTGCTCGGCACCGATCTGGAAAAATCCAGCTCCCAACTGCTCGCGGCTTACGACGACGAACTGGGTGTGACCGCAGCGTTCAATCTGAATTTGCTAGTCCGTATCAATCGCGAATTAGGAGCTGATTTCGACCTCGTACATTTCGAACATGTCGCCAAGATCAACCAACACTCGCGCAGTGTCGAAATGCATCTCCGGTCGATGCGAAACCAGACCGTCAATATTCCCGCAGCGGAGGTGGACGTCGAGTTTCTCGAAGGCGAAACCATCTGGACCGAGAGCAGCCATAAGTATTCCCTGGAAGATGTGTGCGAGATGTCACGCACCGCTGGTTTTCGCTGCGAAGTCCAATGGGTCGATGACCAGTGGCCATTCGCGGAAAACCTGCTGATCGCAGAATAACTGCCCACGTAGACCTTCGCCCTGTTACGGAGGTGTGTCTCTCTGTAACAAACTCCACATCGAAGTAAAACTTTGTAAATCCCCCGTTTTGTGGTTCTGGAGATGTAAATTAAATGGAGGTATGAACGCAACGGGAAAGAGGCTTTTCGGGACGATAGCTGGTATGGCGATTGCAGCGAGCGTTCTCTTCGTTCTCTTATGCTCCGCCACGCCTTCCAGATTAGAGGCTCAGGAGGCCGGTTCCGCCAGCAGGGCCATTGGCTCTGTCAAAGCCATCAACGGATCCGCCATTACATTGGCCCCGGATTCTGGCTCCGACATGAACGTTGCGGTGCAGCCTTCAACCCGTATCGTTCGAATCGGGCCCGGGGAGAAGAATCTGAAAAATGCAACCTCGATCCCGTTGCAGGATATTCAGGTCGGCGACCGGATTTTGGTTGGTGGCAAGCTCACTGACGACAAAGCGTCGCTTGCGGCTTCGTCCATCGTCGTGATGAAGAGCTCGGACCTCGCGGCGCGGCACGAGCAGGATCTGCACGACTGGCAGAAGCGTGGAGTGGATGGACTCGCCAAAAGCGTGGATGCGGCGGCGGGAACGATGACGATCACCGTGCGGGGCAACGATGTAATTGTCCAAGCCTCCAAATCTACGCTGATTCGGCGGTACGCGCCCGACTCGGTGAAATTTGACGACGCTAAGCCCAGCACGCTTTCCGAAAGTCATCCCGGCGATCAGGTGCGAGCGCGTGGCGACCGAAGCGCCGATGGAACCACACTTACGGCTGAAGAAATCGTTTCCGGAGCATTTCGCAACATTGCCGGAACCGTTAACTCGGTCGATGCAAGTTCGTCGACACTCAGCGTTCATGATTTGTTATCGAAAAAGAACATGGTCATAAAGGTAACGCCCGACTCGCAGCTTCGACACTTGCCTCCGGAGGTGGCACAACGGATCGCACTGCGCTTGAAGGGTGCGGCCCGAGGCGAAGGCGCATCCTCGGCTTCCGCCGCAAGCGGCCAGACTGCGCATTCGGCGGGCGGTGCGACAGGACCGACCGGGGGTGGTCCAGGCGGCCATTCCGGTGGGCCACCTGATTTTCAGCAGGTGCTTAGCCGCCTTCCCGCTGCTTCCCTCTCTGATCTGCACAAAGGGGACGCGGTGGTGATGGTCTCCACGGAGGGCACGGAAGGAGCAGCGACCGCCATTACCCTACTCAGCGGCGTGGAGCCGATTCTCCAGGCCGCACCTAGCGCCAGCAGTTCCTCGATACTTTCTCCCTGGAGCCTGAGCGCTCCTGCAGGCGACAACGGTGGGCCGTAGTCCGTTTTTACAGAAGGGGGAGTTGCGCTGAATTTTCTTCATCTGCTGATTATGGATTGGAATATTGGATGACCTTACGGAAGTATCTGTGTTTGACATTGGTTGTTTCTTTGTACGCTTGCGCGGCATTTGCAGCTGCCCAGTCTTCTTCCCCCCAGACCGGCGTGTCCCAGAACGCAGCGCAGCCCGCTTCAGGCGCGTTACGCGGACAGGTCACCGATCCTTCCGGCGCCGCAATCGCAAATGCTAACGTTGCCCTCACGCCCGCTGCTGCTTCTTCCCAGCCCATTCCAGCGCAATCCAACGGACAGGGGGAGTATGAATTCAAGGGCCTGGCTCCGGGGCAATACACACTGAACGTTGTCGCTCCGGGATTCGCTGTTTACGAGAACGATAACGTAGTCATTGCGGGTCAACCGATGCGATTGAATGTGCCGATGGCCATTGAGGTTGAGCAGCAAGAGATTCAAGTCTCTGACACTGCGCCCATGGTGGATGTCAATCCCGCCAACAATGCCGGCGCCATCACCATCACAGGCAAAGAATTGGAAGCTTTGCCCGACGATCCCGATGAATTGCTTACGGACTTGCAGGCTCTTGCCGGACCATCCGCCGGACCGAATGGGGGGCAGCTTTACATCGACGGTTTCACCGCCGGCCAACTCCCTCCCAAAGAGTCCATTCGCGAAATCCGCATTAACCAGAATCCGTTTTCCGCCGAATACGACAAGTTGGGCTATGGCCGCATTGAAGTATTTACCAAGCCAGGCAGCGATAAATTTCACGGTCAGTTCATGGTGAATGGAAACGATTCCGCCTTCAATTCGCCCAATCCATTCGGCGGAGCCAATCAGCCCGGTTATGATTCCACTCAATTCAGCGGCAACATCGGTGGGCCGATCAACAAGAAAGCTTCATTCTTCTTCGACGTCCAGCGCAGAAATATCAACGATCTCAGCGCCGTGAATGCCATCACGCTCGATCCGACGACCCTCACCGAGACGCCATTGATCGAAGCTGTGCCCTTTCCGAGACATCGAACCAGCGTCACGCCGCGTATCGATTACCAGCTCGGCAAAAATAACT
>JBEKUD010000104.1:0-18081 GCA_049515395.1 Candidatus Sulfotelmatobacter sp. | reverse complement strand
GGTCACGGATAGCCTTGACGCGGCTGTGGGCCCTTCTCTCCTCAATGCGCGCGGCTTACCGGGCTACACGTTTGAGCGAGCCGCCGGGGAACTGTGGCGCTCGCGATTCGATGCCGAGCGGAACCTGATCGTCGTGAATAACGGGCATCGCGATTTTGTCTTCGCCACGCGCAGCCGCGCCCTCCAGTTGCGGTATCTGGTGCGGCTCTACGTCAAGGAGTTGGTACTCAAGAATTTTAGGGGACTGCCGGCCGAGCAATTGATGGAACGTATGATTGAGCTCTCACTCTATGTCGAGGAGAAATTGAAACCTGCCTGAAGGGTTGCAACGCACCTTGCGATTGGATAGAGGCTTGGAGCCTGCCCCGAGCCTCCTCTGACTCAGGCGCCTTGAATACGACCACTTTGCCTCACGTCACCGCCCCTTGTCGGTGCACGGCAGCACCTCGGACCGCAGCGCCGCATATCGCCGCCGTCGCTCACCGTGCTTCCGGTGCTGTCGCTTGCACGCTGCTGCCTGGCGGCACGTCTCGCTTCTCTTTGCGCCCCTTCGACCCGACATCGCTCCTCGATCGACGCGACGTTGTCGGGAGTGGTCTTGCCGAAACGCTCGAAATAGAGTTGTTCGATGAACCGGGGCAGCGGCAGTTTTCAGGGCTCCTGCTTGTGGTTATCGATCTTGCCCAGTTTCGCCGGGTTCAACCCAAGCTCTGGGGCCATCTGTACTGGCGGTGAGACAAATGGCGGCGTCTGCGCGCATCGATCCATGCTTGCATTTGCGGATCTGTTTTGATTTTCTTCGACATACGCTATCGATTTCCCCGGGTAAAATCCCGTTTATAAAAAAGCCGAGCGCGACTCTGCCCTCTAGTTTCTGGCTGTAATGCGAGTTCCCGTACGTCGACTGGCTCCATCAATTATCCCTCACCGGAGATCACGTCAACAATTCGCCGCAGGTACTCATTGGCGTAGTCGCCGACGGAAAGAATCACAACCAGGCGTGCTTTCGCCCGACTCAGCGCGACGTTGATCAATCGAGGTCCTTCGACAGGATGCCCCAGCAATCTCTCGCCAGTTGCGATCACTGGATCGAAAATGACAGTGTGATACTCGCTCCCTTGCGCCCTATGCACGGTGCTGACCGGGACCCTGGTCTGTCCAGCATTTCGGAGAAAAGTTTTGATCAGCCCCCGCTGTGCTCGATAAGGAGTCAGGACGAGCACGTTCTCCTCACCGACCTGGCCGGTGAGAGAAGGAACGATCTGTCCGATATACTCGGCGGACTTGTAGCGTGTGCCAATGCCATATTTCGTCTGTTTGAAGTCGCCTTCGGCAGGGCACTTTTCGAGGTGTACGCGGTCGGTGCCGATCCCGGGGACGAAGTGAGCACGTCGCTCCGCACACCATTCCACGTCGGTTGCGCACTTCTCGGCGACGATCAACTCCCCGTCATAGAACACGCAGCTAACGATGTCACAAATCTCCGCGGCCATACGGGACTGTTCATTCAAGAAGCAGCGGTTCTGCGGTTTCATGTACTTAAACATTGATACGCCAAGCCACTTCTTTGCATCGGGATGCGCTGACCGCACGATCGGTGCAAGCTGCTTGTGGTCGCCCGCGAAGAGGACTCGCTGGCCAAGCGGCGCCAACGCCAAAGCATGGGGCAGGCTTACCTGGCTGGACTCGTCGAACAAGATGAGGTCGAACGGCTTGCGAGCCCGTAGAGCTCTGTACGAAAAGGCTGCTCCGGTTGTGGTCATCGCCGCCACTTGCGCCTGATCGATTGGCTTCGGTATCTGTGCTCGGAGAGCACTAATCTTGTCCTTCCAAGTGGCATAGGCTGCCGCATTGCTTCGGTCCGGCATCTGCGTTTCAAGCTCAGCAATCCGTCTAACAAGATCGCTATCAACCACTGGTAATAAGTGTTCACGGCCTTTGTAGTTGCCGGCGATGAAGTGCGTTCCGATTCGTTTGCACTGCTGGCGCAATCCGTGAGCCGCAGGATCAGTCCGCTCGAGTTCTTCAAGGCGACGGTCGACCGACAGCAGTGCAATGTCGACTGCCCAGTTCGTCGTCGAAAGCAGCAAGACTCTCGCTTGCGGCCTTTGGCGCAGGTACGAGGCCAATATTGCGCCCACCGTATAGGTCTTCCCGGTGCCCGGCGGTCCCCAAAGGAACCCAAACTCCCGATCCAGCAGCCCAAATGCCTGTCTTTGCCTATGCCTCAACTTGGGAAAACCAGGTACCGAACGCACATCGAGGAGTGGGGAGTAATTCAGAGCGGTGACTTTTTCAAGCCAACCAAGACTGGCCTCTGCAAAGAGCGGTGATTTCCAAATGTCCCGCAACGCCTCCAGATATCGCGGCGGGTGAAGCACGATATGGCCGCCTTTTCGGGGCGGTGGGCCACTCAGATATCGGATGTTGATTTGGCCGTGTTCGGCGGAGACGGAGAGGACGTCAGCAGTTCCCTTTGGCGGCCCCGGCCACGACGCCGCAGCACCCTCAAGGCTCTCGTCCAGTCCGTGAGAAGAATCCGACGAATCGATGAATATCTTAAACAGCGCCGGGCCATCCGGCTTCACCTCGGAAACCGTGAGCTTTAGCGGCTTGCCGCCTAATCTGAGCTCTTCTTCGAGAGCATCAATGATTTCGCGCTGGGACATAAATTCTTCTGGACGCTGCGCAATACAGCTTGGAACCCCCAGTAAACGGGGGCAGGGCGGCGAACGACAACTCACAAGGGCTCTTATATACCACATCGACGTCCCCACCATCGCCCGCATGAAAGAGTGATAGGAAATTGCCCGACGCTGTGTGCGCCCGTGGTTTAAGCCCGAACGAGATTAGCCCGAGCGGCAACAGCGGCAGTTCGCGGTTGATTCGTGGAAATGGGTAATGACTTGCTGAAGAAATTCGCTGATGCGGAGATTAACGGAGAGTCATCGCCGATCACGCCGTGGTCTGCCTCGCCAAACCACTCGAAACCAACAGCTCCCCGCGCAGTGGTCGCTGTCGCGACACTTTTCATCGGTTCTTCTTGCGTCCCGGACGCAAACATCTCGAAAGCCACGGTATGTTCCATCCGGGCAGAGAGCAAAGCATTTCGTTGAAAGAATCAACGTTGGTGACGCGGGTGTGACGCAAAACCTGCCATCGCTGACACAGTTGACCTCATTGACAGTTCTCGCCAGGTTCCGATTCAATAACTTACGTATTTGCAACGTGACCCGGCGAATTCGGCTTCCAGGTCCGGCTGCCGCTTTAAACTTTGTCTAGTATTACGGATTCCCTTGCCGTGCGTAACGCCGGTCTGGACTGCCCCGGTTGCATGGGCGCCGCAACTTAAGGAATTGAGCGTGCTCGTTGTTACTGTTCTCTTGCATTGTAAGTAATTGGTATGGCTTCCTCCTATACAGATTCGGTGGCCCTCAACGACTCGAACCTCGAGGCGGCCCAACCGGTGGTGGATTAACGCGTTTGATTGCAAGGTTGCAAGGGTGCCACCGGATTGGGACAATCCGCTGCCGTCTGATGTGGCCCTGAAGTTTCCTGGCGACAGTGCGCCGGTGATTCTGCTGAGTGCTCAAGCGGACGTGGAACCAGCAGGTTTTGATCGAGCCTCGCCCGTCGTGTCCGTAATCTTTTGCGACAAGCTAAAGAAGGCGTACGTACAGCTTTCCAGTCGTGGCATTCTCGCCGCACCAATCGAAGACAGCGGTGAGCTGCAGTTCTTTGAAATCGGTGACATCGAAGGGCGCCTCATCGAAATCTGCAAAGAACCGTGGGCATTTCCTATCGTTCCCAAGGGTCGTCCAAATGTCACCCCAAAGCCGCCGCCGGTCAATCCTCTACGGAGCGCTATGACCGGCACAGTGCAGCACGCCCAGATAGGCTCTCCACGGACCGACCGCATCACGATACTCGTGAGCCATCACGCGCGATAGTTGATGCAGGTGAGTGAGGTCGTGCACGGCCCACGTCGCCAGAAGTTCTGAAAGCGTCACCGCCCCCAGCGCTGGATGCGTTCCTCGCCGGGTCAGATCTTCCTGTCGCAAATTCAGCGCCTGCAGCGCAGCTACGTTTCCCCTTCGCAGACGCGCAAAATGGTCCAAGAGGTGTTCCAGCGACTTGTCTTGATTTTCTTTCGACTGCGCAAATCGGTCGAAGGGATCGAATGGCCGCGCTTCGCCGTTCTCCAGGATGATCCGCACCCGGGGCATCCAGTCGGTGCGCTCCCCGACGATCAAGTGACCCACGATGTCGAACGCGCTCCAGGTATCTTTTCCTTCGTTGCGGCGCGCCCATACGTTGGGCAGCCCTAGCAACAGCGCCTCTAGGGTTGGGGGAGTGCGGGTGAGGATTGCGATGGCCTCGGGCAGGTTGAATTCCGTCAAGTTTGCCATGCCAACGTAGATGCATAGCTCGCAGTTCGGACTCAGCCACGAGGCGGCCGCCGCCTGAGATCCTTAACCATCTAGTTCGCCATCCTTGAGTTTGACGACGGCTCAGGAATGACTTTCGTACTTTAGCGGAGCTAACGCTGGATACCAGCGACGAACTTGCCTCGGATGACACGTTTGAGCGTGCTTCTAAAAGCGTAGACTGCTTCGGTCGGGATTTTAATCCTGCGAAAAGGGATATCGCGCTATGATCTTTCGTCTATTCTCCCTCGGTGCCCTTCTGCTTTCCGCATCTTTGCTGGCGCACACACAAACGCAAACAATTCATGGCTGGCAGATGCAAGATTCCGCGAAAGTTGCGGCTGCGGGCCCGATCCTTTCGACCACCAGCTTTGATCCAGAGGGTTGGTATGCCGCTACAGTGCCGGGAACCGTGCTTACCACGCTGGTCAACAACGGTGTTTACCCAGACCCACTCTACGGCGAGAACATGCGCGCCATTCCCGAGAGCCTGAATAAAAGCAACTATTGGTACCGCACAACCTTGACCGTGCCTTCGGCCTACAAAGACCGCCATACCTGGCTTCATTTCGGCGGCATCAATTACACCGCGCAGATCTGGGTGAACGGCCACGAAGCGGGGACGATGCACGGCGCCTTCATCCGCGGTGACTTCGACATCTCTGAGTTCGTGAAACCCGGTCGCCGCGCCGTCCTCGCCGTGTTGGTTACGCCGCAGCCTCACCCCGGCGTTCCGCACGAGCATAACGTTGCTAATGGAGTAGGCAAGAACGGCGGCGAGACTGCGATCGATGGCCCCACGTTCCTCTCCACCATCGGATGGGACTGGCTCCCCGCCGTTCGCGATCGTGACACTGGTATCTGGCTTCCGGTCACACTGGATGCAACCGGGCCGGTCATCGTGAAGGATCCATTCGTTACTGCGGATTTGTCTTCCTCGCACGAAAGCGCGGACTTGCAGCTTTCCACTACGCTCGAGAACAAGTCCCCTAAGCCCGTCACAGGTACACTCACCGGCATAATTCAGCTGCAGAACGCACAGCGTCAGAGCTCACAAAATCCTGCGATCACTTTCCACCAATCCGTCACCCTCGCCGCGAACGGCACGGAAGCGGTGGCGCTGGACAGCAAATCCACACCCGAGTTGCGCCTTTCTGATCCGAAGCTGTGGTGGCCGAACGGTTATGGTCCGCAGAATCTGTACACTCTCACGTTGCGTTTCGATGTAGGAGCAAACTCCAGAACTTCGGATATCGCGACCCGACAGTTTGGTATCCGCAAAATCGAGTACCAAGTTCCCGACTCGGAGAACCTTACCCTATCGGTGAACGGAGTTCGTGTGATGGCGCGCGGCGGCAACTGGGGTCTCGATGAGGCCATGAAGCGGATTCCGAAGGAACGGCTTGAGGCTCAGTTTCACATGCACGCGCTGGCCAACCTGAACATCATTCGCAACTGGGTGGGACAGAGCACCAGCCCCGACTTCTACGACATGGCAGACAAGTACGGGATCCTGCTATGGGATGAGTTTTTTCAGCCCAATCCAAATGACGGTCCTGACGTGACCGATATTCCCACATACCTCGCCAACGTCACCGATAAGGTAGTTCGCTATCGCAACCATCCCTCCATCGCAGTCTGGTGTGCACGCAACGAGGGTTATCCGCCGAAAGAACTTGACGACACGTTGAAGACGCTCATGGCTCGCCTCGATCCGACGCGGCTATACCAGTCGAACTCCGCCGACGGCCGCGGGGTCTCGTCCCATGGACCCTACTACTGGCGTTCGCCGCGGTTTTTCTATGCGTTTAACGAAAGCTTTAAGACCGAGACTGGCTCTGTCTCCATTCCTACGATCGAATCCATCCAGGGCATGATGCCGCAGAAAGATTGGGAGACGATCAACGATGACTGGGCCCAACATGACATGGCGGCCGGCGCTCAACGGGGCAACGAGTTCCCGACTTCCATGGCGGTGCGCTACGGGCACATTCGCAATCTTGCCGACTTCGTTCGAAAAGGCCAACTTGCTACCTATGAAGCTTTCCGCGCCATGTATGAAGGACGCAATGCCGAAATGCTCAAGACGACGACGGGCGTGATCACCTGGATGAGTCACCCCGCGCAGCCCAGCTTCGTTTGGCAGCTCTACCACTACGATCTTGAGCCCAACGCCGCCCTGTACGCAGCAAAGAAAGCCTCCGAGACCGTGCATGTGCAGTTCAATGAAGAAAACCGCGGCATCGAGGTGGTCAACAACCGTCCTGATCCGCTCAACGCACTCAATGTCACGGTGCTCATCTATCGTTTTGACGGCACGCTTGATTCCCATAAAGCTTATCCGCTAGCACAGGTTCCCGGCAGCAGCACGGTGAAGGCCGCGCAAATCGAGGTGAGCGCTCGCATCAGCCCGCTCTACTTCATCAAGCTCAACCTCACCGACGCGGGCGGAAACTTGCTCTCCAGCAATTTTTACTGGCAGCATGTTGCGCAGGATCAGTTCGACGGTCTGATGAACCTTCCCATCGTCATGCTTGACGCCGAAGCCAGCACTCGCCTCGAGGGCGACGACACGGTGGTGACCGTTTCGTTGCACAACCACACACTTAACGTCGCTCTGTTGTCGCACCTTCAGCTTCATCAAAAGAAGAGCGGCCGGCGCGTCCTGCCCGTCTTTTATTCCGACAACTATATTTCACTCGTGCCCGGCGAATCCTCAACCATCACGATCGAAGCGGCAACGAAGGACCTGCAGGGAGACCGGCCACTCGTCGAACTGGATGGGTACAACGTGGATGTAAAGCCTCTCGACGGTCCAGTCTCAATCGTGGCCAATGTCAACGCGCAGCCATCCCACTGGCCTGCATCCAACATCGTTTCTGGGGAGAAGTGAGTCAGCAACCGAACCCGGCGAATTCCGCTTACAGCGTGGCTCTCCGCGGCTCTCCGCGGCGGCGTTTCCGTCGGGACTCTGCTAGAATGCCCTACATTCAAGATCGTCCGGAGTTATGCATGCGCCGATGGTTGGTGGTTTTCGCCGCTCTTCTTTTAGCGGGGACAGTTTTTTCCTTCTCGTCTTCTTCCAAGGCGGACTCAACCGATGTCGAGTTGAAAGGTGCTTTTCGCGCGCCCGCGAAAAACGGGTGGATATTCGTCCATCTGCAAGGAACACCCCACGAGATCGGCTTTCAGAATGGCTACTTGCTGGCGCCAGAAATCGAAGACACCTTGAAAGTCACAGCACTCGAGGCGACACACGACAATAAGAAAGACTGGCAATTCTTCCGGGATGCCGCGCAAAACATGATGTGGCCCCACATTGAGCAGGAATATCGCGACGAGCTGCAAGGAATTTCCGATGGCGCCAGCGCGCATGGCGTAAAGATTGATGTGTGGGATGTGGTGGCTTTGAATGCGGCCGAGGAATGGAGCTACTACGTCAAGGAATACGATCGGCTGCAGGGCATCAAGTCTACCGCCTCTCGCGCTGTTCCCGAGCATTGCAGCGCTTTTGTTGCCACCGGCAGCTATACGAAAGACGGCAAGGTTGTGATCGCCCACAACAATTGGACGAATTATTTGGACGGTGAACGGTGGACCATCATTTTCGATATCGTTCCGGCCAAGGGCAAACGCATGCTGATGGACGGTCTGCCTGGCGTCATCCACAGTGCCGACGATTTCGTAATGAACTCGGCGGGCATCGTCATTACGGAAACGACGATCGGCCACTTCTCCGGATACGATCCGGCCGCGATTCCGGAATTTGTGCGGGCGCGCAAAGCCGCCCAGTATTCGGCATCCATCGATGATTTCGCCCGCATCATGAAGCAGGGCAATAACGGCGGCTATGCCAATACCTGGCTGGTCGCTGATATCGGGAAGAATGAAATCGGCCAGCTTGAACTAGGATTGAAGAATGTTACGTTGGAGCGGAAGAGGGACGGGTATTTTGTGGGCTCGAATTTTCCGATTAACGAGAAACTCATCCGCGAAGAGACGGACTTCGATCCTCATGATATGAGCGCAAGCGCCAACGCCCGTCACCTCCGCTGGAATCAACTCATGGCGGAGAATAAAGGCAAGATCGACTTGCCGGCCGCGCAACGCTTTCTAGCCGATCACTACGATACATTTGAGAATAAAGAAGATGCGGACGAACGGACACTGGACGGGCACATCGACCTCTCGCCGCGCGGCTCTGAACCTTGGCAGCCGCCGTTTGGGATGGCGGGGGCTGTCCAGAACAAGTCTGCCGACGCCAGTTTGGCGGCACAAATGAGTTTTTCCGCGGCCGCCGGCCATGCCTGTGGCCTGGATTTCAAGGCAGCGGAACACTTGCGCGAGCACCCGGAGTTTTCCTGGCAGAAAGATCTTCAGCGGGACATGGACTCGCACGCCTGGACCACTTTCAGCGTTGCCAAGTAATCGCGCTTACCCTGGCGGCGTGCCGCCAAAGATGGCGGATACGAGGTCAGAGACTTCGCTCGCCGCTTCCTCCAGTTCAAACGAAGCCAGCGCAAAGTCCACCTGGGCAAGATCTCGGTGTCGCTTCAATAAGGATGCCCCTAAATTTAGCTGGATCTCCGACCCGATCAACTTCGTGCCGCTCGTAACGGCACAATCAATCGCTGTGAGGGTGTTTCGTCGAGCAGATTATGTCGATCGACTCCAACCTGATTCAACCCAATTCGCCCTCATTGACAGTTCTCGCCATCTCAGATTCAATGACTGAAGTGGCCGCAACGTGATTTGCTCATCCCGCGGCTGCAATTCTGTTCTTCACCGAGGAGTACACATCATGTCCGCACCCAGTCGCCGGCCAGAAATTCGCCGGCGCCGCGCTCGTCAGCACAAGATCACCACACTCCGGAAGCGTCTCGCTTCGGCCCAGACCGATGCCGATCGCAGCCGGATCACCGCCAAGTTGCACAAGCTCGCCGTCGCTTCGCCTGGCCAGCCGCTAGTGAAGTAAATCCCGCTTGAACGGGTGTCGTCACGGATTGGCGGTCGGGCTGACCGCTGGGAGACTCGTCGAACTACGCCACGCCTGCCGTGGTTTCGCTGCCTTTGACGGAGGGCGGGCCGGGCAAGGCGGCGTTCCCAGCGGAGTTCAAAACTTCCCGGTAGACGTCCAGGATGCGGGACACCGATTTTTCCCAGGAGAATTTGGCTGCCTGCCGGTAGCTGCGTTCCTTCATTTTTTCACGCAGCGACTGGTCAAGAAGCACCCGATGCAACGCTCGCATGATCTCAAAAACGTTCTCCGGATGAACCAGCACCGCGGCATTCCCCACCACCTCGGGTAGCGAAGTTACGTTCGACGTCACCACCGGAGTGCCATGCGCCATCGCCTCCAGAGGAGGCAGGCCAAAGCCTTCGTATAAGGACGGAAAGACGAAAATCTTGGCCGCATCATAAAACGTGCGCAGGACTTCGATCGGTACAAATCCCAGGAAGCGCACATCGTTCTGCACGCCGCTCCGGATCACTGTCCGTCGCAAATCAGGGTTGCCGCTGACGTCGTCTCCGATAATGATCAGCTTCAGGTCAGGGAAAAGATGTTCCTTGTCCAACTCTGTTTTTAGTGCGGAAAAAGCTTCGATCATGCGCACCACATTCTTGTGCGGACTGATCCTTCCGGCATAAAGCAGAAAAGGATAAGTCACCTGGTAGCGTTCGACGATCACCTGGCGGTCCGCCGGGTTTACGTGCCCGTGCAGCAGCCTCTCGTCGATCGCATTGTACACCACTTCGATGCGTCGTGCTGGGATACCGAACAGCTTCTCGATTTCCAGTTTGGTGAAGTTCGAAACGGCGAAAATTCGCGCAGCTCCGCTCAAAACCCGCTTGGTCAACTGGAAGTGCGTGAATCTCCAGAATCCGGTTTGCTCGCGCGCCCGCGAAAGATGTTCGAGAATGTCGTGCACCGTCATTACATAGGGGCAGGAGAGATCCCTCGGCATGGAAAACAGGTTGGGGATATGGACGAGATCGCAATCCATCCGTCTGACTACCGAGCGGAACTCCAGGTAGCTCTTGAGAGAACGTTCCGGCTCGACCAGGGGAACGGTGTGAAAGTTACCCGGGAGCGGGCCGATTTCCTTGACTCGGGCGGGAGCCCCAATCAGGAAATACACAGTTTCGCGGTCAAGCCTTCCCAGCGTACGGACGACATTGCGGATATAGGTTCCGACACCGAACTCTGTCATCCGCCGGATGTCGATCGCTATCTTCACCGAAGGCATTTAACCATACGCATGCCGCGAGCTCGCAGCAGAATCAAAAAATCACTGGTTAAGCGCGCACTTCCGCCTGTGCCTTGGCCCTGCGGTCGGCATAGAGCGGGAAGGACTCACAAAGACCCAGAACTTCTTTTCGGATCCTCGCCAGAACGGGCGCATCGGTCCGGTGGAGCAGCGCATCGGCAACCCACCGCCCCACCTGCCGCATCTCTTCTTCTCTCATTCCCCGTGTGGTCAGGGCCGGCGTACCGATGCGGATGCCGCTCGGCTTCAGCGGAGGATTTGCATCAAACGGAATTGCATTCTTATTGACGGTGATTCCGGCCTCGCCCAGCGCCTTCTCCGCCTCGCTGCCCAGCATTCCCTTGGAAAAGACATCGACCAGCATCACGTGCGTGTCGGTACCGCCGGAAATGATGCGGAAGCCTTCGGCGGCAAGCGTTTCCGCCAGCACTATTGCGTTGCCCACAACCTGTCTGGCATAGTCGCGGAATTCAGGCTGCATCGCTTCCTGAAAGCAGATGGCCTTGGCGGCAATGATGTGCACCAGCGGGCCGCCTTGCATTCCCGGGAAAACTACTTTGTCGATCGCCGTCGCGAACTCTGCCTTGGAGAGAATCATGCCGGAGCGCGGGCCGCGCAGGGTTTTGTGCGTGGTGGAAGTCACAATGTGCGCATGCGGCACCGGCGAAGGATGAGCACCACCGGCAACCAATCCGGCGAAATGCGCCATGTCGACTAGAAAGAGAGCGCCGATCTTGTCCGCGATCTGCCGCATGCGTGCGAAATCGATGATGCGCGGATAGGCGCTGCCACCGCCAATGATCAGCTTGGGGCGCTCCTCGATCGCCAGCTTTTCCAGCGCATCATAATCGATGGTTTCCGTTTCTTTGGTTACACCATAAGGAATGATCTTGTAAGTCTTGCCGGAAAAATTCAGGGGATGCCCGTGTGTAAGATGGCCGCCGTGGGCCAGGTTCAACCCCAGGATGGTGTCGCCCGGCTGCAGCACCGCAGCATAGGCTTCCATGTTCGCCTGGGAACCGGCGTGAGGCTGCACATTGGCGTGTTCTGCGCCGAATAATTGTTTGGCGCGGTCCCGCGCCAGGTTCTCGACCACATCGCTGAACTCGCATCCGCCGTAATACCGTTTGCCGGGATATCCTTCGGCATACTTATTGGTGAACACCGACCCCGCGGCTTCGAGCACGGCTTCACTGACAAAATTCTCTGAAGCAATCAACTCCAGACCTTCATGCTGGCGGCGGGTTTCATTGTCGATGGCAGCAGCGATCTGCGGATCGGCTTCGTAAAGCGGGCGATACATCTTCGTAGAAACTGAGGAAGTCTTCATATCGTTTTCCTAGAACGTCTCGTATACGTCGGGCCGGTGGAGTTCCATGTATCGTCCTGGAGCCTTCAGCTGTGTAAAACCAAACTGTGAATAAAGTCCGTGAGCATCGCGCGTGGTTAGAATCCAGCGCCGCAAATTCTGCAGGGCGGGATGCTGCGTAATGCACTGCATCAGCCATTTGCCAAGCCCGCGACCGCGATGCGCCTCCAGCACAAACACATCGCCGACGTAGGCGATCGTGGCGAAATCGCTGATCACGCGGGCAAATCCGACCTGCGTGCTCGCACCATCATAGATGCCAAAGCACAGTGCGCCCCTGATCGACCGCTCCACAATCTCCCGCGTTATTCCCTTGGCCCAATAACAACTGGTCAGAAATCCGTGAACCACATCCAAGTCCAGTCGCTCACGGCTGGTGCTGATCAGAAACTCATCGCGGCGGTACTCCATCATCATTTCGGAATCAACCATGCCCCCCGTCGCCATGCCCACATTCTACCGCTTCAATATGCAACGCTAATGGCGAATCGCCAATCGCTCCACGCCGCCGTCGCCTACCCTTCAAATGCCGTCCGCAGAAATGAAGCAAGATGCCAGCCATCCATGTAGCTGTAAGGAGCCTCGCCCATGGTGTAGTGCCCGCAAGGCAGCACCACCACCTTGTGGTCCAATTCGTAGCGCTCGAATTCCTCCACCACTTGGTGTGATAGTTCCGGCAGGAAAGTCAGATCGTACTTCGCATAAATAATGAGTGACTGGCGTGGCCAGCGGGAAAATTTATCGAAGTATGCCATCGGGCTCACCGCAAGCCAAGAGTTGCGCAACGTCTCAAGAGTGACCTGCGATTCCATTCCTTGCCGGATGTGCCGCGTCGATTGTCCGTGCCAGACGACATCAGCAACATATGTGGAGGCGTGATTGAATGCCGCCACTCGAATTCTCGGCTCGTGAGCCGCCGCAATGAAGGCGTAGCAGGACCCGAGGCTCGTGCCTACGATGCCGAGTTTGTCATAGCCTTGCTGCTCCAGCCAATCGAGGCAGCAGCGGACATCCACCACTCCCTGACGCACCGCGTCAAGCGTACGGCCGATGTTCGCGGAGACAGCATAATCGGCGCGGCTGATTTCGGCGGGCATGCGGATATCGTGATAGGGCATGCTAAGCCGCAACACTGAGATTCCCAGCATGTTCAGAACCCGGCAGAGGCTGACGTATGCAATCGCATCCGCGTTCCAATGCGGAAGCAGCACGATGGCGCGCCGTCCGCGCGCCGGAAACCAGCGCGCATTCACCAGATTGTTTTCCGGATAAGGTGTTTTCACCGGCGCCGTGAATCGCAAGAACTCGGCGTGAGTTCCTTTCACCTTTGCTTCGAGTTTGGGATCAGGAACTTCGCGTGTGGAGAAAACTTTCACGGCGCGATTCTCCAGGCGGAAATCGGTTGGTGTCTTATAGGAAAAAAACTCATCGCTGGAAGCGACGATGCGCCGGTTGAAGTTCACGAGAAACTTCGCGGGATCCTCAATCGATTGCCCCCGAGGCGCACCGTTCCGGCAGGGCCAATCCTGCGAAAATTCCAAGCCCCATTCCAGCGGACGTACCACGCGATTGTTGTCGACCGATGTCAGCCGGTGTTCCCAGTCGTACATCCACTGTGCGTAGCGCGAGGGCATGGTCAATCTCCCTAGTGTAGCAAGCAGAGACGCACACCTTCGCCCAGGAATCACGCAACGGCGACAATCCGTGGTTAACCGGGCCGAGATGAAACTCGATCGTAGCGACGCAACTCTAGCTTGCGTACTTCCTCGGCACGCGTTTGGAGATATTGCAGAGAATTTCATACGGCGAACTGTTCGCCAAGCGCGCATGTTCGAGCGCATCGACGCTCAAGCCGTCGCTAGTACCCATCAGTATCACTTCGTCGCCCACGGCGATGCCGGGAATGCCGGTTACGTCCACCAGCGTGAGATCCATGGAGATGCTAGCGATGATGGGCGCGTAGTGGTCGCGAACGATTACGCGGCCGCGATTGGAAAGCTGGCGGTTATATCCGTCGGCGTAGCCCACCGGAAGCACGGCAACGTGGGCTGGCGCCTTGGTCACGTAAGTTCCGCCGTATCCCAGCGACTGATTCGCGGCGAAGTTTCGCATGGAAAGAATGCGCGTCTTCCACGTGAGTACCGGTTTCACCGGAAGGCGCAGCGTGCCTCCGCCCACTTCCCGCCCCGCCCGCTGGAACGGCAGATAATATCCGTAGAGGGCAACGCCGGGGCGTACCATGTTTTTCCGTGTTTCACGGCGCGAAATGAGAGCGCTGGTGTTCGCCATGTGCACCAGGCCTGGATTGAAACCAGCAGCCCGCACAGTGCGTTGCGCCTCTTCGAATCGGCGCTCCTGCTCGGCCACGGAAGGCGCATCCATTATTTCGGAAGAAGCCAGATGGGTGGAGAGCCCTTCGAGAACAAGATGAGGAGCCGCGCTCAAAGCTTTCAGGACAGCCGGAAGTTCGTCGAGCGATACGCCCAGGCGGCCCATGCCCGTATCCACTTTCAGATGCACGGCCTGGGGAGCGACGCCAGACGACGCAGCGTATTCCAAAGATTCGATGTGCCAAGGCTCCCACACGGTAGGAGTGAGCCGCAGGCGGACGATTTCGGTTTCTTCGCCGCGCCAGAATCCCGTCATCAATAAAATTCGCGATTCGATGCCCGCATCGCGCAGCGGAATCGCCTCGTCGAGGGAAGTGACGCCCAGCCACTTTGCACCTTCCTCCTGCAGAGCGCGTGAGCACTCAACGGCGCCGTGGCCGTAAGCGTCGGCCTTCACCACGGAGCAGACCGTCACACCCGCGCCAGCATGCTTCACAACCGCGCGAAAATTTTGCCGCAGAATGGTCAGTGAGACCTCCGCCCATGTGGGGCGGGTAGCCACGCGGCGGAGAGTTTCTACGGTAGTCGCCACTGCGGTTGATTATAGCGGGAGAACTTGCGGGTACTCAGGTTACGCCGGGGCTACTCCCGCTCGATTCTGCTCCTGTGCCTGAAGGCTTGGCCGGTCAGTTTCCCGCCAGAGAGAAGTTCACCGTGATCTGAGTCTCCACTTCGACAGGCTCGTTATTCAGGACGTAAGGCCGGTAGCGCCACTGGCGCACGGCGTCAATCGCCGCCGGCACCAGCATGGGATGGCCCGCGAGGACTTTGAGGTTCTCGATGGTGCCTTGTTTGCTGATTATCGCTTGCAGTACGACAATCCCCTGAATTCGGGCGCTGCGCGCGATGGCCGGATACGTCGGTTGCGTTTTGCGAATCAGATCTCCCTCCCTGATGCGTGAAAGGCGTAGCAGACCACTGACCGGCGAAGGTGGCGACGCAGCGGGCAAAACCGGGCGCGTACCGTTGTTGAACAAGTTCGGGAGCCCACTCCGATCACCCCTGGCAGCTCCGGGAAGGTCATTCCCAGAGTTTGCAATCTGGGGAGGACCGTCGTCGATGGGCTCGTGCATTCCATGAAGGGATGAAGGAAGCTTGAAAACAATCGGTGCTGGATTGCTCGCGACAGTGGCTGCACCGCCATGCGATCGAGCGATGCGAACTTCGGACAAAGGTGGACCCAAACTGATTGGCGTCGAGAGCTGGTGGAACGAAGGAAGGCCGGTCGGACGCAGCCGAGGTAAGAGAAACAAAACGCCCGTGATCAGCGCCTGCAATCCGAAGCAGGTTAAGGTCATCCACCCACGCCGACCGCGCTCCGACCACGATGAATCTATAGAGACTTCGAACATTGTGTCCCCCGGAAAAGCGGTTGCAGCTAAGGACACCGAGAGCGGCCTTGCGGAGCCGCTGATGAAAAATTAAAAAAGGCCACGCTGGCGCGGCCTTTTGGGAACTTTCACGACACTCAGGGTGTCGTTACGAACTACTGCGGGTTGGCAGACTTCGGGAGTGCTGGCTTGGGAGCTACCGGCTTGGGGGCTGCAGGACGGGTTCCCGTTGCTCCGGCGGGCGCAGGCGCGGGTACACCCGACTGCGTGTTGTACAGATCCACCACCGCTTTCGTGATGTCGCCGCCATCGCCGTACCAAAGAATCGGGCTTTGAGGCCAGGGGTTTGAAGTATCGACGATCATGGCGAAGCCGCTTTCCTGGGCGTGCTTCACGATCACCGGCGCCATCTTTTGCAAAATACGCTGAAAGATTTCCTTCTGCTGATTTTGCGCATCTTCCTGGGCGTCTTGTACGGATCGATCGAAAGACTTTTTCTTCGACTCAATCTGCTTGACCAGGGTGGCGCGCGCTTCCTCGTTCAACTTGTCGCCCTGAGTCTGCAGTTGCTTCTGCATCCCTTCCAACTCGTCGTTCTGGGATTTCAGCTCGTTCTGTTTCGGCTCCAGTTTCTTGCGCAGAGCTTCGAAGTCGCGCTGGCCCTCGTTGCTGCCCACCACGGCTTGTTCTATGTTGATGGTCCCAATTTTTGAGCCGCCACCGGTCGCCATGGCAGTTGGGGCGGGTGCAGTTGCCGGCGAAGTGGCCGCAGCCGCAGGGGCAGCCGCGGTGGTGGTTTGAGCCCAGGCAGAGATCATGGAGAAAACCGCAATGGCCAGGAGAGAGCGCAGAAGCTTGCTTGTCATTGGATCGCTTAAACTCCTTGAAACATGATTCCGCGAAACATGGTTCCGGGAATGACTTAGATTACCCTCAGGCAACGCCGGGGCCGTACTCACGAAGTCTTCATCTTGCTTTTCTGCAACGGCCGCGTCAGGCAGCGTCAGACAGGGCGCACTAGATTGCCGGCGTCACACGCCGGGGTTGCGGACGTGTCGTCCACCCTTGGTCAGCTTTCTGCAATGGCGTCAATCACCGTAATTATAGAGAGCATCCGCAACCGCCGTCAAACCATATACGGTCCGGATTGCTCCGGAGAGTGGCGCAGTTGGATCGACATCCCGAGCAAACGCTCTTTTTTGCGCAGTGAGGAATCTGGGCGAGCCGTGCGAGGCTGCCTGCCCCGAGCAAGCGAAGCGCGCCGAACGGGTCGCGTTTTGGCGACGCAATCATCGCGCGTTTGGCTCGCTTCCTTATCCAACTGAGCCACCACACGGTCCGCGGAAACTTCAGAACGTCGTCGCCACTGTGAACCGGAACGTCTTGCGCGGCTCACGTAACAGGAAAGTAGGCGCGTAGGTGTTCACCGCCAGGTGATAAGTATATTGTCCCGCGGACGTCAGGAAGCATCCGGTTGGTCCGCAGGTATGGGGAAACATGTTGGCTGTGATTGGAATCGGCGGAGTGGCTACGCTGTCCAACCGCAATGGATTGTAGGCCCAATAGATGCGGAAAGGCGCATTGATCACCGGCAAGAACATCTGCAGTTCCAGACCGGTGGACATTCTCGGCCTCCAGTTGGTCGATCCCAGGATCTGCAGTTGCTGCTTCGGCGGCGGATTCAGGACACTGCCGGGAGTGCAGCCCGTTCCCGTTGCCGTGGCTTGCGACGGATCCTGTTGTGGACATCCGAAGGGCTGAGCGATGACGCCATCGTACTGCTGGCTCGCAATCTGCAATTGCGAGGGGCGGAGAGCCGGATCGATACCGGCATCCAAAAACGGAGCCAGAGCCACCGGACCATAGATGGTGATGCGGTACTCAAAATTGGTAACCACGCTCAAATCGCCGCCCGGGAACGTGATCTGATCCACGGGAATCGGAATCGTTAAATTTCCCAAGAGAGGATTCTGGGCATTCTTGGGGACTGGACTTCCATCCGGATTGGTAAGCGTGATCGAGCCGACTCCCGGCAGGAAGGCCACCGGAGATACGGATCGGATATCGAAACCGCGAAGGTCATTTTCACCGCCCATGTAAGAACGCTGGAAGGGAGGAGCTACAAGTCCGGCATAGCCGGAGATGAAAGATCCCTGAACATTGAAGCCGATCGCATTGCGACGGTTCTGGACCGGTATGAATTTCTTATATTGAATGATTGGGCGAATGGATCGGACCGTTCCTCCAAGCCCGGCCAGCTCGGCGCCAACCGTGAACTGGTGCCCATGATGGGGC
>JBEKUD010000103.1:0-18457 GCA_049515395.1 Candidatus Sulfotelmatobacter sp. | reverse complement strand
AAGCCCCCGAGCAAACCCATCAGTAGGGCGAAGATCAGCCCGGCCAGCAGTAGCGGGGGCGTGATGCGGAAGGCGAAAGCCAGATGGGAAAAGGTCTGCCAGTTCATGGCACCCGTGGTCAGACCATTCAAGGGTAGAACCGCGATGCAACCGATGGCGCCTCCCACGAACGAAATCAGCATGGCCTCGACCAGGAACGAGAAGACCACGGCTCCGCCACCGAAGCCCAAGGCGCGCATGGTGGCGATTTCGCGGCCGCGTTCGGATACCGCGGAATACATGGTGTTGAGCGCGCCAAAGACCGCGCCAATCGCCATTACAAAAGCCACCAAGCCTCCAAGAACCGTAATGAGGCGGGTCATGCTGGTGGATTGCTTGGCGTAGTAATCGATTTCGCGGGTTACATCGAGGTTCAGCCGGCGATCGGAGGTAACAGCATCCTTGAACTGCTGATAGGCCCCAGGCGAGCTCAGGTGCACGGTAGCGGACTGGAAAATGTTGGTGGGTCGCTTGTACACGTCGTCGAGCACGCGCGCATCGCACCATACTTCGGAATCGAAAGAGCTTCCGCCTGCGTCAAAAATCCCTACGACCTGCCAGTGCCCGCCGCCAAAATTGACGGTATTCCCCAGGTTCAATCCCGAATAGCTGGTACTGGCGTTCTTTCCCACGATTAACTCGGCAAGGCCGGGCTGAAACATTCGACCTTGAGCGATCTTGACGTTTCTCCGAACGGCCAAGACGTTGGCGGAGACACCGCGCACTTGAACATTCGCATCGGTCCCCGTGGAGCGCAGAGGAAAAGGTGCCACCACTACGACTTCCGAGGTCACCTGAGGGATATCCCCGATACGGGCCACCCCGGGAGCGTCCTGGAGAATTTTGACGTCCTCCAATTTGATCCCGCTCATCATCTCCGAGGTCGCGCCGGCGCGCATGGCGATGGCGTTGTCGGCAGAGCCGGAGGCGACCAGGGTAGCCCTGAAGCCGCGTGCCAGAGAGAGCATCGCAACGAAGACACCGACGGTCCCGGCGATGCCGAGGACGGCAACGATGGACGACGTCCAGCGAGCTTTTACGCTGCGAACGTTGTAGACAATCGGAATCGCCATATCAAACCCTCCGTAGCGCATCGACAACGCGCATGCGCATGGCGCCGATTCCCGGCAGCATTCCGCTGATCACTCCCACGAGCAGAGCGGTAGCGAGTCCCAGAGAAAGAATCGCAGGCGACAAGATCAGCGTAGGCAGCAGGCCGTTCAAAGCCGTGCCCAGAGCGGGAACTGCCAAGAGGGCAAGAGCGAGTCCGAGAAGGCCTCCGACGATCGCAATCGTAAGAGACTCGGCTAGCACAAAAAATAGGACCCAGCGATCGCTGAACCCGATCGCTTTTAGAACCGCGAGCTCGCCGGCACGTTCACGTACGGAGATGGCCATGGTATTTCCGGTCACCAGGAGCAGGGTGAAAAACACCACGCTGCCAATCGTCAGGATCAGGAATTGTATGTTTCCGAATTGCTTGACCCAGCTCGCGGCGAACTCGGATTCAGTTTCCGTTTTAGTTTCGAAGGAGGAGTTTGCCGCCATGTCGTCGATCGCCTTGGCCACGCTCACCGCATTGTCGGGGCTGTCGAGCTCGACAACGTACCAGCCGACGTTGCCCTTAAAAGTTTGCGGCACACGTTCTTCGAAATAATCCCACTGGAACCAGAACTGGCTCTCATCGCCGCCCGCGTGTTCAGCATGATAGATGCCGTCCAGGTTGAATTCCCACGTGCCTGCGGCACCATAGCCAATATTCTTGATGGGGATGCGGTCACCAATCTTCCAGCCGAAACGTGCGGCGGTTTTGGCGCCGGCGATGGCGCCCTGACGGTCTTTCACGAAGTTCTGCCATTGGTCATCTGGAACAATCAATTCGTGCATCACCTTGCGTTGATTTTCCACGTCGATGACGAACTGAGGAAAGAAGTTTTTCTCCTCCTGGTAAACCCCGCCGAACCAGTTGTTGTGGGTGACGTATTTGACTCCGGGAATGCGCTGGATCTTATCACGGTAGGCCAGTGGGAGCGGATTGATGATCGATACTCGATTGATGGTGACGAGCCGATCCGCGCCCGCGATATCGGCGCCGCGATTGAAGGCTCCCCGAACCACGGCGAGGAACGCAAAAAGAAACAGCGCGACGGCGAACGAGCCGATGGTGAGGATCAAACGCAGTTTCTTGCGAAAGAGGTTGGCGAAGATCAGCCCACGAAATTTCATGCTGCCCCTCCGCTAGAGACTTCCTGCGACTCTCGCGACTCGACGAGGACGCCTTTTTCCAGGTGCAGGGTTAGATCGGCCCGCTGCGCGACCACGGGGTCATGCGTCACCATGAGCACGGTCTTGTTGAACTCCTTCACGAGGCGGTGAATCAGAGCCATGATTTCATCGGCGCTCTTGCGATCGAGGTCGCCGGTAGGCTCGTCGCAGAGCAGGAAGGAAGGATCGGCAACGATGGCGCGCGCGATGGCTACTCTCTGCTCCTGACCACCAGAGAGTTGACGCGGATAGTGGTTCATGCGCTCGGCTAGTCCGACGATGCCGAGCGCCGTCTCCACGTGCTTGCGGCGCTCCGCCTTGGGCAGACTGGTGAGCAAGAGCGGCAGTTCAACGTTCTGGAACGCCGTAAGCACCGGAATGAGGTTGTACATCTGGAAGATAAAGCCGACGTGCCGGGCTCGCCACTGGGTGAGTTTACTGGCCGACATGTGCGTGATTTCGTCGCCGGCCACGGTGATGCTTCCACGCGTGGGAATGTCGAGCCCACCCAGCAAGTTCAGCAAAGTGGTCTTGCCGGAACCGCTGGGTCCCATGAAAGCGACGAAATCGCCCTTGTCGACGTCGAGGTTCAATCCCTGAAGCACGTGGATTTCTTCTCCCCCACGGCGGTAAGTCTTATCGAGCCCGCGTACCTGAATCTGGCTGTTCGTCTTCCCGCTGCCATCCGCTCGAACCATATCCGCACTCCCTTTTTATTTCTTGATCTGAACGTTCTGCCCGTCATGGAGGTCTGCTGGTCCGTTGACGACTACGGTATCACCAACGGCAACACCCGCCATCACTTCCGTGTCGTTACCGCGATTTCCACCAAGGGTAACTGCGCGGCGCTCTGTTTTATCCAACTTGAGGAGGTAAACGATTTTCTTACCATTCTCGTCACGCACGGCAACCTGAGGGATGAGAATCGCGGGCGCGGGCGTCGCATCCTTGGTAGATGGAGCATCTCCGAGGAAAGTCACTTTAATTCCCATGTCGGGCAAGATGCGCGGGTCAAGCTGGATGAAGGAAATGCGAACTTTCACGGTGGCTTTTTGGCGGTCCGCACTGGGGATGATGGTCCGCACGCGGCTGGGAATTTCCCAGTCAGGATAAGCGTCAAGAATCGCCGTGACTTGCTGTCCAGGCTTCACCCGCGTGATGTAGGCTTCGTTGACATCGACCTCGATTTCATTGGAGTTCATGTCCACGATGGTGGCGATGCCCGTACGCGTGAAGCCTCCGCCGGCTGAGATCGGAGAGACCATCTCTCCCACTTGAGCGTCCTTCGACACAACGATCCCGTCGAAGGGTGCGCGAATCGTGCAATTGTCAACCGCCTGCTGTGCCTCGCGGATGCGGGCTTCGGCCGCATTTGCCTGCGCCTTGGCTAAATCAATTTTGGCCTGAAGACTCTCCGCCGCGGTGCGCGCATTGTCTAACTGCTCCTGAGGCTGTACGCCGGCTTTCTGCAGTTCCTCGGTCCGGTGCAGTAAAATTTGAGCGTTCTTTAGTTGCACCTCGTAGTCTGTGATTGCCGCCTTGGCGGAGGTGCTATCCGATCCGGCTGTCTCCAGAGCGCGCCTGGCGTCGGCGTCGTCTAAAGTGGCCAGCAACTGACCGCTGTGCACGTGCGTGCCTTCATCGAAAAAAACGCCGGTTACGCGACCCGTGATCTTGGCAGCAATGGTGGCTCGACGGCGTGGGGTGACATAACCGGTCGCGTTGAGTAATGCCTCGCGACTCGCTGGACCCTCCGCCCTCCTCGCCACGGCGACTTCCACCACTGGTTTCGAATTTAATAAAGCGTAGATCCCTGTCCCAGCACCAGCGAGGATGATCAGAAGCCCAAAGAAAATGGCGAGACCTTTCCCCACTCTGCCACCCTTGCGCTGGCCTTCGTGGATGCGCAATGAGCCCAGGTCGTGTGCCGGTAAGTCTTCTCGTGTCACCATCTTTGTAATTGCTGTTCCTTCCAGAAGAGAATGGACCATGATAATCGATCCTCAAGCAAACCTAAACTAAGGTACGCCGTTCGCTGCGACCAAGTTCCTGAAAAGTGGGCTTGCGGATGAGAATCTGTTCAAGCAGAACCGCTTTAAATACTTAGAGTTCGGCGACGTCCTTCAGCTGATCGAACCGCACTCTCGAAGTGTCCGCCGATGACCTTATCTCTGATCTAAGTTCAGGCTTACGCTCATGATCCTCATGATAATAGAGATTTTGCGGTTCTTGGTCCACGTGACCTTCGCTGAGAGTTTATGATTCTAAGAATTTCTATGGTCCTCGCGGTTCTGATCGCGCTAGGGTTCGAGCTGCACTTGGCGATGACTAGTCGATCGTTTGGTACTCGCTGCTGACCAAGCCGCTCGGATAATGCCGGGTGGCTACGTGACGGAGTCGAATGTCTTGTGGTAGGGCGCCGAAGAGAGGAATACCTTCTCCGATCAGCACCGGTACGCGAGTGATCGTGAGCCGCTGAATAAGGCCAGCACGCAGAAATCTTTGAATCGTGACTCCTCCGTCGACGTAGAGATGCATTGCGCCACTGGCGGCAAGTTTCGCAACGATCTCAGCCGGAGATCCCGCCATCTGCTCCACAACGCCTCCGCGCACCCCGGAAAAATCGACGAGACGGCTGCTGAGGACCACGACTCGCTTGTCACCATAGGGCCAGGTCGGATAGGCCAGAACCGTTTCGAAGGTCTTACGGCCGATCACCAGCGTGTCTACCGTTGCCATGAACTCTTCATAGCCGTGAGGTTCACCGCCGCCGGGCGGCAGAAAGTCGAGCTCGCCGTTCGCCCGTGCAATAAAGCCATCAAGGCTGGTGCCGATAAACACGGAAATGATCATGGGGACACCTCACGTTTCGAGCCTGGAGGATTTCCAGACACATTCAATTTACACTTTTGCGTTAGTGGGGAATTGGAGGAACTTAGTTTTCCAGAAGCCCATTGAGAAGTCGTGCGAACCCAGTTTTCTCTTGGAGGGTGCTGGTGGTTTCAGAATTGTCCTCGGTAAGCTGGGCGAGGGCATGGGCCAGGATCTTTACCGCGAAGCGCTGAGGAAGATAAACCGTATCCTGCGGAAGCGTGACACGCCAAGTTGTGGAATCGCGTCGATTCAAAGGCCATCGTTGTCGGACGGAACGTTTGGTCACCTCTGCATCGATTCCCGTGAGGGATGCTAATTCGGCGATCTGAACCTCGACCCAGCCCTGGTTGCCGGTGATGTGTATCTTCTTCACTTCGAAGTCGTCGAATACGACCACAGATTGGGTGGACCTGAGTAGCTCCGCTTCGCGGACACTCGAGGGTGAATCCTGGCACGCTTCGAGGAAAGTTGACCTTACCAGTTCGGGTTTTGGACGAACAGAATTCACTATCAGAGAACGAGCCATCGCGATGTTCCCTGACCGACTTTGTGTAAGCTGCGCGGAGGAGCCGCTGTCTGGCGATACGTCCGATGCCGACTCCGACACGTCAGGGTCTGAATCTTCACCAGCTGGGTCTCGTGGTGTAGTACTGTCGGGTCGCCAGCTCGCAGCGTGGATCAAGGTCCTAACAGTGCCGCCCGGGACCGGCTCGACGTAACGAAGAAAACGTGGTTGCCCCCGGCGTTTCCAGTACGGAGAATCGTAAGAATCGATGCCTGGTCCGGAGCGCAGAACGCTAAAAAACGAATGTTGAGGCGGACTGACCACAATACCGGCATGTCCCCGCCACACGGCCAGGTCTCCAACTTGCGGAATCGTAACCCTCCGAAATTCGTCGGTTCCCCGATAAAGGTCCGAAGAACTCGCGTATTGATAGGGAAGACCAGCGCGCTCATAGATACCGTGAACAAAGTGAGAACAATCGGCAGCATCGTCTGCACCACGATGGCGAGAATCCAACGCCGCGCTCAGAATCGCCAAACCCCCGTTCGGACTTAATAGGCGGGGCAAAGCGGCGTGCTGCAGCGGGGCCTCTGAGCTAGCTCGCTCCGTGGACCCGCTTACGCTCCTTTCTGCCCCCTGCTCTCGACTTTGACCCAACCCCGGGCAGATAGCCGCACAGCAAAGAAAAAGGAAACACAGGGCGCCCTTGGCATAGAACCGCATAATCTCTCTTATAGCGCGCCCCGAGCAAGCGGCACAGGTGACAGCGGTGTCACCAGATCTGCGAACGACAGCCGGAATTGAGATGCACCTTAGAGTTCGAGAAGCGGATTGGAAAATGCGACCCACAACGGGTGAGCCGGTGTTTCGAAACTACCTGACTGCAAAAATATGTCAGCGGCAAAGATAAAGCGAAACGCGAACCCCTGAAACCACGTCCACAATCCGAAGTGCCGGTTCGTGAATCTAATGCGGCATGCGAGTTCGAAAACGTTTGATCGGCTTCATTGCCGTTATTCAATCCGTTCTTTTTGTGACACACTTTCTAATCTATGAGACATGGACATTTTCTTCCCCAGGAAGAGAAACGCACGGGATACTCTGGCTCAAAGGGGCTCTCGTTTTCTTGTCTGTGAGCTTTGTTGCCGCTTCGCTTCTCGCCTTTCGCTATACGAATGCCGCGGTCCGCGCCTTGTACCGGGCGGCTGCGGTATGGGTGGGCCTGGTAAGTTTTTTGTTCCTGGCCGCAGTTTGTTCGTGGATTATTTTTGGCGTTGCGCGATTGGCGGGGCCGGAGCTGAATTTCCATCGGACGGTTGAATTCCTCTTCGGGGCAGCCTTCTTCGCCGGACTGTACGGAGTTATCAACGCCAGCTGGACACGAACCACGCGCAAAACTGTCCGGCTCGCGAACCTGCCGTTGACCTGGCGCGGCCGAAAAGCGGCGCTCATTAGTGATGTGCACCTTGGGCATGTGCGGAACGGCAATTTTCTACGGCGCATGGTCGGGAAAATATCGAGGGAAGCGCCGGATGCGATCTTCATTGCCGGTGATTTGTACGACGGGACAGCGATCGACGCAGGACGAGCGGCGGAGCCATTGAACAAGTTGAGGGCGCCTCACGGCGTGTACTTTGTCGCCGGGAATCACGAACAATTTGGGGATGACAGTAAATATCTCCGTGCCATTGCCGCGGCCGGAGTGCGAGTGCTGACCAATGAGAAAGTGGAAGTGGACGGCTTGCAAATTATCGGGATACCTTACCGCAACGCCGTGCGGCACGGGCAATTTGCGTCCGTGCTGCACGGCATGCGCGTGGACCGGGAACGCGCGAGCATCCTGCTAACGCATGCACCGGATCATCCGGAAATAGCGGAGGCCGCGGGCGTATCCCTACAACTATCCGGGCATACGCATCTTGGGCAGTTCATTCCGTGGAACTGGATGGCGCGTCGAGTGTACCGGCAATTTGTGTACGGCTTAAGCCGGATCGGAAAGATGCAGGTGTTCACATCGAGCGGGGCGGGAACCTGGGGTCCACCGCTTCGGCTGGGATCGAATCCTGAGATCGTGGTTCTACAGTTCGAGTGAGGTTTGTAGCTACTTGATTTCCTTCGAGTCCTCTAAGGCTCCAGAGCTCCTGGCATGATCTTGAGTGGGGCCGAACGCTGCTCTTCGAGTTCGGGATGGGGCAGTGGCTTGCGAGGAAGCATCTGGTCGCGCATGGCAGTGTTGTAAACGAACATAGCCTCCACAGTTGCCGCCTGGGCCAGGTCTGCGGGTTGTAAGCGTTCGTATGTATCCATGTTCGAATGATGCGTGCGTGAGCCGTAGTCGAGGCGGTCCTGAATGAACTGAAAGCCAGGGATTCCAACCGCATCAAACGATTCGTGATCGGTTCCGCCAGTGTTGCGCACACTGATGGTGTTGACGCCAAGATCTTTCAGTGGCTCCATCCATTGCGCAAAGATTGGCGCGACAGCCACGTTCTCCTGGAGATATATCCCCAAAATTTTTCCGGTACCATTGTCGACATTGAAATAACCTGAAATCTTCGGCTGTTCGGGCATGAGCACGACAGGGCCAGCGGGCTTTCGCAGCCAATCAGGCTTTTCCAGTTGATCGGGCGCGGTCGAAAGTGGCACGTATCCAAAATGCTGCTTCACATAGCCGATGGAACCAAAAAGTCCCTGTTCCTCACCGGTCCAGAGACCAATACGGATGGTGCGCCGCGGCTTCACTTTCAGGGCGTTAAGAATGCGCATGACTTCCATGGCAACGACTGTGCCCGCGCCATTGTCCGTCGCGCCCGTCGCTGACGCCCACGAATCGAGATGGCCGCCCACCATCACGACTTCATCTTTCAGCTTGGGATCCGTGCCGGGAATTTCGGCGATGGTGTCGAAGCCGTGCTCATGGTCACCGAAATATTTCACATCAACATTCATTTCGATGCTGACCGGGACATTGGCTTTGAGCAGACGATAAATGCGCCCATAATTTTCGATCGCCATCACCACGACGGGAAGAGGATCGGCATGATCTCGCCGGTAGGTGAACCACCCCAAGCCGCCGTCAACGAAGATCGTGCCCCCGGAGCCGCCATTGTCGCGACCGTCGCGGCTGGGAAGAATCACCGCCAGTGCATGCTCCGACGCCGCGAATTTTCCCGCCTTATCGAGCAGCGAGAGTCTCTTCAGAAAATCCTGAATCATCTCCGAGAGAGGCTTCGATCTTTCGGGAGGGAATTCAGCAATTTTGGCGAGATCCTTGTCGTCCATGCGTGCGAACGGCGGCTTGTCGACTGGTTTGACCTCGCGCATGTCTCCCAGCAGAACGATTTTCCCGGACAGCTTGCCTTTGTATTTATCGAAATCCTTCTCGTCCTTGACATCGAGCCAAATGGCTTGACCACTGATAGCGCCGTTGGTGGAAGGCGACCAAGGCGCAGCCTGAGCGATGAAAACGGCCGTGTCCGGCGAACTCATCCGCACCCAGGTGTTGAGCTGCTGCCATCCCACGCCAAATTCACCCCAGTCTTCGAGATGGGAATTGCTGCAACCCATGGCAGCTAATTGGTCGCGGGTCCATTCATTGGCGCGATGCAGGTTGGGCGAGCCGGTCAGGCGCGGGCCAATGCCATCCATGAGAGCAGAGGCGAAATCCATTACATGGGAATGGGTCAGGCCTTCGTCGCGAACCCGCTGGTACATGGCGTAGTCGAGGTTCTCTTTTGCAGGCTGCGGCAATTCGTACGATGGCTTGTCAGCCTGGCTCGCGGATGCATTCTCCTTATTCTCGTCGGCCGCGGAAAGGGTAAGAGGCAGGACGAAGCTGAGAAACACAACCAATCCGGCCCTGAAAGAGTTATGCCATCGCATGAGTCGGCTACCCTCCAAAAAGTCCTGTGCAGAGTAGCAGATATCGAATTGAAAAACTAACCGTCAATTCGAAAGCGGATGCCGAGCGGCGTTCTCGCTTCGATTTTGCCTCGCCGATATCGTTGCTGGGATGGGAGGCCGGGTTTGCCTCCGAGTCAGTGCGCATCGTTTTTCGTGCGCAATAAAAACCCCGATCCGCGAAGCAGGACCGGGGTGCTGTTAATGCGTTGATCTGAAACTACTGGGGAGTGAAATTTTGGTGATAGCTCAAACTCACCACGTCCTGGAACATGGGCGTTCCGGGAGGCAAGTTGGCCGGGTTCAGGAATTGAGTGTCGAAGAAATAGTTTCGCACCGGAGCGTTATAGGTAGAGTTGCAGCATTTGAATATACCGGTCGCGTATTGCGAATAGTACATGCTGATCAGTGATCCGGCATAGTTCACCGTTCCACCGTTTCCGTTGTCGCTTCGGTCCTCAAGATAGCGCAGGAAATTGTGCATACCGCCATCTGTACCGAAGTCCTTCAGGCCGGCCGTACTCGCCCAGCTGGGCTCTGGGAAGGGAACGCTCTTGCCTGCGGCGATCGCCATCCGGTAATAGCTGGTGTTTCCTTGTCGTCCTGGAAAAGCGATCGGGCTGCTGACCTTCACGGCCTGGTAAGGATTCTGGAAACTTTCAACATCTGTCCAACCCGTGTTCGAGGTTGGGAGGTTTGCACCGGACGGCGAGTTGGAGAGAAGGGTGACTGCATCAGCAATGATGGCGGCCGCCGAATGAGGAGTCGTGGGTGTGCCTCCGCTCGGCCAGAACGGATCGTTGGGACCGGTGTTGTAATCGCCCCAAACATAAACGGGTTCCTCGGAAGCGACGGTGAAGCCATTCCCGGAAGTCGCCGGAGATATGGGGTGCGGCAAATAACTGGTTCCGGAGCTGTTCATGCTGCCATCAACCAGTCGCAGAACGTGCCTGGGCCCAGTAACCATGTTCCACTCGGCGGTGGATGGACCGGCGGACGCGGAGTAACACTGGATGGCATTGGTCGTGACCGAGCCGTAAATGTAATACGGCTGGGCCATGTAGGTCGACGATATGCCGAAACCCGCGCCCAAGTAGGTTTCGCCCCATTTATCGACATTGCCGTGATTCACCGTGGCACCTTTTATGGCCGTATCCTCCGGAGAGTAAGGCGTGGACGCGGTGGCATAGTAACTAATCGGCTCCAGGTTGCCATCGGGCACCCCCAGTGACGATGTGCCATTGACTGCATCGTTCAAGCCGGACATTCCGGAGAAGCTGTTGTAGAAGGTGACCAACGGGTACGAATCCGGTCTCATTCCGCGGTGGTCGGAGAAGTAAAGTATGTATCCATTGTTGACACTGCTATTCACTGATGTGCCGGCGCCGCCGCTGTATGGCGCTACGCCTTGCAGCCAAAGCCACAGATTGCCTACGTCGATTTCCACGGCGTTCATGACTCCGTTCGGACTGCAATCGGTGCCTGGGTCGGTGGTGGGCCGACTATCCCGAGGTTCGCCCTCTCGGGCATCGTAGAAGTTGATTGGAATCCAGTTACTGGCGGTTCCCGTGCCTGCCGCAACCGAGTTCGCCTTGCCGCTTTGAAGCTGTTGGAGAATGAGAATAGCGGGGCTGATCGGGTTGTAGCATTGTCCCGACGGGGTTGAAGGATACGTGGGACAGGCCGGAATTCCCGCGGACTGGTAGGGTGCAGTGGGAGCGGTGTTGTAGGGGCGGCCAAACCCATATCCAAGCCACTGCTGCGTGACCCCAATCCAATTCCCGGCATTATTCTGATATTCGACGCGCAGCCAAACACTCTGCGTGCATTGGTTGCCGGACCAGGTGACTTGTCCCAGTAGAGGCCAGGTAGCCAGACTGGAGTTGCATCCCGTCGGCGCCACCGTGGTCCAATTTCCGACATTCGCTTGCGCCGTAGCGTAATACTGGTTGCTGCCTGAGTAAGGACCCGCGGTCAGCTGGTAGTAGCCGGTCGAGGGAGTGCCGAGCTGCACATCATTGGCGTCGAGCACTCCAGTCCCGCGCTCAGGGTGCAAGTCGGTAATCGTGTCGGCGAGTAGAATGCGGATCTGAGCTTTGTTGTAAAGGCGCGAGTTCGTCAGTAGCGTAGTGTCACCCGGTGCCGGCCGCCGAATGATGTCGATTGCACCTACCTTCGAATTCTCCACGAAGGGCAGCTGCAGCTTAGTGGCGCCGGTCGACCCGTTCACGATGAAGTTGTGGAAGGTGTTGATGGAAGTAGTGGTCCATGTGCTCCCAGTGCTAGCACCGGCAATTGGTGGAAAGCCCCCCGTCCAGCTGCCGTTCTGCAGCTGTACACAATACGCGCCACTTCCCGGTCCGGGCGTTGGAGCGGCGGGACACCCACCGCTGGCGTTCGGCACCCACACCGCACCTTGATACTGGTTGGAGGTAGGCCAGCCATTTTCAAGCTGGTCCAGAACGACTTGGCCTACGGCTGCGATCTTATCGGTGAAGGTCAGATTACTTCCGCCGGAGGCCAGGAACAGGTTGCCGTTGGTGTGAACGCGACCGCCGAAGTTAAAGTTCGGACCGGCAAAGTAGTCGCAATCGCCGTCACAAAACACTCCGAACTCGAAGGCGGGAAGCAGGGCAACTTCCACAGTGCGAGTCAAGTTGACGGAAGCGCCGGTGGGCGTAACCGAACTGTTGCTTGTGACCTCGCCCCCAGATGTGGCTCGGGTGGCGGTGACCTGCAGATTGAAATTAATGAGAGACGCCACCATTCCCTGATCCGGACCGGCGCCGACGATGTCCCAATTTCCTTTCGGATTGCCGGCGGCGTCGGAAAGTGGCCAGGAGATGGTCTCCACATAATTCATGTTGGTGATGTTCGAGCCGGTAACCGCAGTCGGATAATTGGCAGCGGCGGTCAGAGCGTTGACGGCGGTTGCATTCGGTGTCTGCGACGATTGGTACAGCTGAGAGAGTTGGGCGGTCAGGTTCTCCATGCCGGATTCCGCGCCGTAGTAGGCGATGTTTCCTTCCAGGTCATTCCCGCCCATGCGCTGTTCATTGTTGACCATGAACATAAGGCCAATGGCCAAAGCCGACAATAACAGCGTCAACAAAAGCGCCGCGATCAGCGTGAAGCCGCGCGAGTCTCGTGTTCGTTTCCCCATGCTTT
This sequence comes from Candidatus Sulfotelmatobacter sp., assembly GCA_049515395.1. Classification (GTDB taxonomy): domain Bacteria; phylum Acidobacteriota; class Terriglobia; order Terriglobales; family Acidobacteriaceae; genus Sulfotelmatobacter. The sequence continues at coordinate 5,706 of JBEKUD010000103.1, read as the reverse complement.
CCCCCTCCAACCTCAAACAGCAAAACTTAACCAGGCGAATCACTGGCATACCGTGCTGGTGTAGTTATAAGAATTGCAGAAACTCATGTTGCGAGCGCTAACGGAACTCGCCAAATACATGCTTTGATACTTATTTCCGCTCGAGACCAAACTTTGTCCCATCACCCAAAGGTTGATCTTCTGAATGAGGGCGGGGGAATCGCCCGCTGCAGCGGTCGGATTGGCTAGATTTGCATTCAGCAGGCCACCCGTGGAACTAATGACGTCATAGCTGAATTGCAGATTGATGATGTTATCGGCCACGGGAACGGCATTGAGGCCATTCACCTGGCGCATCAGGCGCGGAGTTTGAACGGTTCCTCCACCCGTAGGAACTTGCAAGAAGTAGGTGACGGCGTTCAGCCGGCACACAGTCACGGTATTGCCCCCGCCCAGCGCGGCCCCTAGCGTGGCAACGGTGTTGTACAAGCTGTTGGGGCCCGTTTGATTGAAGTTGAGAGCATCGCCGGCCGCAAAGTTGATTGAAGTTGAATTGGGGATGCCCGTTATTTCGGCGACCACGGCTGCGGTTTGAGCCGAGCTCGTACCTTGGTTGCCGCTGGCCGTACCCTGGCCCGGTGTGGTGACCTGGAAGAACAGGAGGTCGCCGACGTTCAGTCCGCCGGGAGCCGTAATATTCGTGGGCAGACCAGTGGTGATGACCGCGGCTGGCGCCACCGTGGCCGCGTATCCGTTGACCGGGAACGTGAATGAAAAATTATTCAGCGGAAAGTTGTAATCACAATAAATTGACGTGATGCTATCGTTGGTTGCGTGGGGAGCGGCGGTGATGGTGCTGGCGCTCTGCACGCCATTGCCGTAGCCCGGCAGAATGCCAGTCATGTAATTGATTGTGCCGGAGCTGCTACTCGGATAAACATCAGAAGGAACGTAGCACGTTGGGGTCTGGTTACACGCCACCTTGGTGGCTCCGCCGGTCGTGGATAGCTGCAATCCGCCTGAGGGCAACCCCGCTCCTGCCATGCTGATGTCTTTCGTCATGATCTCGATGGCGGCACGCATGTTTTGCTGAGTCTCCGCACGCTGCGTCACCGTGAAGGTGGCGTTCATGCCGGCGCGAAACAGGCTGGTCATCGCCAGAATGAGCATTACGCCGATGGCAGAGGCGATCATCAATTCCAGGAGACTGAATCCGCGTTGTGAATTTGTTTGACGCATGTTTATGTTTTTCATCGGGATTAGTGGTAGCTGGAAACGAGCCCGTTTACTGAATACGTGCGGGCGGGCCAACCAGGTTTCTGGTACGTCACAGCAACCGTGACGGCGATCAGATTGCTATTGACTGCGCCACTTGCTAGGTACACCTGATTGAAGGTGATGGTACGGGTGAAGTTGCTGAGGCTCTGCGTAACGTCGTCGGCAGTGCCCAGAATCCCATCGGGGCCGGGCAGCACGAGACACTCGATATTGCCGGGACAAGCGGCTCCTGTGTCTGCGGCGGTGCAGGGACCGGTCACATCGTCTACCGTGCCCACGATGCCATCTGCTCCAGCGCAATAGAGGGGCTGGGGGCCGCTTAAAAAGATGCCGCCGTTGGCGACGTTGTTAATCGCCGCGAAAGGCTGCTGCTGGCTGTTGCGGGCCGTATAGATGCTCTCCATGGCATCGAGCGCCTTGTGACGGGCAATAAGGTCTTCCTGTGCCGAGGCAGTCGAGACTACCGCGGTTGCAAAGCTCGCGATGACAGCAAGCAGCCCAGTGGTCATGACCACGATGGCGATCATGACTTCAAGCAGAGAGAAGCCGCCTTCCCCACCACGCATCCTCGCGAATTTCCTTTTGTGTGTCATTGTTGTGTCCAAGTCCAGGTCCCAGACAGCTTAACCAAGCGCCATCCGCGGATTCTTCCCGTCGCTCCCCAAACTGTGATCGCGCGGGAATTATTGAGATTGACGGTGTCGGAGGGGCGTGTGAGATAGACCACGCCGCTATTGAAGTTGCCTAAGTTGTCTTGCGAGGAACCATCGGGCATGAAGACGACATAATTCAGGGGCTCACCGGCAAGAGCCTGGCCAAAGTCAATGGGGTTGACGCCGGCGCCGAACCCGTCCGGCGTGCTGGCCGTGGGAAATCCCGTCGTCTGCACCGCGAAACTTACATCCGAGGGGATGGAGTAAGTGATCACTTGCTGAAGCGGCGGGGCCGCTGCGACTCCAACCGCGGGCGGCTGATACTGTACCTGAATCGTGCCCGCCGGAAAACCACTTGGATTGAAATTGACGTAATACTCGTGACTCTGGGTGATGGCAAGATTGCGGGTATTGCGCAGCGCCATCAACGTGGTCGAATAGGCTGAGTCAACGTGACCCTGTTTCAGGAGGGGCTGCATCCCAATAAAAGTGACGCCACATAGGATCATGATGATGCTGATGGTAATGATCATCTCGAGCAGAGAGAACCCGTTGTTTTTGTGAGATGACATAATAGGCTGATGTCGGTTCGGGGAGGGATACGTTTCGTCTAGTGACTTAGCCAAGCTCGGCCCCAGATTTCTACACAGCCACCCTTATCGAAAGCGTGTAACGGTCCGGAGGCTGATACTGTTCATGTTAGGAAAGGGATCTGGTAGCGTCAAAGTACTAAAGTCCAATGCCCGCGCCGTGTCTTTTGGTACCGCGGAAATATTGGACTTATGTAACCAGGCTGGTAACTTGAGTAACTTGTCAGAGGTGAGTCACGAACCTGTGGTTTTAAATAAGCAGGTTGCTAGCTATAGCTGGCGATGGAATATTCGAGCTGAATTCCCGGACGGACTTTAGGGGGAACGACTAGCGGCACCCTGAAAGGGAAACCCGCCGGCTGACTTCAGTCCCGACGAATGAAGTCAGAACCGTGTCAGGCAGTGAGAACCAGTGGTGGTCCGCGCTGTACTCACTTTCAGCTGATGGGGGAAGGCTCGATTCTTTCTTGCAGCAATGTCGTTAAAATTTAGTGCCTGCTAAATTGTGATGTCAGCAGTCAAGATGGCTAGATTTGGTTCACTCGACGCTCGGCGACCGAGTTCGGGGTGGGAGCATATCAAAATGTGCGCCCAGAAACAAGCATGCATGGAACCGGTTAGCCACGGTTCGTGGCTAGTCAGCGACGGTGTGCCAAGAGATCGAAGTGCAGGCAGGGAAGCGGAATACTGACATTCACGCTTTATGTTTCTAAGAACATAAACCGTTTATGTTGCGTTCCCGGTTATGTGTCTGCCGTATGCGCCTGCCCCGCCAATGTGCGAAGTGCATCAGATCTCGCAACATAAGCGAAGACGAAGGCCAGCAACGCGGTGCAGGTTTTGAATGCCACGAGGATAGGCGCAGTTTGCATTTACAACACTTGCGCTGGCGGAAGCGTCAGAGAGGCGCGTGATGACCCATTAGTAAGAAAGTTTACGATTCAGCGCATTGCAGGTAGCGAATGGTTCACGGAGTTGATGGCCACAGTTCCACAGGCCCAGACACTTCGCAGAACGAGTTGGATAAAAGTAGTAATCCTCTCCACCCCAACGACGGCCACACGCCCAGAGATAGAGGCACTTTGCAGATCGGGCCGACGTGTATGCGAAATACGGATGAACGAGAGCAGGTTCCGCAGTGACAGTGATGTGGCTTCCAGATTGAGTCGCACGCGTCCCATCTGTTTCGGGGCAGGGCCAGCCGGGGCTGGCTGCGATGTCGAAGGAATAAGTAAACAATGCAACCGTTACAGCGTCCCCGCATCCCCGACAATCGAATTGCGATCTTTGGGCGCTGCTCAATGCAGCCTGGGTGAGCATCGGGTGACCACTCACAACCGATGCCGACTGAATACTGCCGTCCTTACGGATTTCGAGTTTCAGTTCAACATCACCGGTGATGTTTGCTTGCCGCGCCAGGGGAGGGTAGGTCAGGTTGAACGGGCTAATCATCACAATTTCGCCATTTGACCGCGAGTCGGAGGGTGAAGTCTGCTGCGCCGCGAGGGTACTGCGGTTGATCGCGAGACCCGCCAGCAACAATAGGATTCCGGCATTAGATCCCATGCGTGATCTGAACAATCCAGCCTTGTAGATCACAAGCAATATCTCCGCGGCGTCGCATGCCCAAGTGCTTCCGCCATACCTATCAGAGCCCAGGTTCGCTGTTCGGTTGTCGGTCTGGAGCGCGCCCATTTGAGTACCGCTTTAGGGCCGTCTCTAATGGTCCAGGCCCGCGCAATCTCGTGGACCTCGGAACTTACGCCATCAGGTCCACCGAGGCTCTGGACGGCACCGAGAAATCGTAGAGCTTCGGCTATATTGCCCTTCTCCGCTGCAGCCTTTACGAACTCGCCCAGCCCGCGGGCCAAATCTTTTTTGTCTGCATTTGCACGGAGCAGTTGCTCTGCGCCGGATGGGTCAACGGCGTACTGACGGGCAGCGACAAAAGACACATTCGAACACTTATTTTTTTGAATGACGGCGTCAGCTTCTGCGAACTTCCCCTCCGTGGCATACATCCACGAATAATCACAGGGGCCTGGCTGGATCGTCCTGACCTCTCCGTCGGGCCAAAGCGTGAATCGCGCACACTCCAAAAACAGAGCGGCATGTTTACGATTCTTCATGTGGGCGGCGAGGGTACGGGCACGGCTTTGCTCGCCGCGAAGGCGAAGGGCATCGCCGATGTCGTAATACAATTGATAGCCTGACTTAGTTCGCTCAGCAGTATTCAGCGTTCCCTCAAAGTCGCCCCTTTCAATCTGACATTGCCCAAACGCCAAATAGACCTCATCCGATTGACCCAAGGGCGCGATTGTTTCGAGAGCCCCCGACAAGTCGCCCCGGTGAGCCTGGATTAAAGCAATCACCTTGGTAGCCTCAGCTCTCGCGTCCGATTCGGTAGAACTACTAACGGAGCTTTTCGCGCCTTGAATGTCCCCATTTTCAGCTCGGATCTTCGCCAATTCCACAATCGACCACCGCACATCTTCAGCGCGCCTTGACAAACGCGCTGTGGCCGCCGCATCGTCGTAGTAACCCTGTGCTGCCTGTTGTTCGAAGATCTGATAGTTAGGCCCATAGCCGGGTTGTCCGGCTTTCTTCCACTCCGCAACTGCTTCCCGTAGCAGTTCCTGATCCGTGATTTTGTGAAGGGCGAATCGCCCCCATAGCATCCAGCCGAGCCCAACGCCAATGCAGAGTAGAAGCGAGAACGCTAGGACCTTCAATCCGAGACCTGGTCGGCGTGATGAGAATAGTCCCATAGACTTATTGGACACCGGTCGTGGCCCGCGGGGCCAATCTCTTCGGTAATCAGACTTGGGGAAGACTCATTGACGGGTCTATGTTTGAAAACTGATTTGGCGGCATTCACCGGCGAAGGAGTGGTTGCACCGCCGGCAGAAGTTGATTCCAACGACGGCACCCCCCGAAACTCCAGACGCAATGCAGCCGCAAGTCGAAGGCACCGTGCGCGACTTCTTCAGGGGCATCGGGGGTAAGAGCAATGCTCACGCCCTGTGACGGAGCACTCCGGGCAGGGAGCACGCGGTACGGCACATGCCGTTTTTCCGTCGAGTTCGGCTCCCCGCTATCGATGATCCTGAGAGACGAGAGCCCAATCACTACTGCGCCCGCTTCCCCATCCCGTGGTGGCGGGGGAACTCCTTGGATCACACCGGGCGCCGACACCATCAACCTAT
>JBEKUD010000102.1:0-18520 GCA_049515395.1 Candidatus Sulfotelmatobacter sp. | reverse complement strand
ATTCCTGTGCTGTAGTGCTTGAGCGGCGTATCGATAAACTTTTCGACTTCGGCGAAGTCGACGATCTCGTCAAACTTGCGGCGAATCTCGTGCTTGCTCATGCCCAGGATCGCTCCGCTGAGAAAGACGTTTTCGCGGCCGCTGAGTTCGGGGTGAAAGCCGGTACCCACTTCCAGCAGAGTGCCCATTCGCCCGCGAATTTCGGCGAAGCCGCGGGTGGGCTTGGCTACGCGAGCGAGAATTTTGAGCAGAGTGCTCTTGCCCGCGCCGTTGCGCCCGACGATGCCCACCACTTCGCCCTGGCAGATGTCGAACGAGACATCTTTCAACGCCCAGATGTGCGAATGATCGCCGTTGCCATTTCCATTGGAGGAAGCTGACTTCCACGGCCCGAAAAGGCGCGCTGGGGTGGTGATCGCGCGAGTCAGAACATCGCGCAGAGCCAGATAGCGCTCGCGCTCGCCAATGCGGTAACGCTTTCCCAGGTTCTCAACATGAATGACTACGTCGCTCATAATTTATATAGCTGCTTACACAACGTCGGCGATGGTTCCTTCCATCCTTGTGAAGTAAGCGGTGCCACCCGTAACCAGCAACAGCACCATGGTGCTCGAAACCGCGAGCAGAATGTTAGGCGGCTGTCCCTGTCCGGTGAGCGACCAGCGAAATCCTTCGATCACACCCGCCATCGGATTCAGTCCGTAGACCCAGCGCCAGTGCTCAGGGACCAGACTGCTGGGATAAGCGACGGGCGAGGCGAACATCCAGAATTGCACCAGGAAGGGAACCACGTAGCGTACGTCGCGGTAAATGGCGTTCAATGCGGAAAGCCATAGGCCAGCTCCCAGCGCGGTGAGGACAGCCAGCAAAAGAAATAATGGGAAAAGCAGAATGGCCGGTCCTGGGACGATGCGGTAGTAAAGCATCATCACCAGGAAGGCGCCAAATGCAATGGCGAAGTCGAGTAACCCAGCGACCACGGCGGACAAAGGCAGCACTAGCCGCGGGAAATAAACCTTGGTGATCACCCGCTGCTGCTCCACGACGACGTTGGTGGCATTCTGCAGCGCCCCCGAAAAGTACATCCAGGGAAGCAGCGCGCTGTAATAAAAGATCGGGTAAGGCAATCCATGCGAGGGAATCTTCGCCAGCTTTCCGAAGAATAGGCTGAAGACCAGCATGGTCATGAGCGGCTGCAGCACCGCCCAGGCGGCACCGATGGCCGTCTGCTTGTAGCGGATCTTTACGTCGCGCCAAACGAAAAAATAAAGCAGCTCGCGAGCATCCCAGAGTTCTTTCAAGTCAACATGGATCCAGCCGCGGGGCGCCTCGATGCGCAGCGTAGGCTGCGCGGGCTGCGATAATACTGTGGGGGTAGCGCTCATTTCCCGACACCAGTCCCGGTGGTACCCGCCTTCGTCTGCTCTTTCTGCTGTTCGAGATCCTCCACTTCGATCTGCTTCATCATGCCCCGGCGATTTTCGAGATAGGCTTTAACGTCCGTCACAGCGCGCTTCGGCGCGACCGCGATCTGGTTGTAAGCCATCTGCTTCCACGAGATCGGTCCCCGCGCAGGAACGAGGTGTGTACCCCATTGAAAGATGAAGGCGAGATTCCAGATAACGAAAACAGCGACCACCGACGCTGCGATCGCCATCGGCCGTTTGTTCTCCTTCAGCCAGCCGGCAAACTCGCTCAATGCCACCGCAAGTCCGATGACAAACAAGGGCAAGAGCGAAATAAATTTCCGGTTGCCGAAGGATGAAAGGCCATCCCAGCACGGGTCGATCGCGATCAGATAATAGAGAGCTAAGACCGCCGCGATCAGGTAAGTCGCGAACTTTTGCTCACGCTTGAGAAACAGGACGAGACCGGCCGCCGCAGGAATCAGGATTGGAGTCCATGCCAAAAGCCCGTGATCGGAAGAGAACAGAACGCTGCTCAAGTGCGGCGCGTACCATTTCCAGACTTCCGTGCCACCATAGCCAAAGTCGAGCGGGCGTCCGTAGATAATCTGTCGCGTAATCAGCGTAGGCAAAAACGCGATGACAATGGCGACGCAATACGCGAGGTTCGCCACAAAGAGCCGGCGAGTCGACCGCCAGTCATGTTGCGGCTGACGCCAATTTTGCCAATACTGTCTGATGGATTCGGCGAGAGCCACCACGAGGATGGCGATATTCGCGTAGTAAACGTCCAGCATCAGGCCGGAGATCAAGCCTAAGATGACCCATTGCTGCAACGTGCGTTCCGGCCGCGTCTCATGCCAGTACCAGAGAAAAACGGCGACCATGAACACCGACTGCGCATGCGACCACGACGGATTGAAATACATGTATACGGGAAGGGAACTGGCGAACCAGATGCCCAGGGTCGCAAGTAGTGCCCATCGCTCTTCAACGTAACGACAGGCCAGACGAAATGACAGCCATACCCCTAGAAAACCGTATAGCGCGGTGGCCAACGCCATCGTCACGATGTAAGGTCGGGAAAATCCATCCGGCCGCACATTGAAGCCAAGCTTCTGCAGCGCCAACATTCCTAAATGCAGCGGAACCAGGAAGGGCGCCCACAGAATGGAAGGACCAACCGAGAAGTGATTGTTCAGATGCCCGGTGCTGGTGAACTGTGTTGCATCAACCTCGCCATCTTGATGGACCTTGCCGACGGTGAAACTCAGATTGGCATCGCGCCAATCATTCTGGAAGTCAAGCTTGTGCTCGACCAACATCGAACGGATATAGGCGTAGTACCCAACGCCGTCTCCCCTTACCCATGGGTTGACCAAAGGGAGAGACAGCAAGAAAAGCAATACGAGAATTCCGGTGTGGCGATGGCGGAGAATTGATGGTCGTGAGCCAAACGATCTCTCCCGATGCGCAGCAAAGCTGAGTCCGGGGGCAACACTTGCCTGACGCTGGGTGGAGGTACTCATAGTCACTCGATTAGGATTTAGGCTGCGTCGAGAAGCGTTCCGACTGGTTTTGTTCGTTTGCTGTCCAGAAAGTGAGTGGTCACCTTGTCGACGATTTCGGCCAGAGGCGTAGTTGGGCGGAAGCCTGTCAGGCGAACCAACTTCTCGAGGGACGGAACGCGCCGTTCCATGTCCTCAAAGCCCGGTTCATAGGCTTGTTCATAGGGAATAAATTGCAGCTGTGAGGAGCTGGCGGTTCGCTCCTTGATCAGCGAAGCCAAGGCCTTGATCGTGACTTCCTGGTCATTGCCTATATTTACGACTTCACCGACGGCGCCATCAGTAGCCACCAGCCTTAACATCGCTTCCACGACATCGCCGACGTAACCGAAGCAGCGGCGCTGCTTACCATTGCCAAACACTGTCAAAGGCTCCATCGCTAAAGCTTGCGACACGAAAGTCGGCAACACCATTCCATAACGGCCCGTCTGCCGGGGGCCAACCGTGTTGAAAAAGCGCGCAATCACGATGGGCAACTTCTTTTCTTTCCAGTAAGCTAGCGCGAGAAATTCATCGAGCGCCTTAGAGGTCGCATAAGACCATCGTGACTTCGAGGTCGGCCCGAGGACGATGTCGTTATCTTCGCAGAATGGCACCTTGTCATTCTTGCCGTAGACTTCGGACGTGGAGGCGATGAACACCAACTTCTTCTTCTTGGCGGCGGCTTCCAGGACCATTTCGGTGCCTTTCACGTTGGTCTCGATGGTCCGCACCGGACTTTCAATGATGCGCCGCACTCCGACGGCGGCGGCCATATGAAAGATGACATCCGATTCGTCGACCAGCTCGGCCAGAAGACCGCGGTCCATCACGCTCTCGAAGAAACAGTGAACATTCGGGTTGGCCCGCAGGTGACGGATATTTTCGACCGATCCCGTGCTCAAATCATCCATCAGGATGACTTGCTGTCCTCGAGCAACCAGAGCTTCCGCCAAATGTGAACCGATAAATCCGGCGCCGCCTGTAATCAATGAAGTCATAGGGTCTCCTGGGTAAGGCGAAGTAGTCGTTCTTAAGGCTCTTAGATCTTTGGTGCAAGGCGCTTAGGGGTGAGCGTCTTTAAGGGAGGCGGGTGGGGAGTCAAAAAAGGTTAACCGGTCGCGAGTGCTGTCAAGCGACTCGTGAAGGTTCATTCTGTGGAGCAATCTCGCCAACGCCGGCGCGAGAATTCTGTGCTTGATAGGCCGGAACCTGAGCGAGCTCAGACCCGCGTAAGCGTTGCCGCGGCACCGCGGGCTCTCTGATCGTGTATTTGAAGAGGCAGCAGAAGGCGCGTACGCCGTCTTTCCAGCCGATCTTCTTGCCTTCTTCGTAGGTGCGGCCCCAATAGCCAATGCCGACCTCATAAATCCGCAGCCGGCGCTTAGCGACCTTTACCGTGATCTCCGGCTCAAAACCGAAGCGGTCTTCCTCGATGGGAATGGACTGAATCACCTCGCGGCGGAAGGCTTTGTAGCACGTCTCCATATCGCTGAGGTTGATGTTGGTAAGGCAATTCGAGAGCAGCGTCAGCAGCCAATTTCCCACCGAGTGCCAGAAATAAAGCACGCGATGCGGGCCCGCGCCAAGAAAGCGCGACCCATAGACCACATCCGCTTTCCCCTGGATCAAGGGCTCGAGCAGATTGGGGTACTCCGACGGATCGTACTCAAGATCGGCGTCCTGGATGACGACGAAATCTCCGGTAGCTTCCTGAATGCCGCGCCGGAGAGCCGCTCCCTTACCCATGTTGCGCGGTTGCAAGAAGACACGTACGTTCTCGTGCTGTCGCTGCAACTCGGCAAGAATGTCGCGGGAGCCGTCGATTGAGCCGTCATCGACGCAGATTAGTTCAAGCGGCAGGGGAACCGCCAAAACGCGTTCCACGACAGGGCGCAGCGTTCGGCGCTCGTTGTAGATCGGCATTATGACGGATAGGGTCATCGTGGTTCCGGAACCGCTAGGAGCTATTGGGGGGAGGGCAAAATCGAAATCAGGCAGAGATAAGAACACTGGAAAAACAATCCTCGCCTGTTTCGACAACCCGCTCGACATCTTTCACACACTACGCAGCCGTGCCGTCGTCATCGTGATCCTCATGGTAGTAGCTTGCGGATCGCGTGTAATAGCCATGATAGTAACGGTAGCCATAATAGCCGTCCCGTCTGGTGTCGACCTTGTTGAAGACGGTTCCGAGTATCCGGCCGCCGGAGTGCTCCATGACGCGACACGCTCGATTGAGCGCAGCTCGCGACGTCTTATCCGACTCCACCACCATGATGACCCCATCGACTAACGTTGAGATGATCGTGGCATCGGTGATCGGTAGGATCGGTGGAGAATCGATGATGACATGATCAAATTTCTGGCGCAAGATCTGCACCAACTTTTCCATCTTTATAGAACAAAGAAGTTCGGCTGGGTTGGGTGCCCTTGGCCCCGAGGAAAGCAAGTAAAGAGTGTCCAAGCCGGGCACTCGTTTCAATAGGGTTTCATCATATTCGTGAGCACCCGTCAGGACGCCGGACAAGCCGCTGCCGGTCGGGGTATTCAACGCTTTCGATAGTCCCGGCCTTCGCATGTCAGCATCGACTAGCAGAACGCGACTGCCTTTCTGAGCTAAGGTCGCCGCGAGGTTCAGCGACGTCGAGGTCTTTCCTTCGCTCGGTTGAGAACTGGTCACAAGCAGAACTTTGGGGGCCTGTTCGGCCATGGAAAGGAGAACCGAAGTGCGAAGCGCACGGTATGCTTCGGAAATGGCCGCCCCAGGCTTCTGTAGAACGGCCAGCTCGACGTTCGTGGGCAACGAATGGCCGTCCGAACCATTCCCTGATAGAAAGCCGGACCGCATAACCAGGGAGGAGGTCCCCATGGGAATAATTGCCAGAGTAGGCAGACCAGTAAGCTTTTCCATTTCCTGCGCGTTCTTGATGGAATTGTCCAGGGCCTCCTGCGTGAAAGCCAGCGCGATACCCAACGCGAGGCCCGCCGCCAAGGCGAATTCAATGTTCCGCAACTTGTTCGGACGCACAGGATAAGAAGGGATCGCAGCTTCGTCGATGGTATGGATGTTGGTTGCTCTTAAGCCCGCCGTAACTGTGGCGTCTTTCAAACGCTGCAGCAAGCCGTCGTAAAGCGTTTGATTCGAATCGAGCTCGCGCTTCAAGAGATTGTATTCGATCAAGAACTGGCTGCCCTTATCCACTTCTTTCTTTTGACCTGCCAGCGCCGCGGCAAGAAACTGTTGGCGCTGTGCGGCCGCCAGGTATTCGTTCCGGATATTCTCCACCATGCGCTTCCGTTCTCGCACGATGAGGACATCGACATCCTTTATCTGATCCTGCAACCTTAGCGCTTTCGGGTAGGTCGGCCCATATTGAGCCAGGGCCTCGGAGTACTGTTCTTTCAGATCTACTTCCTTGGCTTCCAGGTTTGCCAAAAGTCCATTGCCCGTTGTGAGAAACCCAACCTGGCCGTCGTTGGTGGCCACCATTCTGTACAAGGATTCCTTGGTCAAGCGATCGCTCTGCGCCTGGTTGAATTCTTTGCTCAGATCCTCGAACCTGGATTCCGCGACGGTCTGTTTCTCTCCGAGGTTGGCGATATTGTTTGCTCGTTCGTAGTTCACCATGGCCTGCTGAGCCTTTTCCACTTTCACTTTCAACTCATCAAGCTGGCCTTCCATCCATCCCGTAGCCTGACGCGTGGCGTTATATTTTGTCTGAAAGTTATTCTCGACAAAATTTTTAATCAAAGTGTTGACCACGAGCGCGGTTCTTCGAGCGTCTGTGCTCTCATAGCTCACAAGCACCATGTGGGTATCTTTTGTCCGCTCGACTTTAAGCCTGCCTCTGAAGCCGGCAATGAGCGCATTTTTGGCGGCTGGCGAGATTGTTGCCGCCGATCTTTCCGTTGCGCCCAGGCCTAATTCTTGAATCGTTTGCCAAATCAGGTTATCGCTCTGCAAGATGCTCACTTCGGTGGCTAAGAATGAATCGTCGGCTTCGCCGGTGCGGAAAAGCTCATTCAGGGATTGCAAGAGAGGCAACTCGGCCTCGATGTCAAGGCGACCCGTAGCCTGGTAGACAGGTTTGACTTTGAACGAGTACACCGCCACCAACGCCGTGAGAACGGCGGCGGTGGCCAAGATCACCCACTGATGCTTGACCAGAATGTCCCAGGTCGCGCGCAACTGGCCAAAGGCGTCGACGGAAACATCACCATCGAGCACCGAAAAAGACCGGGGATCCGTCCGAGAAGGAAGCGGACTAAATGGACCGGCCGCAAGGCGTGCCATTTCCTGCCGATGAGTCAATTCATTCTCTGCCATGATTAACCTCTAGTTTCCAAGCTCAGCTTGCGGGGAGATTTATGATTGGTTGGCGCTGCATGCGCAAAATCGCCGACGCTAGAATCGACTGTAGGCTGCCGCAGCAGCAACCGCACCGGGCACGTTAGAGAGTGTGCGTACCGCGCGCCTTCCGCTGCTCGCGGGAACATACAACACGTCATTACTTTGCAACATTTGATCGGGGGCACGTCCGCTCAGAATGTTCGTAAGGTTGAGAGCTATCTCTTTGCGTCCGCTCGGGTCCGATGAGTCTTTTCGGATGATCACGGCTTTCGATTTCTTAGCGACAAACGTCACGTCTCCGGCGATGGCCAAGGCCTCTAGAATCGTCACCTGTTCCTGGGCGCTTTTCAGGTTGTAGCTGCCAGGTTTGCCAACCTCACCGAGGACATAGAAGATACCGGCATGCTCAACCGAGACGCGGTCGCCTGGCCATACGGAGAATTGGGACGTCGGATCGCTTGCATCCATGAGTCTTTTCAACTCGACCGTCACCGTTGGATCCCCGGGTCGGCCCTCTGCCTCGAGTTCGTGCAGCGCCAATGCTCCTCGTGAAATCGTCACAATACTTCCGTGGTCGTCGCCCAGCCCACCACATTGCGAAAGAACAGATAACAGCTGGGTTCGCCCACTCACGGCAACAGCCTGCGGTGCCCTTACTGCGCCGTTTACGGCTACCATGCTTCGTCGCGATTGTTTGACGGTCACGGTGATTTGTGGGCGACTCAGCGAACCCGCTTCGCGGAAACTCTGCTCAAGCGCGCGAGCGAACTGATCGGGACTCAGGCCAGCAGCCTGCACCGGCTTGGGCAGCAATGGTACGGTCACGTTGCCGGCGGAGCTTACGGTGTATTCACGCGAGAGTTCCGGTACGTCGAAGACGTACAGATCCAACACATCTTCCGGATTGATCCGATATTCGGCCGTGATTTCCGGAAGGTTTGGAGCGGCTGACGTCGACGAAACCGCAGCATTAGAACTAGAGCCCTGAGCAGGAGCCTGGGCCTCCACGCGGCGGGCATTGGCCACGGTGAGTCCTACCGCCAACATCAGAAGAACGATCCTGATTATTCGACACTGTCGAATTGTCGGCTTCACGTCGGGGATGGTCGAGATTCTAATGGTCATGGCGTGAATACCTCTTTTTCTTCTAAACAGAACGGCGGCTCGCGTTAGCGAGCTCACCGGGAAACTTTGAGGGAAGGGCGACCAAACTGGAACTTGCGAGACGTCGGATTGCAGCTTGTGTGGCGGGTCTTGCTTTTAAAACAAAGATCGGTTCCAAACGCGATGCTCTGTACGACTGGCATAGCTCCGCCCTGTGACTTACGGCGGCCTTTTTCGATTCGCTGGCCAGTGGACTAAAGTTGGGGACCGGCCATTACCCAAGTAACAAAACACGCGAGTGCCTCGTTACCTTACTTACTTACCTCCCGCCGGGGGGCGGCGCGAGGCAGTTTTAACCCTGCCTGGAAATAAGCACTTGAGTGGCCGTCCGCTTCGCGGGAAGTGTTTGAGGTTGCCGTTCGCCACCTTGATTTGAGAAAAAGAAGCCTGGGCTCAGCGATCATCGGCGCATCGAGGGACGATTGTCGCAACTGTCAGAAGATGCGGGACTTAAACTCTTCCAGCCTGGTGAGAATGAGCGTGACTGCCTCACAATTTTATGGGGACGGCCTAGAACTAACGGAAGCAGATGCGGCGCAGGACTCCCGCCAAATGCAGAAGTGTATCCAAAAAGTGTCACTGGTGGGCTTGGACTGTCAACGCATGTAGACGAGGGGCGGCCAGACGGGTTCGACGGAAAGGAGACGGCAAAGGGGGCAGATTAGATACCTTCGGGTGAGGGAAGGTACACCACAAGCGCTAACATCGACCGAATCCTGCCTTCGAGCCGTCATTCGGAGCTGATTCGCAGGGTCGTGCCGTCTCCATCGTTTAGCTTAAGGGAGCCAACCAAACACTTTCTCCCACTACTGCACACATGGAAGTCTGTTGGACGATCAGAAGCGCCGACCACGGTGCTCGCAGCAGCTGCAACGTCAGAGACTGTGAGTATGGCCGTTACCAGCGCCGTACTGCTTTTTGTTGAGTGGATCAATTTTCTTCTTAGCCATGGTGGTACTGGGAACAAAGAAACGCCTTCCAACTTCTGTGCCACAGTCCTCTGCAGTAACCCAACGGCTACATCCCCATGGCTACATCCTTGTGCTCTGGAAGGCTTGGGTTCTAGAATGGCGCCTTCGGCTGGGAGGACAAATGGTTTCGCGCAGAATCGTCTTCGTCTTGGTTGCAGTAGCGTTTTGCGGTGTGGTCTTTGGATCCGGCCAGGAAAGCCCGAGTTCTCCGAAGGAAGTCACCTACAACCGGGATGTGGCCCCGATCCTGTTCAACAACTGCGTTAAATGCCATCGTCCGAACGATATCGCTCCCATGTCGCTGATGACCTATAAGGAGACTCGTCTTTGGGCCCCAGCGATTCGCGAAGCGGTCATGCAACGCAAGATGCCGCCTTGGCACGCTGATCCCAAGGTCGGCGAATTCATCAACGATCCGCGGCTAACTGACGAGGAGATTCGGACCATCGACGCGTGGGTTCGAACCGGTTCTAAAGAAGGCGATGCGAAAGATCTGCTTCCGGCTCCCGCGTTCCCCGCAGGCTGGCACGTCAAGCCTGACGTGGTGCTGACGATTCCCGAGTTTACGGTGAGCGGCGGTAGTCAGGACGAATACGAATATATTTATGTTCCGACCAACTTCACTGAGGACAAATGGATCCAGGCCGCCGAGGTGCTTCCTGGAAACCGGCGCGTGGTGCATCATGCCACCGTCTCCGTAATCGCAGCGGACAAAGTGGCGAAGGAAGTGGAAGAACATGGCAAGGCCGACGCCGGAGTAGACAAATATCATTACCGCACCGGCAAGGTATTACACATGAGACCGGAGGCACCCGTGGTGGACGATGGATGCTCGTCTCCAGATGGCGGAGGTGTTCCGGGCAAGGGGTCTGGGTATTTAAACATCGTGCCAGGGATTTACCTGCCGGGGCATTTGGCGGAGACTCGCCCTTCAGGCTACGCCCTGAGAATTCCGGCAGGTTCCTATTTGCAGTTTCAGGTTCACTACAGCAACCATACTGGCGAGGACGTGAAAGATCGCACCAGCATCGGCCTGGTGTTTGCCAAAGAACCGGTGAAGCACGAGATTGCGCAGTACGAGATCTGGAATGATCTCTTCCTGATTCCGCCAAACGATGCGAATCACCGCGTGACCTCGTGTTACACCTTACCGAAAGATGTGACCGTGCTCGCCTATACGGCGCACATGCATTTTCGCGGAAAAAGCATGACCACCGAAGCCATCTATCCGGATGGCCATCATGAAGTGATACTGAATGTGCCGCACTATGACTTCCGTTGGCAGGAGACTTATTTCCTGAAGCACCAGTTCCTGCTGCCCAAAGGAACGAAGCTGGTGACCACTGCATACTTCGACAACTCGTTGGACAATTTCCAGAATCCCGATCCCTCGAAAGCCGTTCGGTGGGGCGAGCCCAGCGATGAAGAGATGATGGGGTTCTGGTTGCAGTTCGCCGATCCAAAATTAGTCGACGAAAAAGCTGCGGTCGCGCGTAAGTAAGGGCCGAATCGATCTATCAGGAGCACCTGATCATGCAACTCACGCGTCGCAGTTTTCTGATCTCAGCCGCTGCCGCGGCCTATGCTCCCGCAATGCTGGGCACGACCGACAAGGCCGGAACTAAGGCGCCCATCCTCGGGCAAGGCGAGCATCAATACGAAGCGCTTCATGACTGGGGCGAGCTGCCGCGCACCGTCAAATACGGCAACACCCATGGTGTATGCGAGGACTCACAATGCAACATCTATGTCCACCACACGGTGCATGCCACCAGCGATAGCCTGGACACGATGGTTGTCTTCGATCGCAAAGGCACGTTCGTCCGATCCTGGGGACGGCAATTCAAAGGCGGAGCGCACGGTCTAACCATCCGCAAAGAGGGAAGCGAAGAGTTTCTCTATCTTTGCGATTTCGAACATGGCATCGTGACCAAGCGAACTTTGAAGGGAGAAGAAGTATTTACACTCGGCTATCCGGCAGAATCGGAGGCCTACAAGCCCAAAGACAAAACACCAGCAGCGTACCGGCCAACCAATGTGGCTATCGCCCCGAATGGCGACATTTTCGTGGGAGACGGATATGGATCGAGCTTCGTCAATCAGTACAACCAGAAGGCCGAGTTTATTCGGACGTTCGGCGGGCTGGGGAAAGGCGACGACCAGCTTGATTGTCCGCATGGTCTGTGGGTTGATACGCGCGGGGTTGATACGAGTGGAGACACGCCGTTATTGGTGGTGACCGACCGCGGCAATAGCCGCCTGCAACGATTTACGCTCGATGGTAAACACGTCGACTCGATTTCGGGCACGTCGAAGATGCCCTGCAATCTGCACGAACGAAATGGGGAGGTCGTGCTGCCGGATCTATTGAGCAAGGTGATCATTCTCGATCGCAAGAACAACGTGGTCGCAAGTCTGGGCCAAGGTGAATATTCGAATAGGGATTGGGGCACAGTCCGAAATCAAGCTCCCGGAACATTTGTTTCCGGCAGGTTCGTCTGTCCCCATGCTGCCTGCTTTGATCATGAGGGAAACATTTTTGTGGTGGAGTGGGTCGAGGCGGGCCGAGTAACGAAACTGCGCCGCATCGCCTAGACCGGCCATCTCGCAGACAGTCTCGCCGGGTAACAACACGAATACAAGACCATCTTAGAGATGGCCCTATTGTCTGTTAGTAGTCGTAAACATGCTCGACCATCACCCCGTCAGAATGTATGCCCTCAAGGATTGATCGACGGAACGCCACAAGTGAGCACGACGCACTGCCATAGGGACGTGTCAAGACCGGCATGGAAAAGAGTTGCCGTGCCACTGAACCGTCGTAATGCCATGATTGCGGCGCCAGCACGGAGAGAGTGATCTCGGAGTTCCCCGCCATCTCGACGAAACGCACTCCATGTTGGGCCAGCATCGAAGCAACGGCCGTATACTCCTGGAAGCGCGGGATCTCCACGATGGTGCAAACAATTTCACGCGAGTTCCTTGGAATGGGTAGTTTGAGGGACAGGCCGAGATCAGTACCCACGCGAAGTGCGCAATCGATGCTCGGCCAGTGGCCGAGGTCGGTTGATCACGATGTCGCGTACATGCTTTTTATGGCATCGCTCAATGTGGAGGGTGTGGCAGAAGTTTAAACGAAAATGTTAGCTAGCACTTAAATGTTCACTGCAAGTGGGAAGGCAATCCAGTGCGGGTGATAACGTGAGGATCGTTATGCCGACAGCGCCCAGAGAGTTTTCAAAATTACGTAAAGAGTGAGGAGACGCGCCTACTGACCTCCCCGACGGCAGGTGCGCCTCTCACTCTTCGGTCGCGATGTCCAGCAACTGGAACTAAGGTAATGCTCTTCCGCTCTCACGGGAATGGCCCGTGTTGGCCACTTTACTACCCTATTGGGCCAAAACGTTCAGAGGCGATAAAAGTCTTCCTCAAGCGCACGAAACTGAAACGCAAGCCTGTGTCCGTGAACTACGCAAATCAATTGGTGTTGCGAGCAGCCATCGGGTTCGAACTCGTCTGACAAGTCGCCGTGCGCATCTCAGGTTCTAGTTCAAATGCGCTTTGCCGATCGCCCAGATCTGGTTGACGAGCCGTTACATCAACAATTGACGGAAGGTTAGAAGTCGGCTGACCGAGCTTAACCTTCGCCTCTTCGGGCCCCGAGCGCTCGAGCTTCGCTTCATAGCGGTCGATGATTAACTTGTCTCCAATTTCCGTCCGGCTCCGGAAGATCGTGTGGGCCGGCAGCTCAATCACGCTCTCCGCACGAAAATTAGGCCGAGTTATTTTGAAAGGCCGAACCAGTTCGCGCAATCCGACGACTGTGAAGTCCTTGTCAATCAATACAAGGTCAAAGGTAAACAGCATTCCGATAGTGTGCACTGCGTTTGCGGGTACGATCCACACTCCGCTGTCAGGGTGAAGAGATCTTTTACCCAACAGCCCAGCCAAACGGCTAAAAATAGAGTCGGCCACTTTAACCCGAAAAGAGAGAAAAGTCTCCTTCGTCTGGTTGTAGATGAAGACGTACCTGGGGGCGCGCATTAGAGGCATAGTCGTTTCTTCTCGGGTTAGTGTTCAGTGAACAGACTTATCTCGGAGCCTTTTTCTTCATTCTGTAGATCAAAATGACAAGCACCACCACAGCGAGAATGCCTGAAACCACTCGAATCATCGTAACGTTGTCCATAACCATCCCTTCGAAGCAAGATTTAGACTCAACTTCAACTACTTACTGCACCAGGTGCGCAAGACTTTTTGAGACCATGATGATTGCAGGTCCGATTGTAACCACACCAACGCTGGGAAAAATGAAGAATACCAGCGGCGGCACAAGCTTGATGGTGGTCTTGGCGGCTTTTTCTTCCGCCGTCTGCCTGCGTTGAAGTCGCAGCGCGTCGGAAAAGTTGCCCAGGGACTTCGAAATCGGTGTTCCGAAACGATCAGTCTGAATGAGCATGGCCACAAAGGATCGCACGCTTTCGATATTCGCGCGGTCGGCGAATCCCTTCCAAGCAGCAATTCGCTGAACGCCGGCACGCTGTTCAAAGTTGATCAGCAAAAACTCTTCGCTTAGCTCGCGGTGGCTCGCGCGAAATTCCTGGCCGATCCGAACAATCGCTTGGTCCAAACCCAACCCGGCTTCCATCGAAATCGCCAACATGTCCAACCCATCGGGTAGGCTCAGCCGGATTTTTTCCCGCCGCTTTGTGATGGCATGCGAAAGCCAAAAATCAGGTGCGAAGAAACCTATCACAAGCGCCACTAGGAAAAAAAGGAAAACGTTGGATTGAATGAGAAGTGCGACAGAAACTCCTAGCAAGGCGGGCAGGGCTAACCGCGCCCCCAGGAAAATATCCGCGTGAGCCGGCTTGCGATAGCCGGCCAGCATCAGCCGGCGCACCACTTGAGGATCGGGCTCCGAGGAGAAAAATTTTCTAAAAAGGGTAAACGGTTTGGCCAGAAGATCCGCATTCAGAAGCGATGGCCGCTCTCCCGCCCTGCCTCCTACTTGAGGGCGGCGCACCTGTTGCGTTACTTCTTCAAGCCGCGCGACCTCGGCCGAGGAAGCTGGCATCATGAAGAAAAATACAATTACAAAAACAAAAAACAAACACAACCCGAGCATTAGAGGCAGACTCATGTGTTTAGACCTTGATGCTGACGATCTTGCGAATGATGAGAACTCCGATGGCCATCAGAATCAGCCCTCCGTAGACCATGTGCAACCCCAGAGGGTCGGTGAACAAGGTTCTCTCGTAATTTCTGTTGGTGATATTGATCAAGCCGAACATGACAAAAGGCACGAAACACAAAATCCAGCCGGTGATGCGGCCCTGGGCCGTATAAATCCTGAGCTGGCCTCGCAACCGGGAACGCTCTCTCATCACGGATGCAGTCTTGTCCAGGATTAAGGCGAGATTTCCACCCGTTTCCTTCTGCAGAAGGATCGCAGTGGCCAGGAAACGCACATCATCGAGCGGCACGCGATCAAGCATATTCAGAATGGCTTCCCGCAAGGGGAGGCCCAGATTCTGCTGCTCCGTCATCAGTCGGAACTCCGATCCCACAGGATCGTCAACCTCGTTACCCACCATTTCCAGCACTGCGCCTACGCCGTGGCCTGCCCGTAGGCCCCTCGCCATAAGATCCACGGCTTCTGGGAGCAGAGATTCAATACGCCTGAACCTCACTTCACGAAGCACATATAGATAGAGGCAGGGGGACAGGCCTACCGCCACGCCTACGAGGAGGCTGAGAAGAACGCTCGGAATGATCGTCGACGCCAACCACCAGGCGATGATGGTGGCTACAAATGCGAAGCAGACGAGCGGGCCCATCTGCCATTTTTGCCCGGACTGGCTGATGAGTCGCGTTAGCGCCGCTGATGCCGGAATCCCATTTATGATGTCATCCAGCCAAGGCGTCGAGCTCTGCACCTCTTTCTTCAGGATGGTGTCGGCGGCTTTCCCGGAGGTCGCGCGGGCCTCCTCGATACCCGCCAGTTGCTGCTCTACGGCCTTTTCCTCGCGGGTGGGCCACAAGAAATAGAGCACCACGCCGAAGCTCAGAACGAGAAGTAGCAAAAACAGAACTGCTGGAGACATACGATTGTCCTAGCCTTAAACGGTTACCGAATGTTCGAAGAAACTCGCGGGGACGGGGATACCCGATGCCTTGAGTTTATCCGCAAATTTAGGTCGTATCCCGGTGGAGGTGAAGGTTCCTATCACATGCCCATCGGTCGAGACCCCTTGCTTCTCGAAAACGAAGACGTCCTGCATACTAACCGTGTCTTGCTCCATCCCGGTGATCTCGGTGAGGTGAGTCACGCGCCGGGTTCCGTCACTCAGACGTGAAACCTGGAGAACGATGGTGACGGCAGACGCAATCTGGCGGCGAACGGCGATTTCGGGAAGATTGAGATTCGACATGAGCGCCATGGTTTCCATGCGGGCTACCGCGTCCCTCGGGCTATTCGCATGGATGGTAGTGAGGGAACCATCATGTCCCGTATTCATGGCCTGGAGCATATCCAAAGCCTCCTCGCCACGTACCTCACCAATGACAATGCGGTTCGGGCGCATTCTCAAGCTGTTCATCACCAACTGCCGCTGCATGACGGCGCCCTTGCCTTCAACGTTCGCGGGGCGACACTCGAGACGCACCACGTGACGCTGCTTCAATTGCAGTTCGGCCGAGTCTTCGATGGTCACAATCCTTTCCTTGTCAGAAATGTAACCCGATAAGACGTTGAGCATGGTCGTCTTTCCTGCACCCGTTCCACCCGATATGACAATGTTGAGTCGCGCCCTCACCGCGCCCTTGATCAGCTCGAGCATCGGTGGTGTGAGGGTCTTGTTCGCCACCAGATCGCTTTCCGCGACCGGGACGATGCCAAAACGGCGGATCGAAAGATGAGGGCCATCCACGGCTAAAGGAGGGATGATTACATTGATACGCGATCCATCGGCCAGGCGCGCGTCGACCATGGGCGAAGATTCGTCCACGCGCCGCCCCACAGCAGAGACAATCTTGTCGATAATATGCATCAGGTGCGCGTTATCTTTGAACACGATGTTGGTTTCTTCCAACATGCCCGCTCGTTCTACGTACACCTGCCTGTGTCCGTTCACCAAGATGTCGCTGATGGTGGGATCCTTCAACAGAGGTTCAAGCGGCCCCAAGCCGAAGACTTCGTCCACCACCTCGATCGCGAGGCGCTCCCTTTCCCGTCCGCTCATCGGGGTCTTGAGGCTTGCAACCAAATCTTGAATGACGGCTAACACTTGGGCGCGAGTGCGCTCGTCCCGAACCGTCGCGATCTTTTCAACATCCACTTTATTCAAAAGGTCGCGGTGAACGCTCGATTTCAAATCCTGATACACCTTGAAGCTGGGCCCGGTCCTCTTGTTAAGCTCTTGGGCGCCCAAACCGTTCGTCGGGTTTGCTGAAGCCGTTACCGCGTTTGTTTCATCCATGTGTCCCTCTCAAAATGCGCAGCGGCTGTCAGCGGCCCCACAGGCCCATAATTCCCCGGCCCTGCTTCTTTTTGTCTTTCGACTCCTCTGCGCTAGTCTGTTTTCTTCCTACCGCTTCCGCCCATCCGGTCACGTTCCGGGTGAACTCATTGCTGGAGATGTTTCCAATAGGGTTGCCGCCACTAATTGTCTTCAAGACTTGAACGTACTGATTCGGAACCTTCCAGTAGATTTTCTGCTGGATCACCTTCTCAATCTGCTCATCCGTAATAAGTCCATGCTTCTGGTGGCGGTTCAGCACAACGCGGATCTTTTCCTGAGGTACCTGCTTGCGCCGCAGGTATTCGACTTGTCTCACCACGTTGCGTAGCGCCGACACCTCTGCGACCGTCACGATATAGAGCTGGTCGCACTGGCGAATCAACTCAAGATTCTCCTCATTCATTCCCGGGGGCACGTCGACCAGAATAAATTCGTACCGCTGCTTGAGGAAATCAAATGTCCGGCCCACAGATCCGGGCAGGACAGTTCGCGTCGGCGAAATTTCCGCCGGTGCAGGAATGATGTCCACACCGCTCGAATGGTGTACTACGAAACTCTGCAACAGCTCGGCGTCCAGGCGGTCGGTATTTTCGAGAAGCTCGAAAAAGTGATATCCGTACTTGGTCAATCCCATGTAAAGGGCAGCATCCCCGAAATCGGGATGGAGGTCGACGACTAACGACTTCCTCGAACAGGAGTTGACCAGGAGCGCAGCCATCTGCGTTACCAAAGTTGTAACGCCACAGCCTCCCTTGGCTCCCATAAATGTCAGAACGCGGGCGTTATGATGTTCCTTCCTCTCCCGCCTTTGTCCTCCCACTCGAGCCATCGCATTGAGAAGCTGCTCCTGGTTGATCGGCTTTACCAGGTACTCCCGGCAACCACTCCGCATGGCCTGAATGATGGCATCCGGTTCCGACTGGGACGAAACCGCGAAGACAGCCGTTTCGCGTGATTCCGAATGGATTCTTTGAGCGACGATCGCGGCACCACGCGGATCTTGGTCGAAATCCACCAGACAAACGTCAGGCGGAGGATCTCCGATCCATTCAAAAATCGAGTCGTAATCTTCTACGCGGTAATTCGCTATATTCTTCTGAATGCTAAAAGAAGCCGACTTGGCAAAAACCCTTAGAGACTCCGACGTGGAGCTATCCAGGCAGACGCCGACAAGTGAGATCGGCTCATTTGGCGAAAAATCCAAGGCCGGAGGCTGGGCGCTGTCTTTAGCAGTCATTGTCATTTCGAACCCGGTGATAGTTGCGGTGTAACCGCATCGTCATTCTTCTCTTTATCTTTGTTTCCTGGCATCTTTTCATCAAACTTAGGAATGTTAATAAATGGCACTGGCATCTTCGGCGGTTCGGGTGTTGGCAGGGCTGCCCGGACCGGATCGACGATGCGCGCGGTTACCAGCACCATCAACTCACTGTTGCTCCGATTTACCGACTTAGACCGGAAGAACTGGCCCAGGACCGGAAGGTCCCCAAGCCCCGGGACTTTGCTTAGTAGAACCGTGGCCCGATGATCAAGAAGTCCGGCGATGCCAAAAGAC
>JBEKUD010000101.1:0-18674 GCA_049515395.1 Candidatus Sulfotelmatobacter sp. | reverse complement strand
CTGGCGCAGTACGAGGCCCTCAAGGATATCGTCGCCATGCTCGGCCTGGAACAGCTTTCCCCGGAAGACCGTAACGCCGTCGCTCGCGCCCGGCGCCTGGAACGCTTTCTCACGCAGCCGTTCTTCACTACCGAACAGTTTAGTGGGATCAAGGGGAAGCTTGTCAGTCTTAAAGACTCGCTCGATGGCTGCGAACGCATTCTACGAGACGAGTTCAAAGATTACCCGGAGAGCGCTCTCTATATGATCGGAGCGATTGGCGAAGCGAAGAAACCGAACCCGAAAACCGAAACAAACACGGAACCGAAGACGGAATCGAAAAAGAAACTGAGAATCGAAACGAAACCCGAGACGACAACAGCACCGAAATCAGAGCCGACAACAGAGCCAGCGAAGACCCATGAATCTTAAGATCCTGCTTCCGTTCGAGATTTTCGCGGAGAGAACAGACGTATCGCGCATCGTTGCCGAGACCCGCGAGGGGTCGTTCGGAATCCTGCCTCACCGCCTCGACTGCGTTGCGGCGCTTGCGCCCGGGATCTTGACTTACGAAACAAAAGAAGACGGGACGGTTTACCTCGCCGTCGATGAAGGCGTGTTGGTCAAGGCCGGCGCGGATGTGCTCGTCTCTGTCCGCCACGCCATCGGCGGAACGGATCTCGGCCAGCTCCATGAAGCGGTGAAACGTGAGTTTCTGACGCTCGACCAAAGCGAGCGCAACGTTCGCGCTGCGATCGCCAAAATGGAAAGTGGTCTTATCGGCCGGTTCGCGGAGTTTCAACATGAACGATGAGCTGAAAGGCCAATCCGCGAACGGGGAGACGGAATTCGTGCGGCAAGTGACCGCCAAAGCTGCCCGCAAGCTCAGGGTGCAACGGGAAGGTGAGCAGGGCGTCTGGTTTGGTCTCGGCATGTCTGGACTTATCGGCTGGTCCGTGGCGGTACCGACGCTTCTGGGCGCTATGCTTGGCCTCTGGTTGGACCGCCGCCATCCGGGAGTTCGGTCCTGGACCCTCGTGCTGCTAGTTGCTGGATTGTGCATCGGCTGTGCCAACGCCTGGCATTGGGTGGCGCAGCAGGACAAGGCCATGCACGATGAACCGGAGGAACACAAATCGGAGGACAAGAAAGAGGATAAGACAGATGAGTGAAACATTGGCTCTCGTCTCCGCTCTTGTACTGCCGCTGCTCGCAGGCGCTTTTCTGGGCACCGTTTTCTTTGGCGGCCTTTGGTGGACAATTCGGAAGGGCATTTCGTCCAAGCAGCCGGCGGCGTTGTTCTTTTTCAGCCTGCTACTGCGAACGGGGATTGCGCTGGCTGGGTTTTATGTTGTCGCGCGTGGCGATTGGCGTAGAGTTCTCTCGTGCCTGGTTGGATTTATCCTGGCGCGCATCCTGGTGACTTGGCTTACCCGCGTGCCGATTGCAAAGACAAAGGGAGCGCAGATTGTCGGAGAAGTATGCCGGTAAACCTCACGTCCGACCAGCAGATCCTGTGGCAGCACGGCTTTGTGAAACTCAACGGAACGATCGTCACCACCTGGGCCACGATGATCGTGATGTCGGTGGGCGCAAAGCTGATCACACGCAAGCTTAAGACTGAAGGCGATATCTCACGCTGGCAAGGCTCGCTTGAAATCGTCGTCACTGCAATGAAGGAACAGATCAAGGAAGTGGGCCTGAGCGAGCCAGCAAAGTATCTCTCCTTTCTGGGCACGCTCTTTCTGTTCGTTGCGACGGCCAGCCTCTGTACGGTGATCCCGGGTTATAAGCCGCCGACAGGTTCACTTTCGACCACGGCGGCGCTGGCGCTGTGTGTGTTTGTTGCCGTACCTCTGTTTGGCATCAGGGAGCAGGGGTTCGTTGCCTACCTCAAGACCTACACGAAGCCGACGTTCATCATGCTGCCGTTCAATATTATCAGCGAACTGTCGCGCACTCTGGCCTTGGCGGTTCGTTTGTTCGGCAACATGATGAGCGGAGTGATGATTATCGGGATCTTGCTCACGATCACGCCCTTTATCTTTCCAATTTTCATGACCGTACTCGGCCTGCTCACGGGCATGGTGCAAGCCTATATCTTCAGTATTCTGGCCACGGTCTACATTGCGGCCGCCACCCGCATACCGAAACTGAAGGCGGCCGTCGTCCAAGCCAAGCCAGACACGAAAACTTTGAAAGCGCAACATTAGCGATAAGAAGGACTCCCTATGGATAGCGTTACCGTCGTCGCAGTCGTATCAATCGCCACTGCCGGCATTACCACCGGCATCGGTTGTATGTGTCCGGCGCTCGGCGAGGGCCGGGCAGTTGCCACCGCCCTGACTTCTCTGGCACAGCAACCCGACGCCTCGGCCACGATCACTCGGACGTTGTTCGTTGGTCTGGCGATGATCGAATCGTTGGCCATTTACTGCTTTGTTGTCTCGATGATTCTCATTTTCGCAAACCCATTTTGGAGTCACGTCATCGCTCAAGCCGGAGGCAAATGAGTCATGCTCATCGACTGGTTCACCGTCGGGGCACAGGTGCTGAACTTCCTGATCCTGGTGTGGTTGTTGAAGCATTTCCTCTACAAACCCATCCTCAACGCCATCGACGCGCGGGAAAAGCGTATCGCCGCTGAACTTGCGGATGCCGATGCGAAGAAGACCGCAGCACAAAAGGAGCGCGATGAGTTTCAAAACAAGAACAAAGTGTTTGATCAACAGCGCAGCGCTCTACTCAGCAAGGCGGTGGACGAGGCGAAAGTCGAGCGCGAGCGTCTTCTCGACGAAGCGCACAAAGATGCGAATAATTTGCGCGCTGTGCAGGCGGCCGCATTGCGAAATGACCAAGAGAGTCTGGGCAGTGCGATCACTAACCTAGCAAAGCAAGAAGTCTTTGGAATCGCGCGAAAGACGCTCGCTGATCTGGCTACGGTCAGTCTCGAAGAACGCATCGGAGAGGTGTTCACGCGCCGCTTGCGCGAAATGGACGGAAAGGCCAAGGCGTTGCTCGGTGCAGCCCTCAAGTCGTCGTCTGAACCGGCCGTCGTGCGGAGCACCTTTGATCTGGGTGCCGCTCAGAGGGCCGCGATCCAAAATGCGCTCAACGAAACCTTCTCGGCGGAAATCCGTATGCGGTTCGAAACCTCGCCAGATCTAATCAGCGGCATTGAACTCACCGCGAATGGACAAAGGGTGGCGTGGAGCATCGCGGATTATCTGGCCTCGTTGGGAAAAGCCGTCGATGAACTCCTGAAGAAGAAGGACGAGGCTGCAGCGAAAGCCGAACCGAAGCCGGAAGTGAAAGCTGAGACCAAGCCGGAAGTGAAAGCCGAGCCCAAGGCAGAGGCTAAAACGGAGCCGAAGCCTGAAGTAAAAATCGAGCCAAAGCCGGAAGCGAAAGCTGAGACCGAGTTGGAAGTGAAAGCCGAGCCGAAGGCAGAGGCAAAAACGGAGCCGAAGCCTGAAGCGAAAATCGGGCCAAAGCCGGAAGTGAAGGCTGAGCCAAAGCCGGAAGCGAAAGCTGAGACCAAGCCCGAAGAACCTAAGCCCGAAAATGTGAGCGCATGAACATGGAACCTGAGAGCCTCCAGCACGATTTCGACAGCGTGTTCGCTGGAATAAAGCAAGTGCGCGAAGCCTTCACGCCGCGACTCACGCTGCGCGAAGTGGGAATCGTCACAAACATCTCCACCGGAATCGCCACGCTTTCAGGCCTGCCCGGCGTAGGGTATGAGGAATTGGTGAGATTCCGTGGCGATCTGTTGGGCATCGCGTTCAACGTGGATGAGGACGAAATCGGCGTGATCCTGCTCGGTGAATATCAGGATCTTCACGCGGGCGACGAAGTCGAACGCACCGGGCGGGTCATGGACATAGCGGTGGGAGACAGTTTGCTGGGACGGGTGATCAACCCGTTGGGCAAACCGCTCGACGGCAAAGGCCCGGTGGCAGGGGACCAGCGCCTGCCGGTCGAGCGTCCGGCGCCGCCCATTATGGACCGCGCGCCCGTAGTCGTGCCTTTGCAGACTGGACTAAAGGTTGTCGATGCGCTCATTCCTGTCGGGCGTGGGCAGCGCGAATTGATTCTCGGCGATCGACAGACGGGCAAAACGGCCATTGCGATTGACGCCATCTTGAACCAGCGCGGGCAAAATGTGATTTGCGTCTATTGTGCGATTGCCCAGCGCGCTTCAGCTGTCGCCAAGGTCGTGGCCAACCTCCGCGAAAAAGGCGCGATGGATTACACCGTGGTAGTTGTCGCCGAAGGGAACGATGCGCCAGGCCTTGTCTACATCACGCCCTACGCCGCGACGAGCATCGCCGAATATTTCATGGAAAAGGGACGTGATGTGCTCATCGTTTACGACGATCTCACGCAGCACGCCCGCGCCTATCGCGAGCTTTCCCTGCTACTCCGTCGTCCGCCCGGCCGCGAAGCATTCCCCGGTGACATCTTCTATATTCATTCGCGGATGCTGGAACGCTCGACGCATCTCAGCAAGGAGCGCGGAGGTGGTTCTCTCACCGCGCTTCCCATCATCGAGACCGAAGCGCAGGACATCTCCGCCTACATCCCTACCAATCTCATCTCCATTACGGACGGTCAAATCTACCTCTCGCCCACGTTGTTCGAACTGGGAATCCTTCCCGCGGTTGACGTCGGCAAGTCCGTTTCGCGGGTGGGCGGAGCGGCGCAACGAGCCGCGTATCGCGCCGTCGCCGGCAACCTCAAACTCGCCTACTCGCAGTTCGAGGAATTGGAAACGTTCGCAAAGTTCGGCACTCGTCTCGATGAATCCACTCGCAAGATCATCGATCACGGACAGCGCATCCGAGCCTGCCTCAAACAGCCGGAATCGCAGCCGGTGTCGATGATCGAGCAGATCACCGTGCTCCTGGCTTTGACGGCGAACCTTTTTGATCCGGTGCCGATCGAAAAGGTGAGCGATGCCGAGCAGGCGATAGAGAAAGCGACGTCGGACGTCCCGGCGGACGTAGCGGGGCGACTAACGTCAGCTGACAAATTGAGTGACGCCGACCGAAATGCGATTCTGGAAGTTGCTACGCGTGCGCTTGCTCCGTTCCAACCCACTTCTAAACCCAAACCCGTCGAATCCCCCACTTCTGAACCTAAACCAGTCGCCAAGGCGTCGCCATGAGTGGCACTTTGGAGAGTTTGCGTCGAAAAATCGACGGCGCGGGGGATCTCGAAGGTGTTGTTCGTTCGATGAAGGCGCTGGCGGCATCGAGCATTGGACAATACGAAAAGGCAGTTCAATCGCTGGATGATTACTATCGCACGGTGGAGCTCGCGTCGGCGGTGTGTCTCCGCCAAGCTGTGCCGATTTCGTTCGGCGAGGGCAAACGCCCGCCGCATGAGGGAGCGATCGGCGCAGTCGTCTTCGGTTCGGATCAGGGCCTTGTCGGCAGGTTTAATGAGGTGGTCGTGGAATTCGCCGTGCAGGAGCTCAGAACGTTGCCCGGCAAAATAACGAAAATCTGGGCGGTCGGCGATCGCGCTCACGCGCTCATGGCGGACACCGGTCTGGCCCCGGTCGGCCTGCTATCGGTTCCGACTTCAGTCAATGCCATCACGCCCCTTATCGGTCAGATTCTCATCGAAGGCGAGGCGGCTCTCGATCAGGGCGATGTTGGGGAGGTCTATGTCTTCCACAACCATCCGAAATTCGGAGCCGTTTACGAGCCTGTCGGCAAGCGGCTGCTGCCGCTCGATCCCACTTGGCAAAACAAGCTTGCCGCCATGCCCTGGCCGACAAAGAGTCTGCCAGAGGTCATCGAAGGAGTCGCGTCAGCGCTTCAGGCTTTCGTTCGAGAATACCTCTTCGTTCTGCTTTTTCAAGCGTGCTCCGAATCCCTGGCCAGCGAAAACGCCAGCCGTCTCGCGGCAATGCAACGCGCGGAAAAGAACATCGAAGAAATTTTGGAAGATCTAAACCGCACGTTCCGCCGTGTTCGACAGGAATCCATCGACGAAGAGCTGTTCGACGTGATCTCAGGGTTCGAAGCGCTGACGGGTCGTGGGCGTCACGCCTAAAGCCTTGAAAACCGATGCCGGCTTGTCAGCCGCGCTGGAGGAGAAGTCGAGAGGAACAACAAATATGCCTACTAAAGAGCAAGCAACTAGCGTCGATCAGGACAGCCGAACGTCACGGGGCCAGAATCTGGATCAAGCCGGCAAGCCGACCAAGTTTGTTTTCGATGCGGCGTTGTCTACCGCTGTCGCAGCAAATGGTCAACCCCAGAAAGAAGTATCGAATCCCACGGGTCCGCTCACGCCGGACATGCTCGACAAGATGAATCGCTACTGGCGCGCCGCAAATTATCTGTGCATCGGCCAGATCTACCTGTTTGAAAATCCTTTATTGAGAGAGCCGCTCAAAGCGGAACAGATCAAACCAAGGCTGCTCGGGCACTGGGGAACTTCACCGGGACAAAACCTTATTTACATTCATCTGAATCGCCTCATCAAAGAGCACGATGCAAATATCATTTATATTGCCGGTCCCGGACATGGCGGTCCCTCGCTCAATGCAAGTTCCTATCTTGAAGGTACTTATACCGAAGTCCATCCGGAGATCACGCCGGATGAAAACGGCTTGCGGCTTCTCTTCAGGAAATTCTCGACGCCGGGCGGAGTGCCCAGCCACTGCGGACCGCACGTCCCGAATTCCATGCACGAGGGCGGTGAACTTGGCTATTCGCTGGTTCACGCTTTTGGCGCCGCTTTCGACAATCCAGATCTGATCGTTGCCTGCGTCATTGGTGACGGAGAATCCGAGACTTGTCCGCTGGAAGGAAGCTGGAAATCAGTCAACTTCCTCAATCCAGTGCGAGACGGCGTAGTCCTCCCGATCCTCCACCTCAACGGCTACAAAATCTCCGGGCCGACTGTTCAGGGACGGACGAGCGACGAAGAATTGAAAGCTCTGTATGTTGGACGTGGTTACAGGCCCTATTTTGTCGAAGGCGACGATCCTGAGGCCGTGCATCAACTCCTCGCTCGAACGCTGGACGATTGCTACGCCGAGATTCGAGCAATTCAGCAGGAGGCGCGCCGCAGTGGGTTCAAGAAGCAGCCGATCTGGCCCATGATCGTCCTACGCACACCCAAGGGATGGACCTGTCCGAAAGAAGTAGATGGAATCCCAATTGAAGGCACGTTCCGCGCACACCAGGTCCCCCTCGCCACGGTCCGCGAAAACCCCGAACATCTCAAGATCCTCGAAGCCTGGATGAAAAGCTACAAGCCGCAGGAGCTCTTCGATGAAAGTGGCAAGTTCATTGACGAATTAGCGGAACTCGCGCCGAAAGCCAATCGCCGCATGGGAGGGAATCCTCATGTGAATGGCGGACGGCTGCTGACCGAGCTCGATCTACCAGACTTTACAGATTATGCGCTGGAGATTCCCGGACCGGGTCAAGTGGTCGCTGAAGCCCCGCGAAAGCTCGGAGACTTTTTCAGAGACATTTTCAAGTTGAATCCAACAAACTTTCGCATGTTCTGCCCCGATGAAACGAACTCCAATCGCTTAAACTCTGTCCTCGAGGCTACCGAACGTTGCTTCACGGCGGAAACTGTTTCGATCGATGACGAACTCAGCCCCGATGGCCGCGTGATGGAGGTATTAAGCGAGCATTGCTGCCAGGGATGGCTCGAAGGGTACTTGCTGACCGGGCGCCATGGCATGTGGTCCTCCTACGAAGCATTCGCGCAAGTTGTGGATTCGATGCTGACGCAACATGCCAAATGGCTGGAGCAATGCCGCGATTTTCCCTGGCGCAAACCTGTCGCATCCTTAAATGTTCTACTGACAAGTCATGCATGGCGAAATGATCACAACGGTTTCAGCCATCAGGCGACTGGATTTGTAGACAATGCGCTGGCGCGCCGGAGTGAAACCATCCGAGTCTACTATCCGCCGGACAGCAACTGTCTGTTGAGCGTCTTTGACCATTGCCTGCGCAGTCGCAACTATGTCAACATCGTGACCTGCGGCAAGCAACCCCAGCTTCAATGGCTGAACATGGACGAGGCTCTTGAGCATTGCTCGCGAGGGGCATCAAACTGGAAATTTGCGAGCAACGACGAGGGTGAAGAACCGGACGTCGTACTGGCTTGTGCAGGCGACGTACCAACCATCGAAATCTGCGCGGCCTCATGGCTTCTGCAGAAGTATGTTCCTGGCATCAAGGTGCGAGTTGTCAATGTGGTGGACTTGACCGCTCTGATGATGCCGGACGATCATCCGCATGGGATGGACAACATGTCCTTCAACGAGCTCTTCACCAAAGACGCACATGTGATCTTCGCCTTCCACAACAATCGCTGGCTCATTCACACGATGGTTCATGGGCGCTCGAATGAAGCCCGCTTCCATGTGCGCGGCTACATGGATCAAGGCACGACCACGACGCCGTTCGACATGGTAGTGCTCAACAAGATGAGCCGTTTCCACCTGGCCATCGACGCACTGAAGCATGTTTCACGGCTGCGTTCACAGGTTTCGGATGTAGTCGACATGTTCAACCGGAAGCTGTACGAACACCACGACTACATCCGACAACATCTCGAAGATATGCCGGAGATCAGGAACTGGCAATGGACAGCTGATTTCAGCGAGCCAACCGCTCCCCCGCCACTGGCCAAAGGACATCCTCGCGGAAGCGTGTTCAGTGATAGCTAAATGAAGAAAAGCCCGTTGAACCGGAGGTGAATCAAGATAAATTCCAGAGCTGGGCAACTGGCTAACAGCTCTTTCAACAACAGAGATTTTCGTATGCATTTTTCATTGCCGTACACTGCCGCTACGGACCGGGAGCATCCGCACACCATAAGTCTCAAACTGCGCGACATGAACCAGCTCTTCAATTCGATGGACCCTTCTCCGTTCATTGAAAAGGATCTCGACGACGACGCGGAAGAATTCATCGTAAGTTGGGCGCAAGAGTTCTCCCCTAAGGCTCCGGTCAAATTGCGTATCTACTTGGACCAGTGGCCGGCCGAAGATCCCAAAGAACTGATCAGGACGGCCATCCACAACCACTTTGCTCATCGTGCCAAAATTATTGACTTGGAGTTCAAGCGGCTCCTGAGGCAAGGCCGCACCAGTCTTTTCATCGGTCTGCTGTTCTTGGCTGCTTGTCTACTCCTCAGCAAGATGTTGTTAGGTCATGAGGCGGGCACTTGGGCTGCCGTCGTGCGGGAGAGCCTTACGATTGCCGGATGGGTCGCCATGTGGCGGCCGATGCAGATCTATCTTTACGATTGGTGGCCTCTGCTGCGACGAAGCAGGACCTATGCCAAGTTGAGCCACATGCCTGTGGAACTCGTCCAGAAAAGCAAGAGTTGAGTAGAAGTAGGAAACGAGATGGTGCAGACCTAGCCGCAACCCCAAGTGTTCTTCGTGAGAGAGTTACCACACGAACAGGCGGGCACCGGCAGAGAGAAACCATGAGCGAACCCGTTGTCGGTCACCCGAGCCACAACATTCTACCCGCGGAAGTCGAGGGCTTCGATTCCCTCGCAGAGCTTGCCCTGGACATGCGCTGGTCATGGAACCATGCCACCGACGAGGTGTGGCGCACGCTTGATCCCAAACTGTGGGAACTCACTCAAAATCCTTGGGTTGTCCTGCAGACGGTCTCGCGTGACCAGATCGAACGCGTGCTGGCCGATCCTATCTTCCGTAACAACGTTGATGAACTGCTGCAAGATAAGCATAAGGCGGCAGAGAGGCCTGCATGGTTTCAGCAAAAGCATCCGCAAGCTCCCTTGACCTGCGTCGCGTATTTCAGCATGGAGTTCATGTTGAGCGAAGGTTTGCCTATCTACTCAGGCGGCCTTGGCAATGTTGCCGGCGATCAACTCAAAGCCGCCAGCGATCTGGGTGTGCCGGTTGTCGGCGTGGGACTGCTGTACCAGCAGGGCTATTTTCGCCAGGTGATCGACAAGAACGGAGAGCAACAGGCTCTTTACCCGTATAACGATCCCGGACAGTTGCCGATCACACCCTTGCGCCAACCAAACGGCGAGTGGTTACGGTTGGAGATCGCGTTGCCTGGCTACTCGGTCTGGCTGCGCGCCTGGCAGGTCCTGGTCGGCAGAGTGAAGCTTTACCTGCTGGATACCAATGATGCTGCGAACTTTCCCGCACATCGAGGGATTACGAGCGAGCTTTACGGCGGCGGCCCGGAGTTGCGCCTCATACAAGAACTGCTTCTCGGGATTGGCGGCTGGCGGTTGCTCAGCACGCTGGGCATCAAGCCGGAAGTCTGTCACTTGAATGAAGGGCATGCGGCTTTCGCGGTGCTGGAGCGTGCACGAAGTTTCATGGAAGAAACCGGGCAGCCCTTCGAAATCGCGCTGGCCGCCACTAGATCGGGAAATCTCTTCACCACCCACACGGCGGTCGCTGCGGGCTTTGACCGTTTCGCTCCCGCCCTCATCCAACAATACCTTGGGTGGTATGCCGAAAAGAAGCTCGGCATTGCCATTCACGACCTGCTGGCTCTTGGCCGCCAGAATTCGAACGACCCGTTGGAAAGTTTCAACATGGCTTATCTAGCAATCCGGGGGAGCGGGGCGGTGAATGGCGTGAGTCGATTGCACGGGAAAGTCAGCCGACACCTCTTTCTGCCTCTCTTTCCGCGCTGGCCGGAGGACGAAGTCCCCATAGGGCACGTGACCAACGGAGTCCACATGCCAACCTGGGACTCGGCTCTGGCGGACGATTTGTGGACCGGGGCCTGCGGCAAGGGGCGTTGGCTGGGGTCAACGGAAACTATGGAGCAAGACATTCGGCAAGTTTCCGATTCCACGCTCTGGCAATTCCGCACCGCCGCCAGCAAGTCTCTTGTGGATTATGCTCGCGGGCGACTATCTCGGCAACTAGCTGTCTCCGGCGCGTCGCCCGAGGCGATTGACAGGGCGAAACATCTGTTTGATCCCAACGCGTTGACACTGGGCTTTGCGCGCCGCTTCGCGACTTACAAGAGGCCGAATCTGCTGCTGCAAGACCCGCAGCGGCTCCTTCGTGTGTTGACTAATTCTCAGCGCCCGGTGCAGCTCATCATTGCTGGCAAGGCCCATCCGGCGGACGGGGAGGGAAAGGCTCTGATTCAGGAATGGGTGCATTTCATCAGGCGACCCGAGGCATGCCCCCATGTGATCTTCCTCAGTGATTACGACATGCTTCTGACCGAGCACCTGGTGCAAGGGGTGGATGTCTGGATCAACACACCCCGGCGCCCCTGGGAGGCTTGCGGAACGAGCGGGATGAAAGTGCTCGTCAATGGGGGCATCAATCTCTCAGAATTGGACGGCTGGTGGGCGGAGGCCTACACGCCTGAAGTGGGATGGGCCTTGGGGGACGGCCAGGAACATGGCGACGATCCCGCTTGGGACGCAGTCGAAGCCTGCACGCTCTACGACTTGCTCGAACGGGAAGTGATCCCGGAGTTCTATACCCGAGATCAGAGCGGCATCCCCACTGCATGGGTTGCGCGAATGCGCGAAAGCATGGCGCGGTTGACACCGCGGTTCTCCGCAAGCCGCGCGGTGCGCGAATACACCGAGCAACACTACCTTCCGGCTGCGGCGGTCTACCGTGACCGCGCAGCGAACAAAGGCGCAATCGGCGGTCAAGTGGTCGATTGGCAGCATGCGGTAGATCGGAAGTGGGATTCGTTGAGCTTCGGAGACTTGCGCGTCGAAACCGACACGAATCGCCACGTGTTTGAAGTTGAAATCTTTCTCAATGATCTCGACCAGAATGCGGTCCGAGTTGAGCTTTATGCGGACGGAATCAACGGCAACGATCCCGTCCGACAGGAAATGAAGTGCGACCGATCACTACCCGACGGATCACGCCGCTGCGTCTACCACGCGACTGTACCCGCTGCACGTCCAGCGAGAGACTACACGGCGCGAGTGATACCGCACTGCGACGGCGTTGGGATCCCACTGGAAGACACCCGAATCCTGTGGCAGCGCTGATCCAATCGAGGAAAGAAAAGACGATGAAGAAAGCGAATGCAATCACCTGCTTGTTTCTGGATATCGGCGGCGTCCTGCTCACCGACGGCTGGGACCATAATGCCCGCAAACGGGCGGCGAAGCTTTGAGCTGAAGTGGGCCCACATTGAAGCCGGGATCAACTGACCTTTGACACCTACGAGGAGGGAAAGCTCACACTGGAGGAATACTTAGGTCGGATGGCCTTCTACGAAAAGCGGCCGTTCAGCCGGGCTCAGTTTCAGCTCTTCATGTTTGCGCAATCGAAACCGTATCCCAAAATGATCGAACTGGTCGCTCAGCTCAAGGCCCGGTACGGGCTGAAGACCTCCGTGGTCAGCAACGAAGCGCGGGAACTGAATTCGCACCGAATTCGCAAGTTCAAGTTGGACCGGTTTGTGGATTCTTTTATTTCCTCGTGCTTCGTTCACGTCCGCAAGCCGGACGCGGACATCTTTCGGCTTGCGCTCGATATCGCCCAGGTGCTAGCACGGTAAGTCGTCTATATCGAAAATACTCCGATGTTCGTCCAGATTGCGGATAGTTTGGGGATTCGAACCATCCTTCACACCGATTACCGGTCCACGTGCGCAAAACTGGCTTCGTTGTGTGCTGGGCATGCTCAGTAACTTGGAGGTGAAAGTCCTCTGGCCAACCTGATGGAGGTCAAGGCCTAGGTCTTCACGGCGGTGCTCCCGCAACTTGCCAATCCGTAAATCAAGCGCCCCGTTGTTGCAGTTCAACAACCATGGGTCGGCATCCAGAAGATTGGGGGTTACTGGTATGCTCAATTCGGACTTGGCAAGCTCGACCATAGCATTGAGGTGCCCGCGTGACTCCGAAAGATTTGCCCAAATCATAAAATCAAAATAATCCCAAGGGGTTTCCTCATCGTGTATCGACAACGCCGTTTCTTTTGCGCATCTTTCCACTTCGTTAGTAGTGTCTACTTTGAATCGCTTGTCATCCCAGACAAGCCAATTCTTCGATCCGTAACAGAAGCGCAAATTATGGCCGTGGCGAATGACTAATCGCTTGGCGTTACCTAAGTCGCTCAGGTGACACGAAGCCTGAGGATCACCCACTTTACTCGGTGTGTCGGCAGTAGTGAACGCTAATAGATTGGTTGCCATTTACTTTGCATCCTCACTAGCCTTCCCAGGCTCACGATACTTCGCGGCATTAATGAACTTTTTCAGCTCGTCGGGATCAAACAACAGGCGGCGGCAAATACGTAAGGGATGAAGTTTGCCCCTGCGAACAAGCGCCCGAACTGTATGTGGACTCAAAGCCAGTGCTCTAGCGACCTCCGCTAGCGTAAACAGCTGAGGAAGTTTTGCTGTTGAGCCAAACGGTGCTCCCTCGTCGTCGTCACCGGCCAATACACTGTTATTTTCCAAATCCACACCTCTCCAGTTTGATCGTGGGTGCCTGCTAGAGTGAATGTTGTATTTTTACGACTGCTGCGCATTTGCATTAGACCTCATCGGCGTGCTAGAGTCAATTGATAAATGATAACCCCTACTATTCGGCGGGAGCTTGACCTCCTCACCTTCTCTGGCGTGGAAGGAGTTCAGTTGTCAGGAGACGCAATAATTGGACAATTCAAACCGAAACTGGTTGAAATCGGTAGAACACGCAAAGTCGAGCTGATTGAGAGCTTCGTAAACTGGCCCGACGATGCCAAGAGCATTGTTCGCTTTACGCGCAGGTATGGTCCTCTGGAGATTCCCGCAATTCCCGGTGATCCCTTCGAGTTCCATCTGGACGAATTCAAGGCTGCGCAAGAGCAATTCCGGAAGATTTGGAGGAACCCACGAAAGCACTCGGCCTTGGAGTTCCTGAGTCTAAAAGGGTCGCTCCGATTCCACAAAGGGTCAATCACCTACACCGCGCCGACTCTATACGCGTATTTGCATGCTGATCTGACTAGCAGCCCTGCCGAGCGCGTCAGAATCTGTAAGCGGGAAGAATGTCATCACCCGTACTTCATCGCGGGACACCTCAAACAGCAGTTTTGTAGTGATGAGTGCGCCGAAGAGGGCCAGCGATTATTGAAAAGGGAATGGTGGGAAAAGAACGGCCAATCTTGGCGAGCGAAGCGACGCAGGGAGATTACGGAAGGAGCCAAGAATGGCTCTAAAGAAGCGCGGTAGGGTTTGGCACACACATTTCTTTGTTGATGGCCAACGCTTTCGGCAATCGCTTGAAACCAGCGATTGGCGCGAGGCTCAGAGAAAAGAGAAGGAACTCATCGCGCAAGCGTCTCAAGGAAAACTTGCGCCTGTGAGTCAGCAGTTTTCCAAGCTGACCTTTGGGGAGGCAGCGAACAAGAATCTGGCCGAGCGTCTCGTTCGCCTTGCTCCGCGAAGCGTGCAGACTGAGCGCGAGCGACTGAAGCCGCTCTGTTCAGTGTTCGGACCAGTCAAGGTGCACCGCATCACGGTCGAGATGGTGCGGACTTACGCGGCAGATCGGAAGGCCGCCAACGTCGCGAATAAGACGATCAACTTGGAACTCGGAGTTCTGCGAGGCGTTATGAAACGCGCAAAGCTCTGGCATTACTTCTCAGATGAAATCAAGCCCCTGCCGGTTCACACCCAGATTGGCCGTGCAATGACACTGGATGAGAAGCTCCGCCTCGCCAGGACTGCTGGGATGAGGCCGGAGTGGCAGAACGCACGATGGGCTATGGTGCTTGCCCTCAACACCACCATGCGAGCCTGTGAGATCAAGGCGCTCAGGTGGTATGACATAGATTTTCTGACCGGCACCGTCACAATTCGGAGGAGCAAGACCGAGGCGGGGCAGCGCGTAATCCCGCTCAACGAAGACGCCTTAAGCGCGATGCGGGAGCTTTATCGTCGGGCTTCTGCGATAGGGGGCACGCACCCGGATCACTATGTCTTCCCCGCGTGTGAGAATGACCGCTTCGACCCGACGACTCCCCAGAAGAGCTGGCGTTCGGCATGGAGGAGTCTGCGAAAAGCTGCAGGGATCGCCGCGCTACGCTTCCACGACCTCCGGCATCACGCAATCACAGAGCTCGCCGAGTCTCAGGCCAGTGATGCGACCATCATGGCCATCGCTGGTCACGTCTCCCGGCAGATGCTGGAGCACTACTCCCACGTTCGTCTTGATCTCAAGCGGAAGGCACTGGACGGGATTGCGACTCGCAGGAGCAATTCGGAGGGCAAACCAGGCGGTTACGACACAAACCACGACACAACGCAGCCTTTGGCGAAAAGCGACTACGGCGTAAGCTACGGAAAAGATTGGTCGGGGAGAGAGGATTTGAACCTCCGACCCCCTGGTCCCGAATTCAGTAGAGTCAACAGCTAACTCATTGGTCTGGTATCGCTTACGAATCTTGAATGCAAGCTCAGTTGCGCCCATGCACCCAATCGGAGTTCAAGGACCCGCGTGTTCTCGTCCACGGCTCTCGGCCACAACTTATTGAGTTATGGAGATTACACGAGACTGAAAGTATGAACCGACAACGCGACATTGAACCGTAGTGGCAAGACGAAGATGACTGGCTCTGCACGGTGGAATTCTTGCCCAACAATGACCCCGAAGGCCGAGTGTTTGCCGAAGACATCGTCGGCTATCTGTTTGGCTACTTCGTCGACCGCGTTGATGCCGAAGTCCGCAGTTCTGAGAACTCTCGTTGACTTTCCTTCCGTACCCGGTAAACGACAGTTTTCCCCTGAATTTCCGCCCGTGACATTAGTCACCTGCAGACGGTCACACGTCTGTCACCCTTGGAGGACTGCTGTTGAGCCCAAACTGCGCTACTTTCGAAAAGCAAGCGCCGAAGCATACTGCGGACGGGGAAGAGTCCTGATTCCCCCTCTGCGTCAGATGCATCTTCCGGAAGTAGAGCGCGCCGAAACTGAGACGAGCGCGCACAAAGTCTTGACGAATCCGCAGCCCACGATACGTCCCATCAGTATTCTTTCTCCCTTCGGAAAGCATTGGGATACTATCGGACCGGTGCGAAAAGGCAAAGAGGGTAAGTCGGGCGTGACTATGTGGGGGTTGCTGGTTCCTGCGGGATGAACTCGATGGTCGAGAGAGTCAGTGGGTGGCTTGACAGAATCGATCCCGGCGTCCAGCGCCGCGTCAAGGGCCTGCGACTGGTAACCGCATATGGCATTGCCGCGATGCTGGGCGCGCTTCTCTACAGCTCGTATCACATCTCGGGCGGCTCGTTTCTCAGTTACCTAGCCGCTGGCTTCGGCCTCTGGGCAAGCGTTTCAGAAGGTCAGGCAACTCGCTGGTTGTCTACTCGCGATCTTGTGATCCTGAATGCTGCCGCGGTGACGGGCGCACTTAGCTTGATCGGTCTTGCGCCGATCTTGATGCGCCATGGGCGGCTGGGTCCGGAGTGGATTCTGATCACGGGCGCGTTTCTGGTTGGATATCTCAAGCGATTCGGAATCGTTGGTGCGGGCATCGGGTCCCAGATCTATATCGGCCAGCTTCTCGGCTACGGAACCGGGATCACTCGGGCCGATCTGGGACTGGTATCGCTGGCAGGACTAGTAGCCACGGTGGCATCGGTTGTTCCTCGCTTGCTCAGCGGACCGGCGGAACATCCGACGCCTGTGTCGGTTGTGGATGCCTCGATTGGGGAGGGGCAAGCGTCACGAGAACTGCGGATGGGGTTACAGGCAGCAGTGGCCGCTTTTGTCATCGTTTTAGTGAGCAGCGCAATCCACCTCCAAGAGTCCGCGTGGGCGATTACTGCGAGCACCTATGTCATCGCCGGGTCGGCATCGGGCACTGCAGATCGCGTTCGCCGACGGATCGTTGGAACGTTGATCGGGGTCCCGCTCGGCATCGCGTGTGTGCCGATCGCAACGCACATACCGCCGCTTGCTTGGATGCTCGCTGCAATGGCAATGATCATTTACGCCATGGCATTACCAGAACGCTACGACATTGCCTGTGCGGCCTACGCTTTCACGCTGATGGTAACTTTGGCGATCAGTGGAGAAACATCGATATCGGTCTTGGGGGCGCGCGCCTGGGAAACGCTGCTCGGCGGGTTATTGGGAGTGGTGGCTGCGAAAGTCATTCTTCCGCTGCCGGGCGATGGGCGAGTGACGATGTGAGAATACAAGGAGGCAGTGTTTCTCACCCTCAAGGTTTCGAAGGCGGATAGAACAGAGCGATCGTTGCTGTACAGAAATCAGCTTCCTGCCGCCATGGGCCCGGTCGTAACCGCTGTTCGCCCGCTATATGTCAGCATCACACGCTTTCGTGACGAATAGCACCGACTCAAAGGGCGGACTGCCGTGATTATCTCTCTATAACCGAGAGGACCTTCGATCGGTCAGCACTAGGAAAGACATTCAGGTAGAATCAGGCCGGGCCGAGAGGTATTGTTGTGCAGGCTGAACCCTTACTCTCCCTCGCAGCACAGGTAGCCGGCGAACACCAGACGGCCGATGTTCTGAGCGCGGTTGTTCGGGGTCTCGCAGCGCAACCGGGGGTCGCACTGGCGCGGGTTTGGTTGCTATCGCCCGGAGATCTCTGCCAAAGCTGTTTCCACAGGACCGACTGCGCCGACCAAACACAGTGCCTCCATTTGGTCGCAAGCGCCGGCTCTTCCAAATCCGTTCCCGGCGAAGACTGGTCCTCTCTTCATGGTCAATACCGCAGGATTCCACGCGGCCATCGAAAGGTCGGAGAGATCGGCACCACAGGCAGATCGATCTTGATCCCAGATGCTGCGGCCACCAGTGAGTGGATCGGGAACAAAGAATGGGCCAAACGGGAAAGCATCCGAGCTTTTGCGGGTTATCCACTCGTCTCCGGTGGAGAGATCCTTGGAGTCTTAGCCACATTCAACCGCGAATGCCTCTGCCAGCAGGATTTTTCATGGCTCGAAATATTTGCGAATCAGGTCGCGGTAGCGATTACAAATGCTCGTGCTTTTGAGCAAATCAGCCGGGGCGAGAACGAGTTGCGCGAAAGTGAAACCAAGTATCGTTCCTTGGTGGATCTTTCTCCCGCCGCCATTTTGATGCTGAGCAACGACGGGAAATTCGTCTCGGCCAATCCTGCCGGCCTCAGACTGCTGAAGTGCAGTGTGTCGGAACTTGAGCAAATGTCCATTCTGGACACGTACTCGAAGGAGGACCTGGCGCGCTATCCAACACCGCCCGAGAAGATCCAAGGAGGTCTCTTCCGGTTCGAGCGCACGTTTGTTGGCAAAGACGGAAGCCAAGTGCCCGTGGAGGTCTCCCTTTCACCGACCTTTCGCGGGGGGCGCCAAGCTGTGGTACAGGACATCAGCGAACGCAAGCGTGCGGAAGAAACCGTGCGGCAGCACGCGAAGGAGCTTCAGCAGGTTATTGATGTAGCTCCCCTGCACATGTTTCTTTGGGAAGCCGATGGGAGCGGGTCGTATGGCAATCTCACATCGGCCGACTACTTCGGCACGATCCCGCCGAAAGCCCCCATGGAGTTTCTCGACCTCGTGACCCATCCCGAGGACGTGGGACAACTCAAGGAAGGCATTCGCACCGCCATGGCCAGCGGCGAGTCCTTTTCGATGGAAGCGCGCATGCGTCGACACGATGGCGAATACCGATGGTTTGTATACGAGATTCGGCCGTTGCGGAATGAGGCCGACCAGA
>JBEKUD010000100.1:0-18890 GCA_049515395.1 Candidatus Sulfotelmatobacter sp. | reverse complement strand
AACCTTGACTTGCCTTCGCCATCGGGATGCAGAACATCCTTACGCCGCACCCAACTCTTGAACGCGAATAACCCAAGAATCAGCAATGTCAGGGACCGGATCCGGAAATCGCTTAGCGTGACAAAAGCCAGACCTGCCAAAACCGAGTACGCAATCAACGCCATGG
Source organism: Candidatus Sulfotelmatobacter sp. (assembly GCA_049515395.1). Lineage (GTDB taxonomy): Bacteria > Acidobacteriota > Terriglobia > Terriglobales > Acidobacteriaceae > Sulfotelmatobacter. The sequence goes on along the minus strand of JBEKUD010000100.1, from coordinate 18,724 downwards.
CCAAGCGACTCATGATTCCCGCTGCACAATTTCTACTGCACAATTGGTGCCGCCGAATACTGGTGCACAGGGAAGGATTCGAACCTTCGTACCTCGCTAGGAGGGACAGATTTACAGTCTGTTGGCTTTAACCACTCACCCACCTGTGCAAAACTGCCCGGCAATGCAGTTGTCGCGCGATACCGGAGCAGCGATCACGTCGCCGACACAAGCTTTCGCGGTCGCTCACCGGACTTTCGCAAACTAAGTTTTCGCAAACCAGGGAAACCAAGAATCCGCGCCTACGGATTATCGCGCGAAGATCACTACACGCCGGATAAAGTTCCGAATGGAGTGCGTTGGAAAAACCTGTTGCGCCGCCACTTACTGGGTCCTGCCGCCGGAAGCTCGATTCAATTCTGAAATTCGTTTCCGGACTTTCGATTACTGGAGCTGGCGAAGGGATTTGAACCCCTGACCCTCTGATTACAAATCAGATGCTCTACCACCTGAGCTACGCCAGCAATTCGGGGCGCCTGCGCCCGACAGGCACAAGTATACCCTCGATCCCTTCCAGATGTCCGGGACAATTAGTTAAGTTATCACAAGCAGTAAATTTCGCGCAACCAGGCTAGCACAAGCAGCACAGGCAGATTCATTCAACCGGCTCTTTCCACTAGGTTCGTGCAGAGCAGGTTCGTGCAGAGCAGGTTCGTGCAGAGCAGGTTCCGTGCCAAGCAGGTTCCGTGCCAAGCAGGTTCCGTGCAAACGAGTTCGGCGCCGCCCATCTCTCTCACGTTCCTGTCAGTGTTATGATGGCAGCCCTGACCGCATTCCATGCGAATTAGGCGCACTCTCCCCATCGTTTTGGCCGTCCTGCTGGTGGTGACGGCGCTCATCCTCGCTGTGCAACTTCGAAAGCGTGCTCCTCCAGAACCCGCACGCCTATTGCCCGGAGCAGACGCTTTCGTATACGTGGATTTAGGCTGGATCCGGAGGGCGAACTCGGGCAAAGAGTTGCCCGCCGTCAGCCATGATGCGGAATACGAACGCTTCATACGAGAGACCGGCTTTCTGTTCGAGCGCGATCTGGATGAGGCGGCCTTCGCGGTTCACTATCCTGGCAATTGGCCGGGGGGCGGAACCGGCGGTAATGCTGCGGAGCCGCGCTTTTCTGAAGTGCTGGTGGGGAAGTTTCACGGTGAGCGGTTCTCTGGCTATCTGCGGCAGATTGCGCAATCGGTCGAGAACTACCATTCGGTCGATATCTTCACTATCCGCCTGGAGGGAAGGTCTCTGCGAGTGGCCGTATTGAGTGCCGATTCGGTGGCTGCATCCAATCATGACGATCCCGCAGTCATCCACGGAATGGTCGACCGCTCCAAACGGCTGGCTTCTCCGTTCGGAGGACCGGCGCTGCTGCGCCAGTTTTACAAGCACGTCCAGTTCGCCAGCCTGGCATGGGCGGTGGCGCGCGTTGAGCCTTCTGCTGCCGACACCGGCCCGCAGGGTTCTCTTTTCACTACTCCCGCGACGCTGGTTATCTCCGGAAGCTACCTGAGCCCACTTCATTTGCAATTGAGAACAGGCGCGGTGCATCTCCGCGCCGAGGCTTTCACCGCCAGTTCTGACGAGGCGCGGGCCATCATCGACAAGGTGAACGTGTTCGTGGCCTTGACCCACACGGCAGAAACCTCGGCGGGAATGCACGGCACCGATCCCGATGTGAAGGGTTTTTTCGAGAGCATTCAGGTCAAACAGGAGGGCGACCGCGCCATGCTGGATGCTGCCGTGCCCTTGGGTTTTGTACGGAAGATGCTGGCAGGATCGGGGGCGGAAATGGCTGATCCGGCGAACGCTTCTCCTCAGGCGCCTGCGAAATCGCCGTAGTCGAACATTCGGCAAGCGCAATCGCCTGCAACTAAATGCCGCGTCAATCGTCTGATGGATTACGGAGTAGACTCCGGCAGGTACAATAAAGGACGCATGTCGAGCCTTCCACTTCCGATTGCTGCATTCTTCGCCGGGCTCATTTCTTTTCTCTCGCCCTGCGTGCTGCCGCTCGTGCCGGGATACGTTTCGCTTATCTCTGGCGCGGGAGTGGACGAACTGAAATCGTCGCAAGGACGCCTGATGCGGCGCGTCATGACGAACTCGGTAGGATTTATTCTCGGCTTCAGCGTTGTGTTCATCACGCTGGGCGCCATCTCGACTGAGATCGGACAGATCGCGGCGCAGTACAAGCACACGCTCGCTATCGTCGCCGGTGTAGTCATCATTCTGTTTGGCCTGCACCTCACCGGTATCCTGAAAATCAAGGCGCTGTATTCCGATACGCGTTTGCACGAACTGAAGGGTGGAAGCACTCCAATCGGAGCTTTCGTCATCGGATTCGCGTTCGCGTTCGGCTGGACACCGTGCATCGGCCCGATTCTCGCCGGCATTCTTACGCTGGCTGCGGCACAGGATACGTTGTCGAAAGGGATGATTTTGCTCGCGATCTATTCCCTGGGGCTGGCGGTGCCGTTCCTGCTCACCGCTCTCGGAGTGGAGCGCTTTCTGAAATTTTACAGCCGGTTCCGGTCGCACATGCACGCGGTTGAGGTGGCTTCCGGCGGATTGCTGATTGCGCTGGGGATTCTGCTGTTGTTGGGCCGTTTTACTTTAATCTCGAATTGGCTTTCGTTCCTGAACCGGTTTGCTCTGTAGCTTGGCTTTGTAACATCCGTGAAATGGAGTGTGTCCTTGAAACGTAGTCCTCTCGCGCTGGTAGTTGTGGCTTTTGTGGTCGCGCTGATGCTCTATGTCGGCTATCACAAGGCCCGACGATCGGGCTCCACGTTCGCGCCGCACCTCACGGCGTCCAGCTTGGCGCCAGATTTCTCGCTCGAATTGCTCGACGGAAAAACCATGCGCCTGTCTGACCTTCGCGGCAAAGCCGTCCTGCTTAATTTCTGGGCCACTTGGTGCGGTCCTTGCAAAATTGAGATGCCGTGGTTCGTCGAATTGCAAAATCAATACGCCTCCCAAGGATTGCAGATCGTGGGCGTCGCCATGGACGACGCCAGCAAAGAAGACATCGCCAAATTCGCCAAAGACATGGGTGTTAACTATCCCATTCTGATCGGGAAGGAATCGGTGGGCGACCAATATGGTGGCGTTCCCGCCCTGCCCGAGAGCTTCCTGATCGGCCGCGATGGCAAGATTGTGGACAAGATTATTGGCTTGCGCGGCAAGGCTGAAATCGAAGATTCGATCAAGAAGGCACTCGACACGAAAGCAGCCATCCGCCAGGCATCCGCTGCAGGAAAGGACACGGTGTCGAAGTGACGATGGAACAAAGCTCGGCGCCGATTTCTTCTCGCAGCGTCGCGAGCCTGTGGCGAGCGCTGATGCCGATTTTTCTGGCCTCCGCCGGCCTCGTCTCGGGTCAAACCCCGGGCAAGGCTCCAGCTCTCACCGTAGGGACGGTGCCACTTGTCACGGCGGAACGCACGCAGGCGACCATGGTGAACTTGAATTTTCGTGTCCCTCCCGGCTACCACATTAACTCGAATACTCCCAAGTCGGAGTTCCTCATCCCTACGGCTTTGAAAATGGACCTGCCGACGGACATCATCCTGGGGAAAATTGAATACCCCGCCGGCGAAGATGCGACTTTCCCGTTCTCCCCGGACGAAAAACTTAGCGTGTACAGCGGAGACTTCACAGTCGCTCTAGCCGTCCATCCGCTGCACTCCGTTGTGCCCGGGAAATACCAGATGCACGGCGTGCTGCGCTACCAGGCCTGCGACAACGCCGCCTGCTATCCGCCGAAAACTTTGCCCATCAGCTTTGAAATAAAAGTTGTGAAGGAACCGCCGCCGCACCACGCGAATCCCGCGCAGAGCCCGCATATTCATAACTAGCTCGTTCCCGATCGGGCGGCCGCTCGCGGCCCCTCAAGTAAGCTTGGCTTCAAATCCCTGGTTGCCGATACTATTCTCGGAGCTGGACAGGCTGATGCCCCGTGTTGAATTCGCGCTCGGGGTTTTGCTTTTCTGGATCGGTTCTGATCGCATTTACAGGACCTAACCCTTCGCCCCCTGCTTCTTCTCCACCTTCGCCCACGTATCTTTCAGCGCGACGGTGCGGTTGAACACGGGCCTTCCCGCCTTCGAGTCCGGATCGACGCAGAAATATCCCAGCCGCTCAAATTGATACCGGCTGCCCACTGCAGCATTCGCCAGCGACGGCTCAAGCTTCGCGTCCGCGATCACTTCGAGCGACTGCGGATTGAGGTTCGCAGTGAAGTCCTGACCTTCCTTTACGTCGCCAGGATTTTCTTTGTTGAATACGTTTTCGTAGATCCGCACTTCGGCATCGACGGCGTGCGCCGCCGTAACCCAGTGAATCGTGGACTTCACCTTGCGTCCGTCGGGAGCATTGCCGCCATGCGTGGCGGGATCGTAGGTGCAGTGCACTTCGACGACTTCGCCCTTTTCATTTTTCACAACGCTTCTGCAGGTGATGAAGTAACCGTAGCGCAGACGCACCTCGCGGCCCGGCGACAGGCGGAAATATCCTTTCGGCGGAACCTCGCGGAAATCATCCTGCTCGATGTAAAGCACGCGAGCGAATGGCACTTTCCGTGTGCCCGCGCTCGCGTCCTCGGGGTTGTTTACCGCGTCCATCTCTTCCACCTGATTGTCGGGATAATTCTCGATCACGACTTTCAGCGGACGCAACACCGCCATCACTCGCGGCGCGCGCTTGTTCAGATCCTCGCGGACGAAGTGTTCGAGCATGGCCAACTCGATCACTCCCGTCGTTTTCGAGACGCCGATGGCGCCACAGAAATTGCGCACCGCCTCCGGCGTGTACCCTCGCCGTCGAATCCCGCCGAGCGTGGGCATGCGCGGATCATCCCACCCGCTCACTCGGCCTTCCTGCACCAGTTGCAGAAGCTTGCGTTTGCTCAACAGCGTGTAGGTAAGGTTCAGCCGGTCGAACTCAATTTGCCGCGAAGGGAAGATCCCCAGCTGCTGGATGAACCAGTTGTAGAGCGGACGATGATCTTCGAACTCCAGCGTGCAGATGGAGTGCGTAACGCGCTCGATGGAATCGGACTGCCCGTGCGCGTAATCGTACATCGGATAAATGCACCACTTGTTGCCGGTGCGGTGATGTTCGGCATGCAGGATGCGGTACATCACCGGGTCGCGCAGGTTCAGGTTTGGCGAAGCCATGTCGACCTTCGCCCGGAGAACGCGAGCGCCATCGGGAAATTCGCCGCCCCGCATGCGCGCAAACAAATTCAGATTCTCCTCCACCGAGCGGTTGCGATAAGGGCTGTCCTTCCCCGGTTCGGTTAGCGTGCCGCGATGCCGGCGAATTTCCTCGGCCGTCAGATCGTCGACGTAAGCCTTGCCATCTTGGATGAGCTTGATCGCCCAGTCGTAGAGCTGATCGAAATAATCCGAGGCGTAAAACAGCCCGTCCCACTGAAAGCCCAGCCAGTTGACGTCGGCCTTGATCGACTCGACGTATTCAGTTTCTTCTTTCTCGGGATTGGTATCGTCGAAGCGGAGATTCGTATGTCCGCCAAATTCGTCGGCCAGACCGAAGTCGATGCAAATGGCTTTGGCGTGGCCAATATGCAGATAGCCGTTGGGCTCGGGAGGAAAACGCGTCTGCACGCGGCCATTGTGCTTGTTGGTCTTTAGATCTTCCAGGATGATGTCGCGGACGAAGTTCGACGGAGCCGGCGAGGGCGAAGATGCGGCAGCCACGGCTTTTTCTCCAGCTTCGGTCACGGGGTGGGATGGATTCATTACTCCATGATCTTATCGCACAGAACGTCTCACCGGGAGGGTCAGACTCCGACAGAACCGGCCTTTTCGAGGGCCTGTTCGATCCGGGCCAGGGTAGCGTCCCGCCCCAGCACTGCCAGAGTCTCAAACAGCGGCGGGGCGTTCTTTCGCCCGCACACCGCCACGCGGACGGGTTGGAACATTTGCCCGGCCTTGACGCTCAATTCCTGTGCGGCAGCGCGCAGACCTTGATCCAGCGGATCGTGCTTGAATTCGACGTTCGCCAAGACGCCCTGCGCCTTCGTGAGCACCTTCAAGGCCATGGCCATGTCTCCCTTTTGCGGGATGAGCTCGGCCGGATCATAGGGAGGCAATTGATCCACCCAGAAAAAATCAGCAGCGGTCAGCACATCCCGCAGCAGCTTGATGCGTTCGCGGATCAGCGGCACGATCTTCATCATCTTTTCCGCCGAGACGTTGAAGCCGGCGCCCTGCACGATGGGCAGCAGGCGCGAACTCAACTCCTCCACTGGCAAGGCACGTATGTGCTCGGCATTCAGCCAGAGTGCCTTCGGATCAAACGTTTCTTCGGAATAGGAAAGCAGCTTCCTCCTCTGAGCTTCGCTCGGGCTCGGAATGACGAGGTTTGTTGAAGCGCCTGATTCCTTGTTTGTTGAAACGGCTGATTCCTTGAAGTTCACCACCGCGTTCGAGCGGTTAATTCCCTGCAGCGAAAACACGTCGGTGAGTTCTTGGAGGGTCATGTGCTCGCGATCGTCTTTTGGCGACCAGCCGAGCAAGCAGAGAAAATTGATGAAGGCTCCGGGAAGAAATCCGGCGTCGCGGTAAGTCGTAACGCTGACCACCGGTCCATGGCGGCGCTTGGAAAGCTTTGTCCCGTCCGGCGCCACCAGCAACGGCAGGTGCGCGAACTGCGGCGCCGTGCAGCCCGCCGCCTCGAAGATCAGGACGTGCTTGTAAGTGTTCGAAAGGTGGTCCTGCCCGCGAATGATATGGGAGATTCGCAGGTCCGCGTCGTCGGCGCAGGACGCCAGATGATACGTTGGCATGCCATCCGACCGGAGCAAGGCGAAATCTTCAATATCGGCGGCGGCCTTCCCTTGCTCGCCATAGACCGCATCGTCGAATCGCACCACTTGCCCAGCATCGCGGGGTACACGAAAACGCAATGCGAACGGCTCTCCCGCGGCGGCGCGGCGATCGCTTTCCGCCGACGATACCTCGCGAGCGCCGGGATTAAAGAGCCAAGTGCCTTGAGCTCCGGATTTCTCGGCATCGCCCGCATGGGCAGGGGTGAAATCCCGGTAAGCCAGGCCTTTCTTAAAAATCTTCCATGCCGTCCTGCGGTGCAGGTCCAGCCGCTCCGACTGTCTGTATTCCTCGTCCCAGCTTAAGTTCAGCCACTTCAATCCATCGAAAATGGAATCGAGGGAGGCCTGTGTATTGCGTTCGACGTCGGTATCGTCGAGACGAAGGATCATGGCGCCGCCCTGGTGGCGGGCATAAAGCCAGTTAAAGATAAAGGTACGGGCGCTGCCCACATGCAGAAAACCGGTAGGAGACGGCGCAAAACGCACGCGCGGCTTAGTCGATCCGGGATCAGGTAAATCGGTCATAGTGGGCTAAGGTTTGATGGTATGGGGCTAGGAAAACTATCGTCAAGCGGACGGATAAGGATACTTCCCCAGGGTTACCCGAGGTTCCGCCATGCCGTTTTAGGGCCACTGTACTTAAATCTAGTTGTTTTCCTACCCCTGCCTGTGAAAACATCACTCGTCGTTTCTTCCAGGAATCGACCTCGTTCCACCGGAACCTGATCTGGCCTCATGAACAGCGTTTCTACCAGCATCGTTATTATTCCGGGCGTCGTCGCTTTATTGCTTTGCCTGCTCTTCTACTATCTCTACCAACAGAGCCGGCAGGTCTACTTCCGCGCATGGCAAATCGCCTGGGCTTGCTATTCCATCCACTATGCGCTCGATGCCTACCGCTACTATCGGCCGCCAGCCCCGGCTGCGTTCTTTACCAGTTCGCTGTTCCTGGTGGCGATGGCGGTCAGCATCTTCGTCTCGACACGCCTTACCCGCACTTCTTTCCGCTTTCAGTGGTATGACTGGGTTTTGGCTCTGGCCGGAGTCGCTTTGGCGTTCGTAGACCTGCGATTTCAATTGCTCGCAACCGCTCTTGGGAAGAGCGAACGTCCGCTCAGCTTCACCGTTGTTTATCTCAGCGGCGTCCTCCTGTATTGCTCGGCGACCTTCTACTTACATGCTCACCGAAAGGGGTCGGTCGCCTTCCAACTGCTGGCCTTTTCGCTGGCGCTTTGGGCTGTGCTGATGGGCGCTATCCAATCGAGCAATCCATGGATGGAAACCTTTGGCAGCGTTGGTCACGTTCTTGGTCCTGTACCGCAGATGTTGCTGGGTATCGCCATGGTGATGGTGCTGTCTGAGAACGAGCGCAATGCGGTACAGGAGAATACGCTGGCCCTGTCGACTCTGGGGGCCGATCCGCGCCGGTTGCTCTCCGCCGACGATTTGCTTCCCAGCATGCAGTCCGCTCTCGAACGTTTGGCTGGCGCTTTGTCGGCTGGCCGCGCCATCATTTACGTCTCGGAGCGATGGCGCGGATTACTGCCATCGGTGCAACGGGGATTCTCTCCGGAATTTCTGGAGGAATTGACCAAGAGCGGAGCCGGAGAATACATCTGCGACTTAGCCTACCGGCAGGGAGGGCTTTTCACCGTCCGCAACATCGGACAGATGACCGAGCCTCTCCCGGTGGGATCTTCCGGAACCTTTGCCGGGCTCAAGGAGGTGCTGAAAAATGCTGAGATTCGCAACCTGACCGCGGTCAGCTTGCAGACTCGCGAGCACGCTTTCGGAGTGATTCTGTTTCCTCATGCGCAAGGCAAAGCGTTCGGTACCTCCGGTCCTCGTCTTATGGTGGGACTAGCGTTGCAACTCGGACTCACGGTCGAGAACTATCTGATTGCGCACGATGCGCATCGCCGCACCCAGGAGTACGAACTGCTTACCGAAATCGGACAAGCCATCAGTTCACGGCTCGATCAGGACGAAGTGTTGCGCACCATCCATGCGGAATTGGGACAGATTTTCAATAACAGCAATTTCTACATCGCGTTCCAGAACGGGGACGAAATCTGCTTCGAGCTGGAGGTGCAGGATGACCATGTCCTGCCTAAACGGAAACGTACGATGGAGAATGCCTTCACCGAATACGTGATTCGAACCGGGCAAGCTCTGCTGATACGCTCCGACCTGGAGAAGAGCCGGACGCGATTGGGCATCACGTATCGACCCGAGCAACCCGCCAAGTGCCTTTGTGCCGCGCCCATCCTGCTGGGAGGCAGGCCCGCGGGAGTCATGGTTGCCATGAGCCTCACGCGGGAATTCGTATTTGAACAACGCGACGTGGACGTGCTGATGACCGCCGCCGGACAGGTATCGGTAGCAGTGGAGAATGCCCGCCTGTTCGCGGAAGAGCAGCGCCGCTCCCGGCAATTGGCATTCCTCAACAACATCTCCCGCACGGCGATTTCGAGCGACGATCCGGTGCACATGCTGGGCCAGATTGTGCGAGAAATCCAAAAGAACTTCAGCTTCGATCACATTGGCATCGGCTTGCTGGATTACGGTACCAAGGAGATCGAAATCAAGGCCGAAGCCGGGGCGACGGCTCACGCCATGGGCAGGCGTATTCCTTTGGGCATCGGCATTCTCGGTCGCGTGGCTCGCACGGGGGAGCGGGCTTTGGTACAGAACGGCGTCGAAGGCCAGATTGGCGCTATTTTGCCGGAATCGCGCTCCGTGCTGTGCATTCCCATCACGTATGGCGAAACCTTGTTGGGCGCGCTGAATATCGAAAGCCGTAATGAGAGCGCATTCTTTCCGCAAGATGTTCTTATTCTCAACACCCTGGCGGACCTGCTGGCCACCGCACTGCATAATGCTTTCGTCTTCCAGAAACTGCAGCAGCAGTCGATCACGGACGGTCTGACGGGAATCAAAACCCGGCGTTTTTTCTGGGAAGCCTTGTCCGCGGAATGGAAGCGCGCCTCGCGCTCGGGCCGGCCGTTCTCCGTGGTGCTGATCGACCTGGATAAGTTCAAGGAAGTAAACGACACGATGGGCCACTTCGAAGGCGACCTAGTTCTGGCTCGCGTAGGCCGCCTTCTCGAACAAAAGTCTCGTCAATCCAATGTGGTCGCCCGTTATGGTGGAGATGAATTCATCATCCTGATGCCTGAAACCGGCCCCGAGCAGGCGGAGGTCCTGGCGGAACGCCTGCGGCAATGGATTACTACCGACCCCATGCTCAGCGAACATCACATTACCGGGAGCTTCGGCGTTGCCAGTTTCCCCATGCATGGTTTTTCCATTGAAGACATCATCCGCGTGGCCGACGCAGGAATGTATGTTTCCAAACGTTCTGGCGGCAATCGAGTTTCCGCGGCCGAGGAATTTGCCGGAGGCGAACAGTTCGCTCCCCAGCGGCAACAGATTTCCACCTACATCGAAGGGTTTCTGCAGCGCGAGCATAACGGGCCGGAGCACCTGGAAGAACTAAGCTCGATGTTGATCAAGTTCTGTGGCGGTGAAGAAGACTGCAATGTCCCGCTGCTGAAGGAATCGATCGAGGTCCTCAGCCGCGCCGCGGAGTCTCGCGAGCTGCGAACATCCGGCCACGGAGACCTCGTTGCGCGTTATACCGAAATCATCGCCAAGGCTCTCCACTTGCCGCCGGAGGAAGTCACCGACCTGGTTTTCGCCGCTCGCATTCACGACGTGGGCAAAATCTTTGTGCCCGAACGCATTCTGAATAAGCCCGGCCCGCTTACCGACGACGAATTTTTCCTGGTGCGCATGCACGCCCGGGTGGGAGCGGAAATCGTTGCCATCCTGCCGCACAGCGCCATGATGCGGCAGGCCGTCGAGCATCATCATCAGCGCTTCGATGGAACGGGCTATCCCGATGGTGCGAAAGGTGAACAGATCCCTCTGTGGGCGCGCATCGTCGCGCTCGCCGATGCTTACGCCAACATGCTGACGGAGCAGTCGATTGCCGCGGCCCGCACCCCCGACCAAGCTCTCGATGAACTGGCCAAGATGAGTGGCACCGGTTTCGACGGCATGTTGGTCCGGTTGCTGTTGCGCGAATTGAAGTCGGAACGCGCATCCTCCTCGAGCCTGGGAAGCTAGACTGTTCTCGGGCCCGATCATCATCGGTCGCGCTTGTTATCCGAGCGCAGCAAGGAACCTTGGTTCTTGTGTTGAGGTGACTTCAAGCCGTGGACCGCGCGTCAATCCATTCCGCTTGTTTGTCCAGCTTCTATAAGCTTTCGATTTGCCCGGCACCGAGTGGGACGCAGTGGGGGCGTACGTCAAGGAACTACGGAAGTGAGCGGTCGCGTGGATAGACAACTCAGCCCCCGGTCGTCGTCAACCACTTTCCTAAGAGTCGTAGCGCTTCTATCCCTGGCTCTTGCCGCAGGTGAGTTTCTGCTGGCACTGCATTACCGCCGCGAATCGGAAAGAAACGTGGCGGATAAATTCCAACAGATCTACTACAACTCGCTGGTTTGGCTGAACTCGACGACGTGGCTGGGAGTGCCGTCAGAACAAGCCCCCACGGACAACTGGAGCATGCAGGAGCTTATCGCCGAGGTTCGACCGGATTACATTATCGAAACGGGAACCGCAAACGGTGGGACGACTTTGTTCTACGCTACGGTGCTGTCCCTGGTGAATCCGGACGGAAAGGTGATCACCGTGGATGTCGATCCTCACGTGAAAAATGCCTCTAGGTTTCCCCTATGGAACCAACGCGTGAAGGTGATTGTCGGCAGCTCGCTGGATCCCAAGGTGACCGATCAGATTGCCCAGGAAGTTTCAGGCAAGAAAGTGCTAGTTACCCTCGACTCTCTGCATACCCGTGATCACGTCTTGCGAGAGATCGAGATTTACTCCAAATTAGTTTCCCCAGGCAGTTACTTGGTGGTGCAGGATACAAACATCAACGGCCATCCCGTGAACCCAGGATGGGGACCGGGCCCCCTCGAAGCGGTCGAAGATTTCATGAAAACGAACGACAACTTTGTTACCGACCGCAGCCGGGAAAAGTTCATGCTGTCGTTCTACCCCAAGGGCTGGTTAAAACGTATGAAATAACTCCTGGTCATCACGGCACGGGCAAACATCCGGGCCTTCGTGGTCTTGTAACTTTAAGCTCCAAACCTGACACTATTCCGATGCCCATTTCTCTTTCTCTCTCCGGCAAAGTCGCCTTGATCACTGGAGGCTCGCGCGGCATTGGCGCGGCTACCGTGCGTATGTTCTCGGCGGCAGGCGCGAAGCTCGTGTTCAGCTATCAGAAGGCGCAAAAGCAGGCGGAGGCACTGGCCCGCGAATGTGGTGAGGCCAACTGCCGTGCCGTCAGCAGCAGTCTCAATGACCCCGATTCCGCTCGCGTCCTGGTGGCGGAAGCGGTCAGGCATTTCGGCAGGATCGACATTCTTGTCGCCAACCACGGCGTGTGGCCCGCCAAAGACATCGCCATCGATAAAATGACCGACGAGCAATGGAGTTCCACCATCTCGATCAATCTCAATGCGGTGTTTGGTCTCGTCAAACATACGGTTGCCCAAATGAAAGCTCAACCCCGCCAAGGCAAGAGTGCCGGACACATCGTGCTCATAAGTTCTACCAGCGGCCAGCGCGGCGAGGCCTTCCATTGCGATTACTCCGCCACCAAGGGCGCTCTGATCAGCATGGTGAAGGGGCTTTCCTCGGAGTTGGCCTCGGCAGGCATTTATGTGAACTCCGTTGCTCCGGGCTGGGTCGACACCGACATGTCAAAGCCTGCTCTCGAGGACCCTCGAAGCGGAGAACAAATTCGCCGCACAATCCCGATGGGCCGCGTCGGAACTCCGGAGGAAATTGCCGGCCCGGTGCTATTTCTGTGCACCGAATATGCCGGCTTCATCACTGGCGAGGTGTTCAACGTAAACGGCGGAGCCGTGCTTGTAGGGTAATTGGCCAATCGAATCCCGGCGGGTGACGTCAACGATTTTTTCTGCATCCAACGAAATGCGCGGAAGTCCGCACTGGTATCCTCAAGCCTGCCGCAAGCAGCTACAATTTCTTGTTCGGGCTTCATCGTTGATCGGTTGCATGAAACGTTTTCTTCCTCTTATCGCCGCTCTGGCGTGCGCGCTGGCTACGGGGCTCAACCGCGTGCCTGCCGCTTGGGGCCAGGTGGCATCGTCCGGCTCGGCGCAGTCTCCCGCCGCAAGCAGCCCTCCGATCCCCCTCGATCAGAAAAACGCCCACCAGGCTCGGGAGTTACTCGATCAAGCCATCGAAGCCCTAGGCGGGCCGGCGTATCTGAACGTTCACGCCATGCAGGAGCAGGGCCGAGTCTACAGCTTCTATCATGGGCGCCCTACCAGTAATGGCGTCTTCTTCTGGCGATTCCTGGAGTACCCGAACAAGGAGCGCATCGAACTTACTCCTCAGCGCGACGTCGCCTATGTGTATGTGGGCGACAAAGCCTACGAGGTGACCTACAAGGGCGCACGCTCCGTCGAGAAGAAGGATCTCGATGATTATCTTCGCCGCCACAAATTTTCTCTCGACACGATATTGAGGGTCTGGATCAACGATCCTGGCGTGGCGCTTTTTTATGACGGCGATGCCCTGGCTGGCAGTCTGGCCGCCAAGCGCATCACGCTGATCAATTCAAAGAATGAGTCCGTGAGTGTTTACTTCGACATCGATACCCACCTCCCCATCAAGAAGACTTATTCCTGGCGTGATCCCGTGGACAAAGAAAAGAATCTGGAGGAAGAAACCTGGAATGGATACCGCCTCGTCCAAGGCGTGATGACGCCCTTTGGATTCACTCGCTATTTCAACGGGGATATGCAAACCGAGCGATTCATCACGTCCGCCAGCTACAATCAAAATCTCAACCCGGCTATGTTCGACGCCAACTCCGGCTACAATCCTCTGAAGGCGTCCGGCAAACATTAATCGGGGTTCTCCAGTGTGCCGGCGGCCAATACTCATCCCTCGCTGGAGGAAGACCCTTAAACCGCCTGGATTCAGTCCAACCCAACCCCTTCCTCTGGTCGTTCCGCATTGCCATATTGCAAAGCCACGCACTGTGGCTTTTCCTAATAACTGGCATTCGACCCTCACTTTTTGGGCAGCAATCGGAGTTTTTGGGCAGGGTTCGAAGATGCAGGCAGGACAGGACGCTTAATAAATCCGAGGCTGGTCGGGGTTGCTGAACGTCTCGAAGACGGAACTCATCACTTTCAAGGTCATGAGCCGAGCAATTGGCTCGTTGTCCGCTGGTTGCATCCACTGTGCCACCGGAAGGCGGACGCTATCACTACATTCCCAGCCAAACCGGCATCGTAGCCCCGATGCAGGAAGAACCGGAGCAACAAACCCTGTCACGGCAGCACAAGCCACACAGAACCAGGTGTGTGCCCTGCATTAGCTTCTCCTTCCGGCACGGGCTACTGCTCAAAGCACGAGTGGGAGCGAACACGGATTGGCGAAAAACCAGCCGCTTGAATCCTGAAATTCTCGCAGAAGTTCTTCGTGCGCAAGCGCCATGTGCTCGTCCTCGAATCGCCCCAGACAATACAATTCCCGCTCTAGTGTTTCAAGTTGATTTGCCGACCTGGTAGCGTCGTTCGCTGACAGCAACGGACTCAGTTGGCTTTTTGAGCCGGCGACCCGGGAACAATCTCCGGGTCGAGCGCCTAATTCGTCGGCAAGGTGCTGCTAGCCGTTCCGATGAAAACATCGCTTCTACAATTCGCCGCGACCGTGCAAGGGTAGTTTCCTGAAGTGTCTCCCAGTTGGCCAATAAAGGAACTGTTGGCCATCGTGCTCGTATAGACAAAGAAATTCCCCGTCTGCGAGATGTACATGAGCTGCCAGGTTGGCGCGAACTGAGCCGTTGGAGAGCCGTAGGAATGGGCGTATCGCGTAATCGTCCCGCTGCTGCCGGAATTTGCGGGCGTGTAGATCGAGATGATTTCGTCAATCGTGCACATGCTGTAGACCGGGTCATGGGTGCCGGTGGTGGCGCTTGTGAAGAAGGGTTGCTGATCTGCGCCGGAGTTGTTCCACCAAGAGGGATGGGAATCGAAGATGCCGCTGAAGGTGCCGCAGTAAGTCGAGGGGTATTGCGTGTACGTCAGCGGGCTGGCGAAAGTTTTCCAACTGTAATAAGGCGTGTTCCAATTGGTTGTGATTCCGGTGTAGCCTGCTAATTGATGGCCGCTGCAGCCAGTGCCGCAGAGCGTGTAGAAGTTCACTGTACCCACTTCCCATAGATAAGGGTCATCTCCCTGGAAGCAGGTTCCGGCTCCCGAGGTACAACTGTTCACGCCGATCACTGCATAGATCCCGTCTGGGCTGGCTTTCACGTTGTGAATGGTGAAGGTTCCGGGCGAGATCGGCGCGCCGGGGCAGTTCTGGCAGACTGCCGCTCCCGTTCCGCCATAGTCTCCGGTAATCGTGCCCGTCGCCGCGTTCAGCGTGGAGATTCCCAAGCCTACGGTGTAGGCCGCGACAATCGTTGCCGTGTTCTGGGTTGCCGAATTCGAAAAGCCGTCGATAAAGATCCTGTCCGTCTGATTGATGCTCAAGGCGTCAGATTGAACCACGTAGCCGCTCGGTACTCCGTTGGGCGAGGACCCGAAATCGTAAACCGTCGCTCTGGTTGGCGGGAAACTGGTGGCGTCATACGAAGACATGACCGTACCATGCCGCGGCGGCACCGCCGCATTGGAAAACGAATAGAGCAATTTTGGCGTGACGTGCGAGTAAACCGGATTGACCCAGAATCCCGTGCTGCTCGCACTTCCGCTATAGCAATTACCGAGCGTGAAGGTGAGCGGGTTGAAATTCCAGATGAAGTAGTTATTCCCCTGATCAACGAACGTAAATTGCGAATCACCCACAGAGAAGTTGTTATCCTGCCCGTCGGAGGCATCGGCGAGATAGGAATGGTTCGCGACGATTTCGCAGGACATCGTGGCATCGGTCACGCGAAGTTGGGGCAAGTGAAAGAGCGGCGTCGAATTCCCCCAGGCCAAAGGTTCCGGATCTAGCGAAAGTGTCCCTGATCCGGTCAGGCCAGAAAAAGGTTCGGTGACTGGGGCTGCCGTCGCATTTGAAACTACGCCAGCGCTTTGCGAAAAGGTCGCTGCTACGGTCGTATTCGCCGTGAGCGTGATGGTGCAGGCTCCGCCACCACACGTCGTGTTTGTCAGTGCGCTCAAGTACCAGCCGAATGAATCCGTTTCTGTGAGCGTGATGACGGTTCCGTAGTTGTAGGGGGCCGAGCAGGTTCCCCCGCCGGAGCTGCAATTCAAAATTCCTGCGGGACTGCTAGAAATTGATCCCGTGCCGGAGACGGTGACTGTTAGAGTCTCAGAATTCAGGGTGAAAGTCGCGGTCACGCTCTGGGCTGCGGTCATGCTGACGGTACAGCCGCCGCTTCCAGAGCAGGCGCCAGACCAGGAACTAAAGCTATAGCCCGCATTCGGCGTCGGCGTGAGGATGACGTTCGTGTTGTAAGCGAAATTCGCAGAACACGCAGACGGGCAGGAGATTCCCGCCGGACTGCTGCTAACCGAACCGCCTCCGACAACGGTTTGCGTGAGCGCGTACGTATTGATCGCGAATGTTGCGGTTACGTTTTCACTGGCCGTCATCACAACCTTACAAGTTGTCGCCGATCCGCAACTGGCGCCCGCCCCGCCCCAGGTGGAAAAGCTGTAACCCGCGCCCGGAGTCTCGGTCAGCGTTACGGATGTGTTGTAGGTAAAAGTTGCCGAGCAGGTGGAAGGGCAGGAAATTCCGCTGGGCGAACTGGAAACCGAACCTGTGCCCACAACGGTCTGCGTCAAGGTCTCATTCGGCAGAAATGTCGCTGTGACGGACTGCGCCGAGCTCATGGTGACGACGCAGGTTGAGGCCGATCCCGAGCACCCGCCGCCCGACCAACTGCCGAACGTATCGCCCGCGCCCGGAGTCTCGGTCAGCTTGACCACGGTGCCCGAGCCAAAGGTTGTCGTGCAGGTCGAAGGACAGGAAATCCCGACCGGTTTGCTTACCACCGAACCCGTGCCCGATATTGTCTGCGTGAACGTGTAATTGATCTTGTAGGCAAACGACGCGATGGGGGAGGAGTTGTAGCCCGTCTCGCAGGCCAGTGCCTTGATGGTCTCGGAAGTGGCGACCGTGATTGGCCCAGTGTAAAGCGTGGAAGCGCAGGTCGGAGTTCCGCCGATGGAGTAATAGACGGACGCCCCGGAAGTGGTCGTGCTCAAAGTGACGCTCTGCGATCCGAGGTAGGTCCCGGCGACCGGGCCTGCGGTCGGCGCGGCTGCCCTGAAGGTGTAGGTATACGAGGCGATCGAAGAATTCGTCAAGCCGCTTTCCGTTGCCAAAATCTGCAATTTCGTGTCGCTGACGCTAAACAGGAGCGGCCCGGAATAGGTGGCCGAACCGGAACCGCACGTTCCGGGAGTGGGCGCAGTGGGCGGGATGCCGGAAGTGGTAAAGCAACCCGTCGCCCCGCTGGCGATCGTGCAGCTAACGTTTTGGTTGTTCGAATAGACTCCGGTGCCCGGCTTGCAGGTTGGAGTGGCTACACGGCGTCCAATAAGAGCGGAGGGCAGGACTGTTAATGAGAACTCGGGAGCCTTGCGATCTGAGGGAAAAACAGAGGCGTCAGACACGGCAGGAATCTGTACGAAGACGGACAGAGACAAACCTAGAATCAATGCGCCCCGCAGAACTGGCTGTAGCGAAGGAAGGACGGGTTCCATGAGTGAACCCCCATTTCTATCGGTTGCGCAAAGAGACCGTCCGGGAGGTCTTCGATGCCCGAAAGTGCGACGGAGATATGCGAAAGGGACTTCTTAAGCCTAGTCCTCCGCGCCAGCAATAGCAAAATGGGCCTCGGCAACGGTCATCCGTGTTGCGCTGGAGAGGCAAAGAAACCGGGCGCATGAGAGTGTACCCGCAACCCATAGGGGCAACGAGCCCTTTTTCCATCGTTGTCGAACTCGCTCAGTCGCCTCGCTCGCATGACCACGCGGCTGAATGCTCGTTCGCAGCCACTTACTGGCGCTTCCAGGAGCGGGAAGGTGGTGCGTATTTTGAGTGTCGTGCCATCTCGCTGAGGCATGACGTGCCCGTAGGGCGGTGATGGATCATCGAACCGATCATCCAGAAGGAGGTGCCTAAGGAGTCGCTCATCCACACCCTCGACATAACCGCCGAGCGCTGCTTGCTGAGGCGAGATAAGTTTTGGCTGACTGCCGCCCGAAAAAGTCCGAGCGCTCGCACTGCTGTTCGCTGTCGCATTCGTTCAACCCTCGGGTAGGAAAGACTACGCGACCGAAAAGAAGGCAATTCACTGGGGCGTTGTTATGTTATAGCTTATGAGTTTTTGGGCAAAAAGGGGTTATTAGGCAAAGCCACGCACTGTGGCTTTTTTACCACAGTCAAGAATGCTCTTACCCCTGTAATCTACTCATTCGCCCAGACATATCGGGATCCTCTTGATTCAAGAGCAGACAATTCGCTCCTCCGTGGGGTGCAGTGGGGTAGGACTGCACAGCGGCGCCCCCGTTGCGATGCGAATCCTGCCCGCCCCGCCCGGAAGGGGAATTGTGTTTCGCCGCACCGACCTGGACGATTTCGAGATCGAAGCCAACAGCCGCAACGTAGCTCGCGTCAGCTATGCCACCAGCCTGATGAAGAAGGGCGTACTCATCTCCACCACGGAACATCTGCTCTCGGCATTCACCGGTCTGGGCGTGGATAACGCGATCGTGGAATTGGACAACCTCGAACTCCCGATTCTCGACGGCA
>JBEKUD010000099.1:0-20045 GCA_049515395.1 Candidatus Sulfotelmatobacter sp. | reverse complement strand
ATATTCGAAGATGGTCTCGGCGGGCAATGGAATGTTTACCTTGCTAGGGTTCCTCGGCATGTATACCATGCTCGGCATTCTGTTTCTGTTTCTGATGCGGCGTGAAATTGAGCACGGGCCTCAAACTGAACTATTTCCTCCCCTGCAGCCGGCTCCAGAAGTGGGAGAGATTTTTTCTTGATCGCAACACCTGAGGATGATTGATGGAAACGCTATGGTTCATGATCGTGGCCGTGATGGTGGCGGCTTACGTAGTGCTGGATGGATTTGATCTCGGCGCCGGTGCGATTTACCTGGGCGCTGGCCGGACCAGCGATGACCGTCGAAAGATCCTTCGCGCCATCGGTCCGGTGTGGGACGGCAATGAAGTCTGGCTGCTGGCTGCCGGCGGTACGCTCTATTTCGCATTCCCCTTGCTCTATGCTTCCAGCTTCAGCGGCTTCTATCTGCCGCTGATGATGGTTCTTTGGCTGCTGATGCTGCGCGGCATCGGGATCGAATTGCGCGCGCACATGGAGAATCCCGTCTGGCGGGGCTTCTTCGACTTGATTTTCTGTGCATCCAGTGTGCTTCTTGCCATCTTCTTCGGCGCGGCTCTCGGCAACGTGGTGCGTGGAGTTCCATTGGGAGCGGATGGTTATTTCTTCGAACCGCTCTGGACCAACTTCAGGGTCGGGGCCAACACTGGAATTCTCGACTGGTATACCGTGCTCACCGGAGTGATCGCGCTGGTGACGCTGACCGCGCACGGTTCGTTATATATCGCGGTAAAAACCGAGAACGAGTTGAACCGGCGCGTCCGAACGGTCGCGCTGTGGGCGTGGCCTCTGCAATTGATTCTGACCATCGTTGGCCTGGTCGCAACTTCCTACGTTCGTCCCATGGTGCTCCATAATTACCGACAGCACGCCATCGGATATCTGATCCCCGGGGTTGTGTTTGGCAGTCTCAGCGTGATGATCTACGCCCTTCGCAAGGGGCTGGACAAGCTGGCCTTCGTCGGCTCGGCGCTTTATATCGTGGGGATGCTTGTGGGCGCAGCCTTCGCTCTGTATCCCATCGTATTGCCGGCGAGCACCGATCCTGCCTACAACCTCACGATCTACAATACCGCCGCGGCCCGGCACGGCCTTACGGTCGGCATCACCTGGTGGATCATCGGAATGACCTTGGCTCTCGGATACTTCTCCTTCCTGTTCCGAATGTTCCGCGGCAAAGTGCGTCTTGAGGGCGAAGGCTACTAAGGCATTCTCCGCTTTTCTCCGCGGCGGTTCTCCCCTGAACTCCGTGATCGCATTTGTTTGACGACACCCACCGAAGCCTCGAGCGCGGAGTCGCGTAGAACCGTCGCGGATGCGCCGAGCGTCGTTATCCCGCAACTCCCCTGTATAATCAAGCATTCAGCCCTTTGATTCCATCCTTGGAGTGTGATCCCTTGAACGCACATATGCCTCATCCCGGCCAACCTGATCAAGGCCCGCAACCGCTGCCTGGAGTCGATGCCATCATTGCCGTAGGTTCGGGCAAGGGCGGTGTAGGGAAGACCACGCTGTCGGTGAATCTGGCCGTTGCTTTGGCAAAACTCGGTCACAAAGTCGGTTTGCTCGATGCGGACGTGTACGGCCCGAACGTCCCCCTGATGCTGGGGATGAGCGGTCAGCCGAAGATGGTCGGAGAAAATCGCATCGAGCCTCTGGAGGCTTTCGGGGTCAAAGTCATTTCGGTCGGATTTCTCAATCCCGGAGACAAGCCGATCATCTGGCGCGGTCCCATGCTGCACCAGATCGTGAAGCAATTTCTGGGTATGGTCGAGTGGGGACATCTCGACTACATGATTGTGGATCTGCCGCCGGGGACGGGTGATATCGCATTGTCGCTGGTGCAGAACGTTCCGCTGACCGGAGCGGTGGTGGTTTCAACCCCCTCCGACGTTTCGCTGCAAGATGCGCGCAAGGCCATTGAGATGTTCAAACAGATGAAAGTCGATCTGGTGGGTGTCGTCGAGAACATGAGCTACTTCGTCTGCCCGCACTGCAGTCACGAGATCGATATCTTTTCGCGCGGCGGTGCTGAGAACATGGCGAAGAAGTTTGGCGTGTTTTTTCTCGGGAACATTGCCCTTGATCCCGAGGTGCGCAAATCCGGCGATGGCGGCAAGCCTGTGGTGCTCGAGGGCGAAAATTCACCGCACGCCAAGTCAATCTTCGAGTTTGCTCGGAACGTGCTGGCGCGGGTGACAGAGATTAAAGCCGGTGAAGGCGCGAGCGTGATTCAGATTCAGTAAAAGCGAAAGCTCCGCCCCAGAGGACACGAAGGCGCACAGAAAACTACCGTGTGATCCCCTGTGCTCTCTGTGTTTGCTTCGTGCTTCTCTTTTGAAACCGCGACAACCTCCAAACGTTGCCCGCCTTGCCCTCATCCCGAACCAGCTCCGCCATCATTTCCCCCACCGCCGGCCCGTGCTTGAACCCATGTCCAGACCCGCCCCCCAGAATCCAAACGTTATCCGTGCGCGGATGACGATCCAGAATAAAGTGGCTGTCTGGAGTCTGCTCATACTGGCAGACGCGCGTCTCGATGAGCGGCGCATCTTTCATGGCCGGGAACCGAAACGCCAAATATTCCCGAACGCGCTTTAAAGTTGACGGGCTGACCACCCGTTCGCCGTTCGTGGGATCGAACTCCGCCCCCCGCGTATCATCCGCTACCTTGAATCCGCGCCGATCACTTCCTGGGATGCCATAAAAAAAACGCTTGCCATGATCACCCCATACCGGCAGATGCGCGTCGCTGAGGCGCCAATCTCCGGCAGGCGGACCAAAGAAGAAAATATCCTGCTTCGTTGGCCGGATCAGGTCGCCCACGGTTTCCGGAAATAACTTGCCCAGCCACGGACCGCACGCGAAAACATAGCAATCAGCTTTCAGCCGCGAGCCATCAGAGAGAGTCAGGAAGCGTATTGGGGCAGCGTCGAGATTCTCCGCTGACACGGCAAGCTGCCGGTAGACTCCGCCTCCCGCAACGAACGCCTTGACCACAGCCTGGCAACTGGCACGGGCATCGAGGTACCCGCACTCCGGTTCAAAAATCCCCCAACGGACGTCGGCAAAATTGATCTGCGGCCACCGTTTTTTCATCTGTGCCGTAGAAAATTCTTGATGCCTGATCTGGGCCTCGCGAAGCAACGCCAACGAGCCCCGCTCATAGGCATCCTCGCCGTTGCTCACCATCCATAACACTCCGGTGCGGTGAAGAAAGCGCGCTTTCCACCGCTTCTCGTATTTCTGCCACAGAATCATGGCGCGGGCAGCGACCGCCGTATAGGGCTGATCCGGACCGTAAGTCCCACGCAGGATCCGCGTCTCGCCGCCCGACGATGAGCGCGAGTTTCCCGGTCCCCAAGCGTCGAGCAACGCGACGCGTGCTCCTGCTTCGAGGAGGCGAAGCGCCGTCCACCCACCGAATGCCCCTGCTCCGACCACGGCAACGCGCAATTTGGACTTCATCGAAGGTTTCGCCCTTTGGGAGTTGAGGATACGCGGACCGAACGCCGCAGGGAAAGCTGCCAACCGAAATTCCATCGTGCCGGAAAATGAGTCTGGCGAGGGCGTGAGCCTCGTCCTTGACAGGGGAGGGAAGGCGTTCCTAGAATCCAAGCAGGGAGCGCTGCATGCGTCCTTGGGCTAAGTTTCTGCATCTAAAATGGTTAGCTGGAGGCGCATCACCTGCAGTCCAGTCCGAAAAAACCGATCGCACAAAATGCCTTCAGATCCAAATATCGGTAAGCGGGAACGCGAAGTTTTAACCGCGATCGTGGAGACCTTCATCACCACCGGGGAACCCGTCGGCTCGCGCACGCTATCTCGCTCGAACCGTGAAGGCCTCAGTCCCGCCAGCATCCGAAACGTCATGGCGGATTTATCCGACGCCGGTTTTCTCGAACAGCCGCACGCCTCCGCGGGGCGCATCCCCACCACTGAGGCCTACCGTTATTACGTCGAGCAAATTTCCGGAACTGCCAAGCTCGCGCCGCAAGAGGAAAGCATGATCTCGGAATCTCTCGCAGGCGTGAGCGATGTGCAGGAGTTCATGGAGCGCACTTCGCACGTTCTCTCGCTGATTTCCAAGAATGTCGGAGTTACCGTGGCCTCCAGCGGCACCAAAAACGCGCTGGAGCATGTCTACTTTTCTCGCCTCACGGATCAGAAGGTGCTGGCGGTTCTGGTGACGCGCTCAGGATTGGTGCGCGACCGCGTGTTGCGCCTCGATCTGCCGCAGTCGGAACTCGATCTCGCCGCCCGTTACATCAACGAAAACTTTCGCGGCTGGACGATGGAGTCGATGCGCGCCGAACTCGCCCGCAGAATCGAACAGGAGCGCAGCGAGTACGACCGCCTGATGAATTCCATTGAGCAGCTCTATAAACAGGGAGCTCTGGCAGGAGAAGCGGGCACTCAGGTGGTTTTCGTGGAAGGTGCAGCCAATCTTGTCACCGGCCAGGAAGATCGCAGGCGTCTGCAGGAAATGCTGAAGACCCTGGAGGAGAAGGAAAAAGTTGCTCAACTCCTCGGAGCCTATCTCGATGTAAAGCAGGAGGCGGTGCGCGTGGTAATCGGCCTGGATGACGCTCTGCCTTCCATGCAGAACTTTGTGTTGATCGGTGCACCTGCGCGCTCCGGAACGGATATGTTCGGATCGCTCGCCGTGATCGGACCCACCCGCATGGATTATCAACACACCATGACGGCCGTTTCTTACATCGCGCGTTTGTTTGACAAAATTCTGAATGAATCGGAGTAACAAGTTAGTTATGGGTAAAGCGAACGGTAGATCCGAAGAACAGAAGTCGAATCTTGATTTAGAGCACGAACTGCCACCTGGCGACGGAGCGGACGACGCTGCCGTAGCGGCCAGTGGGGAATCATCCGTCCCGGGTACGGAAGTGCAAACATTAAAGGCAGAGCGCGATTCGCTGCTCGATCGATTGGCACGAACGCAGGCCGAATTCGAAAATGCGCGCCGTCGCACTCTTAAGGAACAACAGGATTTTCGCGATTACGCTGCTGCCGATACCATCAAAGCTTTGTTGCCGGTCCTCGACAGCTTTGAGCGAGCGCTCCAGGTCAAGTCCGATGCGGCAGAGTTCCGTAACGGCGTCGATCTGATCTACAAGCAATTGCAGACTGCGTTGGGGAAGCTTTCGCTGCAGCCCATCCCGGCCACCGGGGAACCTTTTGATCCGCATTATCACGAGGCCATCGAAATGGTGGAGACCACCGACGCTCCCGATCATCATGTGATCGAGGAATTGCAGCGTGGCTACAAGTTGAAAGACCGGTTGCTGCGACCTGCGATGGTGAAGGTCGCCAGAAATCCCGGAAAGTAAGTTCCGACCCCCGTCGTATCTCTCATAAAGGAAGGCGCTGATTCTGACCACGAACGCAAAACGCGACTATTACGAAGTGCTAGGCGTGAGCCGTACGGTGACGGAAGTTGAATTGAAGAGTGCTTATCGCAAGCTCGCGATGCAATACCATCCCGATCGCAATCCGAACAATCCCGATGCGGAGGAGAAATTCAAAGAAGTGACTGAGGCGTACGCGATCCTTGCCGATTCCGACAAGCGTTCGCTATACGACCGCTTCGGCCATGCCGGAGTCGGCGGTGCGGCCTCGTCTGGTGCGGGCTTTGACGGCAGTCCCTTCCAGGATTTCGGCGAAATATTCGGCGAGATCTTCGGCTTCGGAGACTCCTTCGGAGGCGGTGGCCGCCGTCGCACCCGCATGCAGCGCGGCGCCGATCTTCGTGAAGACATTACCATCGAATTTGAAGAAGCTGTGTTCGGCACCGAAACTCGCGTCATGGTTCGCCGTCACGAAGCCTGTGAGGACTGCCACGGCTCCGGCGCCGCTCCGGGCAAGGGTTCCACCACCTGCAAGTCCTGCGCTGGCCGGGGCCAGGTGCGCTATCAGCAGGGCTTTTTCAGCATCGCGCGAACTTGCCCTACTTGTCAGGGAACCGGTAGCGTGATCAGCGATCCCTGTCCTAAGTGCAAAGGCGAAGGCCGCGTTTTGCGCCAGCGCTCGGTGGATGCGAAAATTCCGGCGGGCGTCGAAGATGGCACGCGCATCCGCTTTTCCGGGGGAGGCGAAGCCGGACCGTTCGGTGGGCCGGCCGGCGATCTCTACGTCGTCCTGCATGTGAAAGAGCATCCTTTTTTCGTCCGCGAAGGAAACGATCTGCATTGCGCGGTGCCGGTCTCCGTTACCCAAGCGGCCATGGGCGCGGAGATTCGCGTGCCCACGCTCGAAGGCGAGCACGCTCTCCGGGTTCCCGACGGCACCCAGCCCGGAACCACGTTTCGCATCCGCAATAAAGGCGTGCCTGTGCTGAATGGCCATGGTAAGGGCGACCTCTATGTTGAAGTGCGCGTGCAAATTCCAACCAAGCTGAGCAAGCGTCAAAAGGAATTGTTGCAGGAGCTGGAAACGACCGCGAAAGTGGACAATCAGCCACTGGTTCACTCCCTCCTCGGGAAAATGAAAGATATCTTCGGGTAGAATGTCCCGCCGCCGTTGGATTGCCGACGAATTCTCCGGAGATCGTGCCGCTCTGGTGGGAGAGCATGCGGATCATCTAGTCCGTGTGCTCCGAGCTCGCATCGGAGAAGACTTCGATATTGTTGCCGGCGTGTCCGTTCGGCGCGGAAGAATCACATCCGTGAAAGAAGACCGCGTCGAGTTTGAGCTGGGCGAAGAAATTTCCGCCGCAGGTATGATTGAGATCACGCTGGTTCTTGCGATCTTCAAATTCGACCGCATGGAGTGGGCCATCGAGAAGTGCACAGAACTTGGTGTCTCGCGGATTGTTCCGGTAATTTCCCGCCGCACGGATTCTCATCTGGCCGCGGCTTCTGCGAAACGCGTCGAGCGTTGGCAGCGCATCGCCCGTCAAGCGTCCGAACAATCACGCCGCACCACCCCGCCGGAGATTCTCCCGCCCATCAGGTTCGCCGATGCGTTGACGGGCGCCGCAGCTTTGCGGATCGTGCTCGCCGAGTCGGAAGAGCGAACTTTACTTCGCGATGTGCTGAAATCTAACGCGTCGGCGTCCGCCATCATTCTGGCCGTCGGCCCCGAGGGCGGATGGACGGAAGACGAGTTGCAATCCTTCCGGCAGGCCGGATGGATTTCCGTCTCGCTGGGAAACACAATTCTCCGCGCCGAAACCGCTGCGATCGCCGCTACCGCAGTCGTCACCTCGTCGTTGTGCTAACTCTAGGTTTTCCTCAGTCGATTCCCATTTGCATCGCTGAGCTGGTGGTATTCTGAGCCCCAATGGCTGTCTCCAAAGTAAAATCTCCCTCATTTCTTCCCGATGATCGTCAGCGCGAAGCGATCGACCATGTTCACGGGCCGATGCTGGTGATCGCAGGTGCCGGTACCGGCAAAACATCCGTCCTCATTCATCGCATTGCCCGGCTTATGCAACAGGGACACACCCGGCCTGATCAAATTCTCGCCCTCACATACACGGTGGCTGCGGCCGGCGAGATGCGGGATCGCGTCACCACGCTCCTCGGCCAGAAAATTCATTCCGCCACCTTCCATGACTATTGCAACAGCCTTCTGAAGCGCGCGGGGAAAGATTTTGGCGTCCTCGACGATAAAGACCTCTGGATTTATCTCCGCAAAAGAGTTCATGAGCTTCGTCTCGAGCACTACGTCCGGGCGGCAAACGTGGGAAAGTTTCTCAACGACCTGCTCGATTTCTTGAGCCGTTGTCACGACGAAATGGTGACGCCGGAAAAGTATAGGGAATACGTTGCAAAGCTGGAACGCGGCGAACTCCCCGTCCCGCGGGTTGCGAAATCGAAAGATCAACTCAGCGACGCCGAGGTGATAGGACGTTGCCAGGAAATCGCCCGCGTCTTTTCGATCACAGAACGATGGCTTCGCGAGGAAAATTACGGCAGCTTCAGCCATATGATCACGCGAGCCCACGAATTGCTTAAGAGCGACGAAGGCCTTCTCGCGGCGGAGCGCTCCCGCGCCCGATTTATTCTGGTAGACGAATTTCAGGATGCCAACTGCGCGCAGATCGAGATTTTGGCGGCCCTGGCGGGCAGTGAAGGAAACCTCTTCGTCGTCGGCGACCCGGATCAGGGCATCTACCGTTTCCGTGGAGCATCCAGCGCGGCTTTTCATCTTTTCCGTCGGCACTTACCAGAGGCGAAGCTGGTCGTCCTGGGCAAGAATCGGCGCTCGACCACTCCCATTCTGCAATGCGCCTTTGCAGTGGTCGACAAGAATCCTCCGGTCTTCGGAAACGGCCAACGCGACTCGCTGGCCTACCGCCGAACTCCCCTGCAATCTGCGCGCGAAGAGGACGCGATCAAACAAGGACAACCTCTGCCCGCCTTTCCCGTAGAAGCCATCTCTTTCCGCAGTAAGGATGCAGAGGCGCCCGACGTAGTCAGCATCATCGAAAACGTCAGGCGGCGTTCGCGATGCAAATGGAGAGATTGTGGCATCCTGTACCGCTCGCACATTCACCGGGATGACGTCGTGCGCCAACTGGCGGAGCACGACATCCCCTTCTCCATCGAAAACATGGATGTAAGTGACACTCCCGAAGTGCGGGATCTTTTTGCCTGCGTTGCAGCGGTTGCGGAAATTGGAGCCGATGCCAGTCTTTTTCGAGTGGCTGCCCTCCCTCAGTTCCATGTGGACCCGGAACAACTGCGCACCGCGCTGCGGGCGATTGCGAAGGACTGGAAGGAGGGAGTAGCTGTTCCGCTCGCCTCGGTGCTCGACACAGTCGCTGGCGGTGCGGAAGTTTTGGAGTGCGTGCACCAGGCTCGCGATGAGGTGGCCCAGAAGAAGCTGAAGGCACGCGCGGCGATGCAGTTGATCGGGAAAGACTTCCGGCTTGCGCTCGATTCCCCTGTTTTCCGGGCTGCCTTGAAATTTGCCGCCGACTGGGAGAACAAGTGCACCACCAAGACCCAGGAGCTCGGCGAATGGATTGAATACCTGAATTACTTTCGCGAAGCATGCGGCATCATTCCGCTCGCATCGACGGAGGACGAGGACGCGGTACGTTTGATGACTGCGCACGGCGCCAAGGGCCTCGAGTTTCCTCATGTATTTGTGTTGCGTGCCACCAAAGGTTCGTTCCCCGCAAGTTATCGGGAAACGCTGGTTGAGTTTCCCGCCGAGTTGCGCGATCCAGATTCCGCCGCGGCGGGCGACGACAAAACTCTCCACGATCAGGAGGAGCGCAGACTCTTCTACGTGGCCATGACCCGCGCCAAGGATTCACTGCACATTTATGGGAAGCAAGGACTCGGCCGCGACAAAACGCCCGCAGGGTTGATGCGCGAACTGATCGGCAACGCGGCGCTGTATCCGTGGCTCAGGTCGCGGCTGGCGTTGCCTTCTCAACCCGAGTTGATCGAAATCGCCGCTGCAGCGGACCGGGCGCACTCCCAAGGTTCCCAATTGCCGGCATGGCTTGCCATCCCGCCCATCGATGGTCTGGATGCGCGCTTGAGCGCCACCGCAGTGGAGACCTACGAAACTTGCCCTCTGCAATTCAAATTTGAGCGCGAGTGGAAGTTATCCCGCCATCGCCACGCCGCCGTGCAGTATGGCGCAGCCATGCACCGCGTGTTGCGCACCTACTACGATTCGGTCCGTTTAGGCCGGACGAAGAGCGAGGAAGAGTTGCTGCAGCTGTTTCGTGACGACCTGGCCACCTGTGGCATTGAGGACGACTATCAGCGGGATTTGTACTTGAAGCAGGGACTGCAGCAGTTGAACGATTTTCTGGCTGGAACCCATCCCGCTTCTTCGCCCGAGGTTCTGCACACGGAAGAATGGTTCGACGTTCAGATTGCCGGAACCAACGTCGCGGGCCGCATCGACCGCATGGACCGCATGCCCGATGGAAGCGTTGCGATCGTCGACTACAAGACCGGTAAGGCTCGTTCGCAGGAAGACGCGGATGAGAGTCTCCAACTTTCCATCTACGCGATCGCCGCGCATCAGAAGTGGGGATACCGCGTGGGAGAGTTGGTGTTCCATAATCTGGAAGGAAGCGTCGCTGTGGTTTCGAAACGAGCCGAGTTTCAACTGGAAGAAGCGCGCGATCGCGTGCAGGCTGTGGCGCGCGGCATTGCGGAAGGGAACTTCCAACCCAAGCCTGACTTTCACTGCACCTTTTGTTCATTCCGCGGTCTGTGTCCAGCCCGCGAGAAGCGAGCTCCCAATGTTTCCTCCCAGGTTGCGAAGAATTCGGTAGTGCCGGGTTAAACTCGTCGGCAAAAAGTTCGGCGCAAAAACTTAGGGGACGCTTTTGGCGTCCCCCGTTGTACTCTCTACTCACTTCTTAATGCTTCTTTTTCTTCTTTGCCTTTTTCTTGGTTGCCATTGGTTCTATTCTCCCTTCCATTTTCATGGAAAAATCTGCAACGCTGTTTTGTTGCAACTATTTGATTGTATAGAGTTAATGAAAAATGAAGTCAAGAAAAAAATGCATGTGGTGTACGAGCGATGCTGTACCAAAGTCACAGAGAAATGCGAGCGAATGAAAAAATTTCAACCTCGCCGCACCGAATTCCATTGCACCCAGTTCATGGCAGCCGATGATTGCTTGCCGTGAATCTGTCGATCCGTGTCGAGGTTTCGCGCGAAGAGCAGCTCGTCGCAAGGCAAACCAGATTGCGGATCTCCACCGTTTCGGGTCGCCGTAGCATCTATAATGAAGTTGCGAAATCTTCGCGGGAGCATGATCAATGGCGGCTTTCGATGATGTTGTCATCCTTTCCGGCTGTCGTACGCCAGTGGGAAAATTCCAGGGAAGTCTCAGCGATTTGACCGCTTCTCAGTTGGGTGCAATCGTGGTGCGCGAGGCGGTGAAGCGCGCCGGATTGAGTTCCGACCAGGTGGATGAGTGCATCATGGGCAACGTCCTCCCTGCCGGACTCGGACAAAATCCAGCGCGGCAAGCCGCAATCTTTGCCGGATTGGGTCCCGCGACAGGTGCCATGACAATCAACAAAGTTTGCGGCTCCGGATTGAAAGCAGTCGCTCTCGCAGCGCAAGCCGTGCAGACTGGAAACAGTTCCATCGTGGTTGCCGGCGGCATGGAATCGATGACCAACGCTCCTTACCTTCTGCCGCAGGCACGCAAAGGCTACCGCTTGGGAAACGGAAAAGTGATCGATTCCATGGTGCACGATGGCCTATGGGATATCTATAACGACTACCACATGGGCATCACCGGCGAGAACGTTGCCGAGAAGTACGGGATCACGCGCGAAGAGCAGGACGAGTTCGCGGTGAACTCTCATCGCAAAGCGGTCGCCGCGATGAAAGAGTGTCGTTTCAAATCACAGATCGTTCCCGTGGAGCTTCCCGCGAAGAAAAAAGGCGAAGCCCCGGTATTGTTCGAGAAAGATGAATCCCCGCGCGAAGACACCACCGTCGAGGTTCTTCGTGCCTTGAAGCCCGCCTTCAAGAAAGATGGAACCGTAACCGCGGGCAACGCGCCGGGAGTGAACGATGGAGCCGCGGCGGTTGTCGTAACCAGCGCGCAACGCGCGAAAGAACTTGGCACGCAACCCATGGTGCGGATCGTCGCGCAAGCCACCAGCGGCGTCGAGCCCAAATGGGTGATGATGGCTCCCGTGGACGCGGTGCGAACAATCTGGAAGAAGACCGGATGGGAAAATGAAGAGGTTGACCTCTACGAACTCAACGAAGCATTCTCAGTGCAGGCGCTGGCCGTGATGCGGGAGCTCGGGCTCGATCCCAACAAGGTCAACGTAAATGGCGGAGCGGTGGCCATTGGCCATCCCATCGGAGCCAGCGGAGCCCGCGTTCTCGTGACCCTGCTTTACGAAATGGTCCGCCGTAACGCGAGGCGCGGAATAGCTGCGCTGTGCCTGGGTGGAGGCAACGCAGTTGCAATCGCTGTGGAAAGAGATTAAGCCTCGGCCTGTTTCAAGAAGGGAGCCGCCTGCAGGGTAACCGTAAAGGCCGCGCCGCCTCCCGGCACATTCGCGGCTTCGATCGTACCGTTGTGCTCCTTCGTAATCGATTTGCAAATGCTAAGTCCAAGGCCGGTGCCTCGCCCCGGCCGCTTCGTCGTATAGAACGGGTCGAAAATGCTGGCCAGGCTGTCGGACGGAATTCCGGGGCCATCGTCCAGAAAGCTCGCCCAGACGCTTTCACCGCTGCTTCCCAGCCGGATTCGCAAGGTTCCACGATCCCGCGACTCGCGAATCGCCTGCTCCGCGTTCAAAATCAAATTCAGGAACACCTGCATCAGTTGGTGCGGATCGCCCTGCACGTAGGGCAAACCGGGTTCGCGAACAAAGTCCACTGCGATGTTGTTTTTCCTTAACGAATAAGAGTGCAAGTTCAGAGTGCGCTCCACAATATCCGCCAGTTGAACGCGAGTCTTGCCGGGCGCCGGCGGAGTGGCGAAGTAAGTCAGGTTGTGCACAATTTCCGCGGCCCGCCGTGCCTGTTGCTGCAGTATGGAGATCTGCTTTCGCGCCGAATCAGTGGTCTGACTGTCTTGTAAGAGTTCACTCACCCCGAGGATGCTGGTGAGAGGATTATTTAATTCGTGAGCGACCCCGCCAATCATCGCTCCCATGGCGGCCAAACGCTCGCTCTGCACCAGTTGCTGTTCGAACTTCTTTTCCGTGGTGATGTCCCGCAGCGAAATGATGACACCCGCGAGTTTGGAATCCGCGTCAAAAAACTGGCTGGCGGAGGCTCGCATCGTGCGCCCGCTTCCATCGCGGTGCCGCGCGTTGTATTCCGCTGATCCAAATACCTTGTTGCCGCTGGCTACATCGCGATACAGCGTGAGCAGTTCCGCGGAATAATTCTGCGTCTCCGATATTTTCTTCCCCAACAGATCTCCCGACTCGCACCCCAGCAAATCCCGCACGCGCGAGCTCGCAAAGGTATAACGCTCCTCCAAATCCACCACCAGAATAAGGTCGGGAAAACTTTCCAGCAGCCGCCGCCGAAACTCTTCCTGGTGCAGCAATTGCCGCTCAAGTTTGCGCCTCTCGGTGACATCGACCAGCGTGCCCTGGTAACGAATCAACTTGCCCTCGTCATCCCACACCGCGCGAGACGATTCCAGAAACATCGCGGACGTTCCATCCTTCTTCCGTAGTGTGATCTCTCTCGCCCGAACACCGCCGCGATCGTCGGGGGCTCGACCGAGCACCGGCAGTTGCTCGGGATCGAGATTCAACTGGCGCGGCTCCAGAGCGAGCAACTCTTCTTTCGTCGCATAGCCCAATACACTCACCAATGCTGGATTGACGTCCAGAAGCCGGCCCTCCGGCGTGCTGAAATACGCCCCCTCCTGCAGCGTTTCGAATAGCTCCGTGAAGCGGAGTTCCTTCTCGTGTTGTCCGGTGACGTCGCGCCCCAACACGCTCGCGCCCACGACTTCGCCGCTCTTCACAATCGCATTCACTACGCAGTCAAAAAAAAGCGCCCGCGAGTTGTTTTTGAGACGCACCCGCACCGTACCCGCCCAGTGGCGTTTCTCCAGAAAACGCACCAGCCCGCCTTCCACGCTGGCACGCGTTGGCTCTTCCACGAACTCGAAAAACTTATGTCCCACGATCGAAGTGTAAGGAAGCCCCATCAACTCGCTGACGCGTTTGTTGACCGTGCGCAATGTCCCGTCCAGCGATACGGCGCAGGCGGTGTCATCGATCGAGTCGATCAGCTCCTTGAAGTTGCGCTGCGACCGCGCAATCATCTCGTTCAGTTGATCGAGTTGCTCTTCGGAGGGAGCCGCACCCACTTGCTCCTGCAAATCCTGCAGCAACAGCTGAAGCTCGACCACTTCCCGCCGCCGCCCGTACGCATAAACCGCCAGCAGCACGGACAGAACCAACACACCCAGAGCCATCGGGCCCAGGTGATAAGGCAGCGTTTCCAGGCGTTCCCATGCCAGCGCGGCGAACCCGGCCGCCAGCAAAACCATGAATAGAAGGATCCATCGCCAAAGCTGAGATTCTTCACGCTCCAGATTTCGTGGTGGCCGAGAGGGTCGAGGACTGCTGGAGGAGGCACGCATTATGAGTCAACTGCCGCCTTCCCGTAGATTGAGAAAACGGTCCTTTACTCGGAACGTTCCTTGCTCGGATATCCTACTGCCGCAGCCGGGGCGGAACAACCTTGATTGTTGGAGAACTAGGTACGTCAAGGACAAGAAATTTGGCGCCGCTGCCCTGTGCGGCGATCCCCATCGTCCGCTCTTCCGTCTTCCATCTCTCCACAGCCCCAGCCTGTGACATCGATCACTGTGCGCTTGTTCGGCGGCGCATGGATCAAGTTTCTTGCGGAAAAAATTGTGAGGATAAGCCATGTTCTTGGGGATGGGTGTGATTCGACGATCGAACCCCACCCGAGGTGGTAGCGATCCTGGGCGAGATGGAGACTGAGGTCGGGCTCATTGGCTTGTTCGGCAGCGACACCGACGGGAGGAAATGCAGTGTTTGCCGCCAATCATGCGGTCTGCACTTCGCACACCACCGCATCGTTCAAGTCTGAGCCGCAGTGAGCGTCCGCTAGCGCCCGATTGAACCATCCCGGTGGACCCTGCCACCCGGGAAGAAGCGGCGACGCACCATGCTTTGGCCAAGTAGAGAAAAATGACTCCCAAGACGACTATAAACAGGAACCCTCCAATTCCGACCCATGCTGAGTTTCTTCCTGTAGGGGCCATAGGTTTCATCGGAATAGACCTCCATCCAATGGTCGCACCTACCTTCTCGATCGCGAGTCCGACCTAGGCGTCCAGTTCCTCGAAAACTTCTCCAGGCGGTTCCGCGTTCCGAAGAGACGAGTCAAAAAAGCGAAGCAGGAAGGGAGTCTGGATGCCTACGCCTGTAAACAGCAGGACCGGGATATCTGGCTTGATCCGCTTTATCTCGGCCCGTACCGCGCTGCCTGTAGCATCTGGCAGGTCGTATTCCAGGAGAACGCCGTCTACCTGCCGAGTTGTTACGAGATGAAGAGCCTGGTCGCCGATCGTCGCGGCCATGACGACGTAGGTCGCCCACTGAGAATTCTCCTGATCAAAGCATAGGCGATGATGGTGGTCCGCGAGCGAGTGGAAGGCTAAGCTAAGGTGACTGTGCGGTAGACTCGGCGGGACGCTACGCGCCCACAAGAGGGCGAGGGCCGCAATACATGATCGCGGCGCGGTATGAAATCAGGCCGCAGATGCTCCTCCGGCTGCGCCGGAAAGGCGACATGCCTATAACCCCACGACAGTTGGATTGTTGTACCGCCGTTTTGGTTAGCGGGTCATAAATGTTTGTAGATGTTCCCTAATTCTCACCCGGTTTCTGACCATTAAATTATCTAGCGCGCTGTGGTCCGATGCGCTTTCTGGAAGCTCCTTTTTTTCTGCTCCGGGGATCATAATTTAGGTCGTCGGGCGATTGAGAATCTCCAAGGAGAGTGGTTACTATGCCTTTCCCAAGCTGCGGTCCCAAAAAGCTATTCACCAGCCCATGCCTTGTTCTTCTAGCTTACCTTTGTTCGCTATGGTTTACAGCTCCAAGCTTTGGCAAACAATCAGCATCACCTGTCCCGAGCCTTGCCGGTGGTGAAAGCAAGAAGCCTGACGTTGACCAAGGCAAGCGGGTTGGAACCCGGCCAGCAGAACCGCCCCCAGTGCTGCAGCAGCTTAATGCGGCGATCGAGCAACTTACCGCCAGGATTTCCCCTGCGGTGGTTCAAATCCTGGTTACCGGATATGGCCCGCTCGAAGAAAATACCCACGGTCAAACGGCGCTGATCACCCGTGAACATGGGATTGGTTCCGGGGTGATCGTCGACCCGAATGGTTACATCATGACAAATGCCCACGTGGTCGAAGGAGCGCAGCGCATCCACGTGGCTCTCGCCATGCCTTCGGTGAACTTCCCTGAGCAGATTGAGCCCGTTGGCAAGCAGCGAATCGTGGAGGCTCACATCGTCGGCGTCCACAGCGAAACTGACCTTGCTCTGCTCAAGATTGACGAGACCGGACTGCCCACGCTCTCGATTGGCAGCCGCAGGCCTGTGCATCAGGGAGAATTGGTGTTTGCCCTGGGAAGCCCGCAAGGTCTAGAGAACTCTGTGACCATGGGTGTAGTGAGTTCAGTTGGCCGGCAGGCAGATCCCAACCGCCCGATGGTTTACATTCAAACCGATGCTCCCATCAATCCCGGCAATAGCGGAGGTCCCTTGGTGGATACGGACGGTTATTTAGTGGGGATCAACACATTTATTCTCTCCCAGGCGGGCGGAAGCGAGGGGCTCGGATTTGCTATCCCGGCACGAATCGTGCAGTTCGTCTATGAGAGGCTGCGCAAGTACGGTCACGTCCATCGCATCGAAATTAAAGCGGGTGCGCAGACGATTACTGCAAATTTGGCCAAAGGGTTGGGATTTGCACAAAATTGGGGAGTCGTGATCGATGATGTGGTGCCGGACGGTCCCGCTGAGGCAGCCGGCCTGAAGATCGGGGATATCGTGTTGCGGGCCGATGGGCACCCCATTGGAACTCTTCCGGCCTTCACCTCCGTTCTCTACCTCCATCCTGTCGATGAAGTGCTTCAGCTCCAGGTTCTCCGTGGAACTGAGGTCAAAACATTTTTCATTCCGGTCATTGAGATGAAAGATCCCACGGACGCGCTACTTGATCTGGCGAATTCGCGCAAGAACTTGGTTTCTCGACTGGGGGTACTGGCAGTAGATTTGAATGACGACTTGCGTTCGATCTTGGGTACGCTGCGCAACCCTTCGGGAGTTGTTGTAGTCGCACGAGTGGCAGACGTCATGAGTTCCGCGACCGGTTTGGAGCCTGGAGACATTATCCATAGCGTTAACCGGATACCGATCGACTCCTTGAGCTCTCTCCGTGCGGCTCTGGGGCAGATCAAGCCACAAAATCCCGTCGTGCTACAGGTGGAGCGGGGAGGAGGATTCCAGTGGCTGGCGTTTGATTTGGAATAGTGGGATCAAGTTGCCTCATGTTCTGACCGTTGCGATTGTCGATCGAAGACATCGGATTAGCTTTATTCAAACTGAAATGAAAAGCTGAGATGCCACCTCTCGCAGAAAGACCGAAATAAAATTGATGACAATCCTTGAATTTAGCTTGGTTGTGGCGGCCGGTTCCCTGGTTGCAGGCTTCTTGGGCGCGCTGACCGGACTGGGTGGCGGCGTAGTTCTTATCCCGATGCTCAGTTTGCTTCTTGGAGTAGACATCCGATATGCCATTGGAGCGTCGTTGGTATCGGTGATCGCCACTTCCTCAGGAGCGGCGGCAGCCTATGTGAGAGAAGGTATTTCCAACATCAGAATCGGAATGTTTCTAGAGATCGCGACGACTCTCGGCGCGCTTGTTGGCGCAACCTTGGCGACGCGCATCTCCACCAGCGCAATCTCCATCGTTTTTGGATTGGTTCTGATCGGTTCTGCGTTTCTGTCCTGGAAACCGCGATCGAAAAGCGAGCGCGAAGCTGCGCTCGATCCACTTGCCACCAAGTTACGATTGAATGGAAGCTTTCCCGAGGGCGATGGCATTCGAAACTACAACGTGCAGCGGGTACCGCTGGGATGGGCCCTCATGTTTGGCGCGGGGACCTTGTCGGGTTTGCTTGGGATTGGTTCGGGTGCCGTGAAAGTTCTCGCCATGGATCAAGCCATGAAGATTCCGTTCAAGGTTTCAACCACGACCAGCAACTTCATGATCGGCGTCACCGCCGCGGCCAGCGCAGGCATCTATTTATCGCGCGGATACATTGATCCCGGACTTTCTATGCCTGTCATGCTGGGGGTTCTTGCGGGATCGTTGCTGGGTACAAAGGTTCTCGTCAAGGCGCATCCCAAGTGGCTGCGGCGCGTGTTCAGCATCGTGATTGTGGCTCTCGGAATCGAAATGCTCTACAAGGGTATTTCTGGGAGGATTTGATATGGCCGGTCACCGGAGTTGGACCGATAAACGGATGGAAATACTTATCGGGATTGTGCTGCGCTACGGGGTGTTGCTCTCTGCGCTCATCGTAGCGTTTGGTGCGGCTATCTATCTGGTGCGGCATGGCCACTCCCCCACTGATTACCGGGTGTTCCGCAGTGAGCCCTCAGACCTTCGCAGCGTAGGCAAAATCGTCCGCGATGCATTTGCCCTCCAAGGCAGAGGCATCATCCAGCTAGGACTGCTGTTGCTCATCGCGACTCCGGTCGTCCGTGTCGCCTTTTCGATCTTTGGCTTTGCAGAAGAGCACGACCGCATGTATGTCATCGTCGCGTCCCTCGTGCTCTTAATCTTGCTTTACAGCCTTGTCGGGTCTATCCGGTCTGCGTGACACACTTTAAATTTCGGAGACAAGGCGCGCGTTTGTTTTCACAGGCGCAAGGTCGTGACATCGGCGGACAGTCCCTTGGGATGATCGGCCACCGATTGAATTGGCTAGCGGACGGAGCATTCCTTCCCGACGGTCTTAATCGAGGTTATGGTTAACATTACTGAGGCCGGAGAGCCCATTCTGGCTGTGGCGTCGGAACTCGTGCTAAGTGTAGGCGATTCGGTCCCAGTGACTTCGACTTGTTGTCCCAAGTATCGGCGCAGTTTTATTTTGCCAGTGGCCTGAAGCTCATAAGTCAAGCCTGGGTCCTGCTTTGTCAGTATGTAGTCGCCGGTGGATCTGCTCAGGCAGCCCTGTACGGTCATCTGTCCTTTGGGATCCTTCGACTTGTGCTGGCTCGAGTCGCCGGGATTGCTGTCTTGTGCCCGGACAAACCTCCTGTGCGCCGGTTAAATCGGCGAGGTGTAGTGAATGAAAGAGTCATACGAATGTGAATTAGCGAGCCACATCGGCCCTGAGTCATGCGGAGCCGCTCGCGAGGGCGGCGTCGAAGCGTTGACAAGGGAATGTGCGGGCCGGGTATTCAGCCGCGTAAGAAACTCACTCCGGGACGCCGACGCCGTAGGAGGAAGCGGAAGGCCCCATCTGGTGCACCGATATCGCGAGGTGCAACGGAGTCCCGCGCGGTCATAGACCCCGTGCACGTACGGAAGCACCTCGAACGGGAACCGGGAGATCCCAGGTACGCCCAGGGCTGCAGTTGCCCTGGGACGCATCGGGAAGTCTAAGGACGTACGCCGATGACGAACGAACCTGGGAAGTCGGACAGACCTACTGTACCGGAGAAGCCCCCGAACAACGCCGGGCAACCAGCCGCGGAGGGGATGGAGGGAAGAGGTCTGGCCAAAGGGAACCTGCCCCAGCAAAACGCGTCCCGGACACCGAGCCGGGAAGACGCGCTCAGCGCGTTGGAGCGGGTACGTCAAGCAGCAAGTAAGGATAAGAAGTTGCGGTTCACCGCACTCCTGCACCACATCTACAACCCGGAAACACTGCGCAAGGCTTACTTCAGCTTGAAGAAGGAAGCGGCGCCCGGTGTCGACGGAGAGACGTGGCGGCACTACGGCGAGGCCCTCGAGGACAATCTCCAGGATCTTTCCCATAGGTTGAAGCGAGGAGCGTACCGAGCGAAACCGGTGCGTCGGGCGTATATCGACAAGAACGACGGCCGGAAAAGACCGCTCGGAGTTCCGGTGCTGGAAGACAAAATCGTCCAGCGCGCAACCGTCGAAGTGTTGAACGCCATCTACGAAACGGATTTCCTCGACTTTTCGTACGGATTCCGACCGGGGCGAAGCCAGCATGATGCGCTGGATGCGCTCTACACCGGACTGCTGACGAAGAAGGTGAACTGGGTGCTGGATTTGGACATTCGCGGCTTTTTCGATGCGCTTTCGCACGAAGGGTTGGTGAAGTTCGTCGAGCACCGGATTGCGGACCGGCGCGTCGTGCGACTGATCCAGAAATGGCTCAACGCGGGCGTGCTGGAGGATGGGAAACGGATACGAGTGGAAGAGGGGACGCCCCAGGGCGGCAGTGCTTCGCCGCTGTTGGCCAACGTTTATCTCCATTA
>JBEKUD010000098.1:0-19658 GCA_049515395.1 Candidatus Sulfotelmatobacter sp. | reverse complement strand
CGTTTCCCTGGAATCCGCGCCCACTAGCCTTTAGCGCGTGGACGGGATCGACCCGCGTCCCTTGAATTGCCGGTGCCAAGCCGAAAATGATTCCTGTCAGCAAGGCTACGGTCGTGCTGAAAACAAGGACTCGCGAATCTGGCGCAAGATCCAGCGGAATGGGCGTGGGTACGCTCGACGCCCACTTCGGAAAAATTGCGCTGCACCAATCGGCGACCGCAAGGCCGAGCACTCCGCCAACTATCGAAAGCAGCAAGCACTCGGTCAGGGTCTGCCGGAATACTCGAACGCGACTGGCTCCAATTGAAAGCCGTATCGCGATCTCACGCTCGCGGGCGGCCGCGCGCGCCAGCAGCAGGTTGGCAAGATTGGCGCATGCGATCAGCAGCACAAGTCCAACCATCGCCATCAATACCAGTAAGGGCTGCGAAAAATCTCTTCGCAGCGTGGATAAGCCTCGTCTACCCGGCTCGAGCTCCAACCGGGCGCGAAGGAAAGCCTGGCGTTCCTGAGGATCTTTAATTTCCGCAGCGGCCCGTTCCAACTCCTGACGGAAGACTTGATTGATCGCAGTCAGCGTCTTCGGAAAGGCATCGCGGTCGCGCACCCGCACGATGAACTGCAGCCAGCGAATATCAGGCTGCGGTACCCACGGCTTGTCCATCTGGGCTGCTTCGCTTTCGCTATAGTGTGCGGCGTAGTGCACTGACGACTGCAGGGTCACGGGCAGCCAGAAATCTGGTGCCGTGCCAGCCTTCGCCCCGAAGAAGCCGGCCGCTGCAACTCCGACAATTTCCACCGGCATTCCATTCACCACCAGCTTGCGGCCAACCGCGGCTGGATCCCGACCGAACCGTCGTTCCCAGCAGCCATAACTGATCACGGCTGCTGGACTGCCCCCCACCACGCGGTCGTCGTCCGGACCCAGAAGGCGTCCGAGCGCGGGGTAGGTCTCGAGAGTCTGAAAATAGTTCCCGGAAACTAACTGCCCTTGCACCATTTCAGGTTGGCCATCCGCTACGCTCGTGTAGAAGTCCGTAGGCCAGGTCATCGCGGCGAGACTGGCCGAAGGCGGCATCTCCGCGCGCATGTTCTGGAACGTTGGATAAGAGAAGCGCGTGTTTTCGACAAATCGGTCGCTGTGGCGGACTAGGAATAGCTGTTCAGCATGCGGCACTGGCAAGGACTTCAGAAGAACAGCATTCACCACCGTGA
The DNA here is from genome assembly GCA_049515395.1 of Candidatus Sulfotelmatobacter sp. GTDB lineage: Bacteria > Acidobacteriota > Terriglobia > Terriglobales > Acidobacteriaceae > Sulfotelmatobacter. Next base: position 18,443 of record JBEKUD010000098.1, on the reverse strand, counting down.
AAATGCCAGTGTTCGCGCCAATGCCCAGCGCTAGGGTCAGCACGGCAACAGCGGTGAATCCCGGGCTTTTGCGCGACTGTCGCAGCGCGTAACGAAGATCTTGGGCAAGACTGTTCATTTTGCCTCCTACTCGTAGCGCAACGCCACCATGGGATCGACCTTCGTTGCCCGATTGGCCGGAACAGTGCTGGTCACGAGCGCGACGGCGGCCAGCAGCGCCGCGACCACCAGGAAAGTAACAGGATCTGTCGGACGCACTCCGTAGAGCAGGCTCGACAAAACGCTCCCCAGAGCGAGTGCGCCCGCCGTTCCCATGGCAACCCCGAGCAAGGCTGGCTTCATGCCCTCGAACCCAACCCTGCGCAGCACATCGCTGAGCCGGGCGCCAAGAGCCAGGCGGATTCCGATTTCTCGCACCCTCCGTTTCACGCTGTACGAGAGCACGCTGTAAATGCCCACCGCAGCGAGCAATAAGGCGAGTCCCGCGAATGCACCGAGCAGCAGCATGTTGAAACGCTGTTGGGATAAAGAGTTCGTGACCAGGTCGTCCATGGCGAGAACGTCGCGCAAGGGAATCGTCGGATCGATCTCCGGTTGCTCCGACATCGGCAGGGCAGGACGGCCCTCGATCGCAACGGGCTGATGCGAACCTTCATCGCTTAAAGGCATGCCGTCAATCACGCCCGCAGCTTCGACTCCTGGCAACACCCGCACCCGCTGCAGCACTCGCTCGAAGAAGCTGGTCTGCTGGGCTGGCGAGGGAAACTTCGCGTGGGAGACCATGGCGGTCATCGTCAGAACGCCAGGAGAATCGAACCCCGGATTAACTGCCTGGAGTCTCTGAAAACTCCCAATCATCAGCCCCGCGCCGATCAGCAGCATGAGTGACAGAGCGAGCTCCGACACCACCAGAATGCTGCGCGTACGCTGTCCGCTCGAATCCGCATCGGTTCGACGCCATCCCTGTTTCAGCGCCTGATTTACGTCACCCCGGCTCAAGCGCAAAGCCGGCAGGACTCCCGCAGCAATCCCGGTGACTACGGAAACGACAGCAGTGAAAACCAGAACCTGCCCGTCGAGGCCGATATCGATTGAGCGCGGCAGTTTGTCCGCGAGAAATGCCGCAATCAAGCGAACCCCAAAATGAGCCGAGGCGAGGCCGAGCGCTCCACCCGCTAGAGCGAGGAGCACGGACTCGGTGAGCATTTGGCGGAGCACGCGGGCCGACGTCGCGCCCAGTGCTGTCCGAATCGCGATCTCTTTTTGGCGGCTGAAGGTCTTCGCCAGTGCCAGGTTGGCGACGTTGACGCAGGTAATCAGAAGAACGAACGCCACAGCTCCCAGCAGAACCAGCAGCGCGGGGCGAACATCGGCAACCAGATCCGCATGAAAGGGCACGACCAGCGCACCCCATCCCTTGTCATCTTCGGGATAGAGCTGCTGCAGCCTGTCGAAGATCGTATTCATCTCAGCCTGCGCCGGCTGCAGTTCAACTCCAGGCCTGAGGCGCGCGATGACCATATCGTGATGCTCTCCCCGCACCGCGCGTTCTTTATCCGTCCAAGCCATCGGGGTCCACATCTGCGCGAAGTCAGGAAACCGGAGGCTCGCCGGCATGACACCAGCTACGAGATAGCTTGTGCCATCCAGGTTGACGTTGCGTCCCACAATCTCGGGGTTCGCGCCGAAGCGCTCTTGCCACAACTGGAGGCTGAGAACCACAACGTGGTTGCGTCCCGGCTGATCCTCGTCCGGAGAAAGCAGGCGACCGAGCATTGGCTGAACCCCCAGCGTCGCCAAGAAATCAGATGACACCGCGCTGGCGTCGACCTGTTCAGGCTTGTCGCCACCCGTCAGGTCGAAGCTGCGGTAGGTGTAGATCGCCATCCCGTCGAATCCGTGGTTCTGCGTTTCCCAGTCCAGGTAGTTCGCCGCAGAGGCTGAAAACCTGGTTATTCCGGGAAAACTCTTGGGCGGTGGAACGTGGTAGACCCGCACCAACCGGCTGGCATCTTTGAAGCCCAGGGGCCGCAGCAGCGCTCCGTTCACCACGCTGAAAATTGCCGTGTTGACGCCAATTCCAGGCGCCCGCGTGCTCACGGCAACTGCGCTGAAACCGGAGCTTTTGCGCAGCTGGCGCAAGGCGTAGCGCAGATCTTCGATTCGTCCACTCATTATCCATCCTTACTCGCAGCGCAGCGCGACCACGGGATCGACCTTGCTGGCACGGCGCGCCGGAACAAAGCTTGCCGCCGCGGCAAACGCAATCAGCAGCAACGCTGCCGCTACGAATGTCGCAGGATCAGCGGGAGAGATCCCGAAAAGGAGTTTCGCTATTACTTGACGGAGAATCCAGGCTCCCGCCAGTCCAGTAATCGCTCCAACCATGGCCATCCCCAATCCCTGCTGAATGACCATCCACAACACGTCCGCGCGTTCTGCCCCCAACGCCATCCGCAAGCCGATTTCGCTTGTGCGCTGCGCAACCCCATAGGAGACCACTCCATAAACGCCGATTGCCGCCAGCAGCACTCCGAAAGCTGCGAACAACGCGAGTAAGCCGGTGGTGTAGCGACGGTCTGCGGTCTGCCGCTCCATGATCTGATCCATCGTTGAAACTTCTGCGAATGGAAGGTCAGCGTCCAAAGAGTGGAGCTGTTTCCGAATCGGCTGGGCAAGTTGCAATGGATCTAGACTGGTGCGCACGATTAGATTCTTGAAGCCAGCATTCAGGTCCGGCGTTTGCCGGAAAAGTGTGGTGATGTGCGGCAACGGCGGAAGGGCCAGTCCACGGTTCATGGAATTTCCGATCACACCAACAATTGTGTACGCAACTGTTGACCCGCTTGAGGCAAGTATCGGATCGGAGCCCATGCGAATCTGCTTCCCGTCCGGATCTTCCGTTGGAAAGTAAAGATCGGCGAACGCCTGGTTTACCAACGCCACGGGAAGGCTATTCGCAGTATCTGAGTCCGAGAAGTCGCGCCCGCGAAGAAGAGGAATTCCAAGCGTGTGAAGATAATGCGAATCCGTCACATCGAATGCTGCGGAGGGCGTATCTTCAAGCAGGGACACGGGCCGGCCTACGATGGTGAAGTTTTCCGTCCACTTGTCGTCGAATGGGTAGGCGGCACTAATCACTGCATCCTGTACCCCGGGTAATCGGCGAACGCGTGTTCCATATTCGTCGCAAAAACGGGTGATGCCGCCGGGATCGGGATATCGAACGGACGGCAGAAAAAAATGCGTTCTCAGCAAATGATCTACGCGAAAACCGACCCGCTGGTCCTGTAAACGTACAAGGCTCTGTATCAGAAGCCCTGTGCCAACTAACAGCATCACTGCGAGCGCCAGCTCGCCGGCAACAAAAAAATGCCTCAACCATTGTTTGCCTCGCCCCGCGATGTTCGAGCGCCCGCCTTCCTTGAATGCTTCCGACGGATTTATCCTCAAGCTGACCCATGCCGGAAGAGTTCCGAAGATTAGGCTGCTCAAGACTGAAATTACAAATCCAAACGCGAGAACACGAAGGTCGAGTCTTACCTCAGCAAGCTGAGACAGCTGGTCAGGATGGACGTGAGCGATCAATGCGCAGCCGCCCAATGCCAGCGCGCAACCAACAATTCCGCCAAACAAGCCCAACGTCAGGTTTTCCGTCAGGAATTGCCGAATCAGCGCAGATCGTTCTGCGCCCATTGCGACTCGCACCGCAATTTCTCGAGTGCGGCTGGAGTTTCTCGCCAACAACAAATTTGCGACGTTCGAGCACGCAATCAGGAGAATTAAAATTACTGCGCCCATCAGGAGCAGGATGGCGGAACGCAGATCGGCGACGCGCTCCTCCTGTAGAGACCGGAGGATTACCCCCACACCGCGGTCCAATGGATATTGTGAAGCAAGGTTCTGCGCAATTCGCTGAAGATCAGCGCCTGCCTCCTCGAGGCTGACCCCAGGTTTCAATCGGCCAATTGCACCCCACCCACGCGAGCCACGCGCGCTTTCCTTCCATACCGTATCGGTGGCAGCGACATACGGAACAAATGGACTCCACAGCTCGACCTTGCCCTGTGTAGTGTTACCGAACAATTCGGGAATTTCACCCGGCATTACTCCGATAATCGTGTAAGGCTCGTCATTGATCCGAATGCTCTTGCCAAGTATGGAAGGATCGCCATGGAACCGCGTGCGCCAGAAGTGATAGCCCAGAATAGCTTCCAACTGATTTCCCCATCGGTTCTCCTCATCCTTAAACAGACGCCCCATCAAAGGTTGGATGCCCAGCACTTCGAAGTATTCCGCTGGGACCAGCCCCACCCGCATCTGCTCGGGCTCGATGGAACCGCTGCTGGTGCTAACATTCTTCGGCCAGATGTCATAGACGGCGAGCTTCTCGAAAGTGCGGCTCTGGGCTGCAAAGTCCCGAACGTCGAGCGGAGACGGACCGCGTATCAGGTCGCCCTGAGTCGATAAGATTCTGACCAGGCGGTCAGGATTGGGAAATGGCAAGGGCCGCAGCAGGACGGCATTCATCACGCTGAACATCGCAGTGCTTGCGCCGATACCTAAGGCCAAGGTCGACACTGCGATCATGCTGAATCCCGGGCTCTTGCGGAGTTGGCGTGAAGCGTAACGCACGTCTTCGAACAACCCGTTCATGCGTGCACTTCCGCCATCCGTTTGTTGAGGTCTTCTTCCGCGACTACCTTGCCGTCAAACAGATGCACCTCGCGCTGCGCGTGCTTGGCGAACCGCGGATCGTGCGTGACCATGCAGATCGTCGCCCCTTCGCGGTGCAGGTTTTGCAGCAACCCCATCACCGCTTCCCCGTTGTGCGAGTCAAGATTTCCCGTGGGTTCATCCGCCAGCAAGATGGAAGGATGACCGGCGAGCGCGCGGGCCACGGCGACGCGCTGTTGTTGCCCGCCAGAGAGCTGCGAAGGATAGTGCCGTACGCGATGCGCCATGCCGACGCGTTCGAGAGATTCCATCACTCGCCTCTTGCGATCGGCGGCCGGCATTCTCTGCCGGTAAGTGAGCGGCAGCTCGACGTTTTCGTAAACCGTGAGGTCGCCAATCAAATTGAAACTCTGGAAGATAAATCCGATTTCCTGGTTGCGAATCCGGGACCGCTGGGCAAAATCCAGGCTTTCTGCAGGTTGGCCATTCAAGCGATAGCGCCCGCCGGTGGGAGTGTCCAATAAACCAATAATCGAGAGCAGCGTGGACTTGCCGCAACCTGACGGGCCGGACATGGCGACGTACTCTCCTTTGCGAATCGCCAAATGAACGCCGGAGAGCGCGTGCGTCTCGACCTCATCGGTGTAGAAGATCTTCGTTAGTTCTTCGATCTGGATGAGTGCCTCGCGTGTTTCGGTCATTTTTCCTCCAGCGGTGTAGCGTTGATCTCTTGGCGTTCAATCAAGCCGGATGCGGTCAGTGTTATCGGAGCGCGACATGTCAGACAGGATGACGGTGTCGCCTTCCTGCAATCCTTCAAGTATCTGTATCGAGTTCACTGAGGCCCGCCCAACTTTCACGGGAACACGAACCGCACCTTTGCCGTCGGGATCAACTCTGAACAGGCTGATCGTGCTGCTTTCCTGACCGAAGGCCGGACGGCCAACGTAAAGAATATTGTCAAGGCGTTCCAAGTCGATGGTTCCGTCGACGCTCAAGTCCGGACGCGCTCCCTTTGGAAGCTCGCCGGTGAGCTTCACATCCACGGTGACGGTGCCGTTCTGCACGGCCGGATCGACACGCAACACGGCGCCTGCCACAGTTCCGTTGTGCGTGTCGACGAGGGCAGGCTGGTGGATCTGCACATCTCGTGCTTGTGTCTCGGCAATCTTTAATTCCGCGATCAGATGGTCAGGCTGCACCACCTTCGCTAGCATCGTGCCCGGGAGAACATGCTGCCCTACTTGTAAGGGCAAGTCGACCAGAACGCCTTCGATTCCCGGTCGGACTTTCAGCGCGTCCAATTGCTTCTGCTTGAGCTCGGCTAGCGCGCGGATCTCATCGACTTTGGCCTGCTGTTCGGCAAGCTGTGATTCGATCGCCTTCTGGTTGATGTCCAACCGTTGGTCCTCAATGTTGTTGCGAGTGGTGAGTTCGTCCGCTTTGCTTTTCGAGTTCTTGTAAGCAAGGCCCGAAATTACGCCGAGATCGTACAGAGCTTTGTCGGTCTCCGACTGGAGCCTGGCCTGGCTATAGTCGGCGGTCACAGTCGCCGCTCCGGCTTTCTGGTTCATCAAGTCGCTTTGCAACTTCACTCGCAGACCTTGATATTCCGCGTTCGCCGCTTTCAACTGCAGTTTGGCATCGAGTGCGGCCTGCTCCACTTGCGGATTACTCATCTCCAGCAAAACAGTGTCGGCCTTTACTTGCGAGCCGGGAAGCATGCGAATGCGAACCACGGTAGCCTCCGTCTCTGCCGGTATTTGACGGATGAACTCCTGACTTGGAATCAAGGAGCCGAGTCCCCGAACCTGGCGGAGCATCGGACCGCGCTTCACCGTGTCGGTCCAGACCGTGCTGCGCTCAACCTCGGGCGCTGCCGGCTTCAGTCGCGACACCCCTACCGTTACGCCGACGAGTAGCACGCTGCCGACAGCCAGCCACGCGATTTGGCGGCGTCGCTTTTGACGCTTGAATTCAGGTCGCTCGATGTCCATCGCAAACCATTATGCAAGTCTCAGTCCGCAACCGCGGAAGACCAATCTCATTCAGATTCCTATATATGGAGTCCGATCGCAGCTGCTATAGGGCTCAAGAGTGTCCGGTAATAAGATCAAGTGTCCGGGAGCGGACAGCTTCCAAGCTGCTGACCCAACGTCAATGATGCCGACGGAGGGTCTCTGCAGACCATCTGCGATGTCGGTCGCGCTCCGCGAGGAGCCAGCTGGAGCAAAAACGGCGTGATTCTCTTTACGCCGAATGTGGATGCGCCACTCTATCAGGTACCCGCAAACGGGGGCACAGCCGTCGCCGTCACCACGTTGGACAGTGGTCACGGAGAAAAAAGTCACCGCTGGCCGCAATTCCGTCCCGATGGCACGCACTACCTGTTTCTTGACCGGACTGTCGACCGGGAGCACATGGGAGTTTACCTGGGTTCACTGGACTCCAAAGCGCACAGGATGCTGGTGAACACAGGATTTGCGGGTATTTACGCTGCCCGTTACTTGCTGTTCATGAGGAACCTGACTCTCTTCGCCCAACCTTTCGCTGCCGCCAAGGCCGAAATTCATGGTGAGCCGATCTCCTTGCCGGACCGCGTCATCGAGATTAGCTCGACTTCCGCTGCGGTTTTCTCCTCGCAGAATGGGACTCTCGTCTACTATTCCAGCGCGAACGCCCAGCCGGGATGGGATGCCAAAAACGAATGATGTGCGCTCCCCAAACTCGGCTGACATCGTATTTGATCTGCTTGTTGCTCTGAAACATCTGCTGCGGCGCCAGATCGTTTTGGCCCCGTGTACAAACTGGTGTCGTTAAAATAAATCTCTGTGAAAGGGAATGGATTGATCGAAAGCGGCTGCCCGTTCGTGTCCCCGATGATCTGGTTGTGGAACTTGAAGTATCCCAGGCGGATGGGACCAGTTGCCCTGATTGAAGTCGATGACAACCGCATGAGTAGGGGCGAAGTCGCGGTTGGCGTAATACGAGAAGCCTGGGCTGGCTGAGGAGGTGGAAAAATTTCAGTCGTAGGCGAACTTATAAAAAACGCAAACGTTCTTCGTGGCCTGCCAGTCACCCCGACCGCTGGCCTGTGAGCTTTTGAAGAGTGAGTCGAGCCTGCAGTTGACGCGAACTCGTCCATAACATACGAACCAGTCGGTATGTAACAATATCGACCTACCCTATAAGCGATGCAATCAGCCCCTCCTGCTACTCCGAGGGTCGTAACTACTTGCGAGCAGCACGCATAGCCCCCATAGGTTCACAAGCCTTGGCACAGAGGGGACGCCTTTTCCACTAATGCCTGGGACCGTTTCGAACGGCGATGAGCGAAACCTGCTCCAAGTCAGGGTAGTGTTCATCTTTGTCGGGGCTGGGGTCCGTTGGCGTCATCTGCTGGATGGTTGTTTGCGCAGGCAGTATGCCCCCGAAGTATTTCGCATACACTTCTTCAAACGCAGGCATGTCCACCAAATTATCGAGGTAAACATTCGTGGACACAACCTGGCTGAAATCCATATCGGCTTCTTCAAGATTGTCCATAAGATTGCGCATCGTCTGACGGAGCTGAAGTGCTGTGGTCGCACTATAGACTCCAGTGTTCGGTCCGGGGATAAAGCCACTCTTCGCCGAACAATACAACGTATCGCCGGCAAAAACGCAGGGGCTCGCCGTAGGGCTGGGTGGCATGTTCTTGGGACGTACGGCCCGCCGTTCCTTCAGGTCACGGACCGCAACGCCTGTGTATTCTATTTGTGCGCCGTTGGGCAGGCTCGAGACTTCGATCGTGGCCCGTGCAGGAGTATTGCCGAACTCGAACCGATGCGCATAATGCTCGTTCATGACCCGCCTCGGGATCTGCGCAGTCAAGTACGGATTGACGAAAACCATGTGGCTGAGCTTCAGCCCAGCTGCTTCCACTACCGCTTTCATTCGGTCAAGCGCGAACTCCACCTGAGTCGCAGGATCGTCTGAAGCTTTGCCACCAGCTGGGACGGTACCAGGCATGGCAGAAACGAATAAACGATCATGAGTGAGAATGCCCGGTGAAAAAGGCTCGTCCGACTTGTAGTTCGACGGATACACGGCCCGCCTGTCCGAAAGATTGCGCACCGCAACTGCATTGATCTCAATCGGGGGATCGGGAAGCGCGGCGACGCCGAGCACAGCCGAAGCCGGCGGAATCTCCCCAAAGAACTCGCTGAAAACACGATTCATTTCCGCATATTGGCTGATGTCGGTGAGATAAACGGTAGTGTAGACCACGTGATCCATCGTCAAGCCCGCAGTCTCGACAGCCGATTTCAGCTTATTGAGGGCCTGCCGCGCCTGTGCCGCAAAAGTTGCCGGCAATGCACCATCCGTGCCGTGCGGCCCCTGGCCGGAAATATAGATGTAGTCTCCCGCGTCCACACTAGGCGAGGCGGCGCGGTGGACCTTAGGAGATTCCTGAGGCGGTGCGGTTGCGCCTGCTTGTGCTTGTGCGCCGACAGTGGACCACAGCAGCAATATAACGAGGAATGCTTTCATTCGAGCCTTCCCTCAGCATTGAAAAGGGAGCGCGAGTTGCGCCGCGATTCTAAGTTGTCCGGCTTCCTTTTTGTGCCGCTCCCAGGATGCTGCGCAATCTTTGTCCGACGATGACTTCTTCGCCGGGTTGGATGGTCATCGAAACCAGTTCGATGTGGTCGGCTTCCTGCCGCTCTTTGCTGGTCGGATTGGGCCTGCCCTCGCGAACCGCCTTTACCAAGCTGGGATTATCCGCACCGAGCACTTCGATGACCGGGTTGCCCTCCCGCAGAGCGCGCACGCAGTCAGCGATGGTAAATCCCCACGCCCGCTGGTCCCATGAGACGTTCAGCGTAGGATAGCGGTTCCCGTCCTCTGGAATGTATATCTTCGTTTCTACTCCCGGCACTGTCTCCACCAGCTTCCTGATGTTATCCACACGATCGTTCCACTCGCGGTACAGTTTCTTGTCGTCTAGCTTCAGCCAAGTCTCAAGGGCCGTAAGGCAGCCGATCATTTCTTCTTTTCCCACCTTCATGGGACGGCACACGGCCCCCTCGCGCGGGCTAGAGTTCATAACGGCAGCCTCGATCAGATCTTTTCGGCCCAGGAGCACGCCGCTGCACTGCGGCCCGCGCAAGCCTTTCCCGCCGGAAAAGGTGTAGAGGTCAATTCCCATCCGGGCGTAGAGCTTAGCGTTATCAGCCGGAGGAATGCCCGCTGCATCGTCGAGGAGCAGCGGCACCTTATGGTCTTTCGCAATCGCGAGTTCCTTCTGCAACTCGTCACTCAGGTGCGTGGTGTAGATCATGACGGTGTTTGGGTTGATGGCGTTGGCAAGTTCCCCCGGCGAATAGGCGAGCACCAGCTTCGCGCCCGTCAGCCGGATCGCGCTATCAAAGGCACTCCGGCCGCCAGACATGACCACTTCATTCTTGAGGCCCGTAGTGTCGGGAAGTTGCCAGATGAGTTTGTCATCGGTGCCGGCCATGCAACCTGCGGTTGCGACCGCCATGGCGCCGGCTGCACCCGAAGTAATCATCCCAGACTCGGCGCCGGTGAGTTCCGCCAAGCGTCGCCCAATGGCACGCTGCAAATCCAGCACGTTTACGAAATACTGCGCTGCTTCGATCTGGGCTTCGCGAACTTCAGGAAACTCCAGAGACCCACTGAGGTAGGTCCAAGTGCCTCGGCAATTGATGACGGTCTTAACCCCCAGGCGGCTGTAAACATTTTGTCGAGGGTCTTTGCCTACTGCTCTGGCTGCCTTGGCGTAGAGATCAGCCACTGCGATCTGGCTCAGCAGCGGAGCCGCCACTGCCCATTTCATGAACGACCGCCTGCTGGAATTCAGAGCATGCATTGCGACACCTCCAGGATTAACTGCCTACTCTTCATCCTCATGCAGTGGAACGCGCGCTCGAACCGCCAAAATATAGGCCTTGACTCCCGGTTTATTTTGGTTGTAGAAGCCGACCGTGCAGTTAGGACGAAAATAATAGGCGTCCCCCGCCTTGGCGGGATAACGGCCTTCGACGCCGTCCATTCCACTGCCAGCAACCATTTCGCCTTGGCCATCGATTACAAGATAGATTTCTTCCGCTGCTTCGTGGTGGTGAGGCCAGTTCGTGCCTCCGGGTGCAAAATCCATCCAGAAAAAACTGTCCATCACGTAGGCCTCATCAATCAAGTCCCGCCTACCAGTACGCAATCCGGCTAGAAGTTTGTACAGAACCGAGTTAGGGTGACCACTGACAGTTTCCTCTTTGGCGTCCTCGAGATTTGTGACCTTCGGATGCGGCAACGGGGCACTGATGGAAATCGACGACTGGATTTTGAACCCCATCACAACCACGCGCAGCGGCTGGTCGGCATTGTTGGAAATCGAGTGTTTGATGCCCGGAGGCAAGTACGTGAAGTCATGCTTGCGCAGCGCTTGAAGCTGATCTTCGTAGTGCAGCACGCCTCCGCCTTCGACGACGAAATAAATCTCCTCCTGGCGGTCGTAGGACACGGTCCGGCAATTACCGTGCGCATCCAGAGTGACTTCCCCGAAGCGGGTTACGGTTTGGAGCAATCGATTGTCTTTGTCGCCTTCTCCGAAGATCGGCCGGTAGCGGCAAGTTTGAGAGGTGAGATCGGCCTTCGCCTCCGTTAGCTCGGGGACGTGGCGATGCAACCATGTGGGATCTACTGGCCGGTCTTGTCCTCGAAGACCTTGTGCCAGCAACAGCGCGGACAGCAGGAGTTTTTTCAACTTCGGTCCTCCCGATTCTGCGGTTCGATTTCGCTTCGGGGGGACTGCTGAACTGTTTTCACACCGCGTAGTCGGCCTTCAATCCTGGGCATGACCCTCCGCGGAGTGCGATGAGGAAGGGTCCGGCGGGCTGGCCTCTCGCAAAATGTAACCGACCAGATCATCAAGCTCAGTGCTGCTGAGTCGCCGCCCGTAGTCGACCGGCATGGGATCTCCCATTTTCCGCTGGACAGAGACCAGGCTGGACTTCATGAGCAGGTAAAACCGGCCATCTCCATCCTGCAATTGCAGAGAGGCGTTATCTTGATTCCGAATCACGCCGGAGAACTTTCGGCCATCCCGCGCAATTGCGGTAACTGCTTCTTGCGGTCCTCCGGCCGGCCTGAGAATCGCATCGCGAATTTTGTCCCCCGAATGATCTCGCGCAAACCCTGCGATGTCTCCAGCGACAAACTGTCCTCGGCCCCCGATTTGGTGGCAGGCTGAGCATCCAGCCTTTCCGAAGAAAAGATCGTGCCCCCGCGCTGGGTCACCTGGCACGGAGTTCCCAACGGATCTGCCTTGCAAAAAGCGCAAATAAGCAACCACCGCCTGACCATCTTCTCCGCCAATACTTGGGAACCCTGGCATTCCTTCTTCTGGAATCCCATCGTGAATCAAGGCGAGCAATGATTCGTCCGATCGCGCCTTCACACCGGGCTGGCGGATGATATCAGGCGCATGCTCACCACCGAGCCCATCGAGTCCGTGGCAAGTCGCGCACTTCACCTGGAAAATGTTCTTCCCCCTGAGGTCAAGTTTCAGACCGGAAGCGGACTCTTCGCTCGGGTTCTGGCAGAGGACATTGCCGGCCGCACCAAGGGAAATCAGCACCAACCCAAACTTGAGAACGACTCGCCAGGTCACGTCGCGCTTCTCGGATTCCGCACTTCCGAGGGAGACTCACCCAGGAAGTCGCAATATATTCCACTCTGTGAAAACAGCTTCTTAGGGATCGGTGACATCGGACGGTGAACCTGATATACCACAGAATCTGCTTGACGCAAATCCAATTGTTTCGTTTCATTGGGTTTTGTTTCGTCCGGTGAAAGTGTTGTCACCACCAAGGCGGCTGTTTAGGAAAATGACGATGCGCGGATTACAAGTCCGATCGTTCATGGCAGAGGTATCAGGGCAGCGCCGATCAAGGAAGAGGGAACGATGCGGAGCCTCGTAGTGGCTTTGTTTACTTGTTGGATGAACCTGAATGTTTCGTCTGCCCAGGCTAAGGCTGAGCCAAGCCAGTCGAGCTCGTCATGTCGCATCGAGGCCACGAATTACAAGGGTTGGAGCGCAGAACAGCTTTCCAACCGCTGGCTCAAGCTGGTAGTCGTACCGCAAAATGGCGGACGCTTGATGCAGGTCATTTTTGCCGGGCATCCTTACCTCTTCGTCAATCCCCAGTACGAAGGGAAATACCTGCCCCCCGATCCATCCCGATGGTTTAACTATGGAGGCGACAAGCTGTGGCTCCTGCCCGAAGGAAATGACGATGAACAGCATTGGGTGGGCAATTCCGATTTGCTCGACGACGGCCCTTACACCTTTCGAAAAGTTTCGGAAGGAAAAGAGTGCGAAATCGAGCTGATTGGCCCCGCCGATCCGCAGACCGGGATTCAGATCCAGCGCACCATTCACCTCGATGCCGATTCTCCGCGAATCCGTTTTCACGCAACCATGCAGAACAAGACCGGGCACGTCATCGAGTGGTCCATTCAATCGGTTTCGCAATACGATACCGCGGACCTCTCTGCTCCCTCGCGAGGCAGCCAAAATTTCTGGACCTTCACCCCTGCGAATCCACTCAGCAGCTATCTCAACCGCTACCACGTGCGTTTCGGTCCAGCAGAAAATCCGGCGGTCGCGGTAAGGGACGACGGCCTCTTCGCGATGCACTATGTGCACCTTGCAGCCGAACTGTGGCTGGACTCGACGCCAGGCTGGCTGGCGGTAGTGGATGGTGATAGCCAGTATGCCATGGTTGAGCGCTTCCGCTACGAAAAAAACGAAACCTATCCCGGCAAGGCATCGATTATTTTTTGGATGAATGGCCCCGAACTGAGGTTGAATTCTGAGGGAGAGCCTTCCGTGACTTCCGGAGGCGATGGTTCTCCCTATTATCTAGAGGCCGAGATCAATAGCCCTCTCGTCCAACTGCAGCCAGGCGAGACCCGAGATCTCGACACGGAGTGGTTGCCCACTCGCTCAGGCAGCGAATTCCACGGGGTGCAGGATGCAGGTGTAGTGCTGCATCCTCTTCAGGCCACTCGTTTGGAGACCGGCCACGTACGCCTCGCGGCCTCGTTTGGAGTATTTTTCGCGGGACGTTTGGTTGCGCACCTTTACGACGAACACGGTGTCACCTTAGGAACCATGCCGCTGACTCAGGTCGACCCGGCGGACCTCGTTGTGCTGGAGACAGAGTTAACGCCTCCTGCAAAGTTCTCCCGCATCTCGCTTCATCTTGAAGACGCAAATGGGATGGACCGGGGTTCTCTTCAGGAAGTTCAAGTCGGCGCGGCAGAAAACCACTAACATGAAATCATGCAGCAAGGATTTAGCCGGGGCCGTACTGGCCGTGTTTAGTTTGTTCTCGTTTTCAGCCGCAGGACAACAGGGGCAGGCTCCGGTTGTTGCCGACGTGAGTGTGAGCGCGGACGACTTGCTCACGCAGCCTCCTGGAGCCAACTGGACTTCCTATAACGGCGACTACTCCGGACGTCGCTACAGCGCCTTGCCCGAAATCACCGCTGCAAATGTCACGCGGCTCCGCGCATCGTGGATCTTCCATCCTTCCAATTCCGAGAGGCTGGAAGTGACGCCTGTAGTCGTCAACGGCGTAATGTATGTCACCTCGGCCAACGACGCATTTGCCCTTGATGCACGAACGGGCCGAGTTATTTGGCATCACGAACGCCCGGTGAGCGCCGGGTTGCTCGATGATGCTGCGGCTCATCACAACCGCGGCGTCGGAGTCTGGCGTAACTTCGTCTACATGGAAACCGATGACGCCCACTTGCTTTGTCTCGACGCTCGCTCCGGACGCCTGCTATGGGATGTGACCTACGCGGACAAGGCAAAACAATATGGCGCAACCAGCGCTCCGCTAATTGTCAAAGACGAAGTTATCGTTGGTACGTCCGGCGGTGACTCCGGAGTGCGCGGTTTCGTGGCCGCTTACGATGCCGTTACCGGCGACCTGAAATGGCGTTTCTGGACTATTCCCGGGCCGGGTGAGTTCGGCTCTTCCAGTTGGCCCGGCGATTCCTACCTCCACGGCGGGGCCACCACGTGGATGCCCGGTACCTACGACCGTAAACTGGACACTCTGTACTGGACGACCAGCAACGCGGCGCCCGATTTCTTAGGAGATTCCCGCCCTGGGGACGACCTGTACACCGCCTGTGTCCTGGCGCTGAACCCCACTACAGGTGCGTTGAAATGGTACTTCCAGTTTACTCCGCACGACCTGTACGACTACGACGCCAATGAAACACCAGTGCTAGTGAGTGCCGAAGTGAACGGCCGAGCGCGTGACTTGCTGGTGCAGGCTAACCGTAACGGGTTTCTTTATGTTCTCGACCGGACCGACGGAAAGTTCCTCAAGGCGACGGCGTTTGTTGAGAAGCTGAACTGGGCCAAAGGAGTTGACGCCTCGGGCCGCCCCATACTGTCGGGACGAATACCGAGCGCGGAGGGCACGCAGATTTGCCCCAGCATTGACGGAGCCACAAATTGGTTTTCGCCTTCCTACAATCCTGACACCGGATTCTTCTACGTCATGGCGCTGGAGAGTTGCAGCGTTTTTTTCACTCACCCGCAACCATTTGCCCAAGGCCAGACCTTCTACGGTACGGGCACGAAGCTTGCGTCCGATGATCACGCTCAAAAGATTCTGCTGGCGTACTCCGTGCCCGAGGGAAAGATCGTATGGCGCTATCCCCAGGTCGGCCGAGGCAATTCCTGGGGCGGGACGCTGACAACGGCAGGCGAATTGGTGTTCTTCGGGAACGATACCGGAGCACTGGAAGCGGTCGAAGCACGGACCGGCCGCTCGCTCTGGCAATTCACCACCGGCCAGACCATTCACGCTTCACCGATGAGTTACGCGGTCGATGGGGTTCAGTACGTGGCTGTCGCAACGGGAAGCGATGTTATCAGCTTCTCGCTTCCTCATTAGTATGGCGAACGAGTTGGGCGATGGTTGGCTATGTCCGAGTCAGCGGCTTTCACTTAATGAAACTTCGGGTTCAGGGCTGCGTCTGTTTGGCCAAGCTCTTTTGTATAATTTTGCCGACCATGAGAGGCGCAATCCTGCGCAGTGCAACCGGAGCATTCTTTATGCTGCTCAAAGTATTCAATAATCGGGGCGCGCTCGGGCTGGCGGCGGCCGAACAGGCAGCGGCGGCCATTCGGCGCGCCGTAGCAGAGCGTGGCCATGCGAGGATCATTGCTGCAACGGCTGCTTCGCAGCTCGAATTTCTGGATACTTTGACCAAGGCGCCGAGGATCGACTGGTCCAAGGTAGAGGCTTTTCATCTCGACGAATACTTCGGCTTGCCGGTCTCCCATCCGGGAAGCTTCCGCAAGATGCTGCTGGAACAGTTGGTGCAGAAAACCGGAATTGCCAACTACCATCTGCTCGACGGTGACGCAGCCGATCCGTTGGAGGTGGTGCAGCGCGTAGGCAAACAACTGGCGTCCCAGCCTGTGGATATCGCGTTTCTTGGTATTGGCGGGCCAGGGCCTCCAATATGCTTTCTTTGCTCGGGAAATAGAGGTATACGGCGCCGGGGCTGAGCTTGGCTTCACGGCAGACGTCCTGCATGGAAGTTCCGTGAAAACCGCTATGCGCGAAGCAATGAAACGCGGCCCGCAGGATTTGGCGACGGCGGTGGGTGCGGTGGGAGGCGCTCACTTTGGCCATACAGAACGAACAGTCGTTCCTTTTAGTCTGGTTTGTCAAGCCGATAGAGTTGCGCTCGTTGAATGGGAGAGGCCACGCCCGACCTGCCGTGTCCGGCCCAATCGCCGAATGTGGGAAATCGGTTGTCGGCGCACTCGTAGTGACGCCCCTTACAGTTACCCCGAACGACGGGCAACCCTTCCGTAATCCGGTAAGGGAAGGTTTGACCAACCGGGAGTTACCCCGTGACGCGTGATGACCTGCCTCACGTTGTTTTACCTCCGCGGTGCCGGCGTACTCCCGCCCACCAGTGCTGTTTGGCGCCGATCAATTCATTTAGCTTGCCGAGTATAAAGCGATCTCTTACTCTGAATTTCTCCACGATCCCTCATGCAAGAGCTCTCAAGCCGCCGGCGCTTTCTAAAACAGGCAGCTTTTGCAGGTGGCGGTGCCTTGCTCGGTACCGTCAGCCTGAACCAGATCTCTCCCAGGATCTGGCGTGAACCTTTGGCGTTTGCGCCCAACCGCAGCTATTGGGCGAGAAGTCAGCCGCCGCAGAATCCGCCGTTAACAGGGGACATCGCCGCAGATGTCGCGGTACTTGGCGGCGGGTTCACGGGACTTTCTGCGGCCTACTACATCCGTAGCATCTCCCCGCACAAGCGCGTCGTCGTCCTGGAAGCGAAGGGCTGTGGAAACGGAGCCTCGGGACGAAACGGCGCCATGGTGCTAACTATGACCGCGGACCGGTATATGAACTTCAGTTCCGCTCCGACCATCGACAAGAAGATCTACGACCTCACAGCCGAGAACATCCGAACGTTGTCAAAGCTCAGCGCGGCGACCGGCATCGACTGCGAGTTCAAGACAAATGGCGCTCTGCAAGTGCTCGCCAGTTCCGAGGATGTCACAGCTGCAAAGGCCTATGTGCTGGAGGCACGATCCTTGGGCATGCCGGTTGAGTTCTGGGATAAGCAGCGACTAGTTAGAGCCATCGGCACGGAGGTCTACGAGGCAGGGTTCTTCGACCCCAACGGCGGACACATCCATCCCATGAAACTGGTACATGTGTTCAAGGCTGCCGCGGAGAACGCCGGCGCGGAGATTTACGAAAACACAACCGTGGCCGGCATCGAGGAGGGTCCGGAACATCTTCTTCATACGACCGGCGGAAGTACCATCAAGGCAAAGTCCTTGGTGTTGGCGACCAATGCGTTCACATCAAGACTAGGATTTTTCCGAAACTCGATCGTGCCCGTCCATGAATACCTGGCTGTGACCCAGCCCTTCAGTGAGCAGCAACTGGCCGAGATCGGATGGCGCGAGCAAGTTCCGTTCAATGACAGCCGCACCGAAGTTTTCTATCTCGGCTTGACCAAAGACAATCGCATCCACATAGGCGGGGGCAGCCCCAGCTACTTCTTCAATAGCGCGGTGGGCGATGTTAGCGACGCTGCCTCGCATTTAGCGCAACTCCAGCGTGAACTGGTACGAATCTACCCCAAATTGTCGGGCGTCAAGTTCGAAGTAGGTTGGGATGGAGTGGTCGACTGGTCACTCGACGAGGCGCCCTCTGTCGGCTGCACTGGAAGAAATAAGAACATTTTCTATGGACTAGGCTACAGCGGGCATGGTGTGAATCTGACCTCAGTCTTCGGGAAAATCATTGCCGATCTGGAGGCCGGCCGCGAGGAACCCTGGAAGCAGTACCCCTTCCTCAACGCCAGCCTGGAGTACGTTCCGAATGAGCCCTTCCGTTGGCTGGGTGTACAGGCCGGGCTGGCATGGTATCGCCTAACGGAGTCTTAGGCTGGTTATGCGACCCAGTATTGTCCCGATCTCGTTCGTCGATCCGAAGCAAGGTGGAGTCTGACGGCATCGTGCCTCAGTGAAGCCTACGCGGATCGATCCGTTAGGGAAGAGTAGCCGACAACCCGGTCACGGACGATCCGGGTTATAAAAGACTGCGGCGTTAGCCGGGAGCGACACTCCCTCGACAAGACCGACTGTTCCAGACGAGGGACTTTGCTGGAGGGAAGGTAAGGGAGCTAC
>JBEKUD010000097.1:0-20676 GCA_049515395.1 Candidatus Sulfotelmatobacter sp. | reverse complement strand
GCCGCCCATGCCGAGGGCATCGTCCATCGTGACATCAAGCCGGCCAACATTTTTGTCACTAAGCGTGGTCACGCCAAGGTGCTCGATTTCGGCTTGGCCAAAGTCACGACATCGAACAGCGGTGGGCAGAGTGAGGCCACGCGAACGAGGCGGTAGAAACCCACCTGACCAGCCCCGGCTCAACGCTCGGCACGGTGGCTTACATGTCGCCCGAGCAGGCGCGCGCGAAAGAGTTGGACGCGCGCACGGATCTGTTTTCCTTTGGATCTCCTTGACCCAGTCTTGATAAGTCTGGGTCCATACCTTGATCCCTGCGGGAACTCGTCGACCGTGGCGCAACAGGAATTTGCTGAGCCGGTGCCGCGCTCGCAACTGATCCTGCTTCGCCGCCTCGCGGGCTCGAACCAGGTCCCGCAACGCCTCGTGTTCTTCATTGGGGACCCAGACCGCGGTTAGATCCCCGGCGCGATAGCTGCGCGCCAGCTTCGTAGCATTTCGTCGATCCGTCTTCACCCGATATCCTGCCTTGATCGGTACCAGACTCGGGGCCACCACTTCGCACTTCACCCCCAGGGTCGTCAGCTGCCCGTACACAACATATCCGGTTGAGCCCGCCTCATCGCAGGCCTGGAGTTGCTCTGCCGGCCCTAGCTTCTTCACCAGTTTGCGAATCGATTCTTCTCGATTCGGAATAATCCCCAACTATCCCACCTCTCCGTCGGGTTCGGCTACTGCTACCGCAATCGTCTCGGCATGGACACCTAAACCCAAAAATCGTACCTTTTTCATGGAACCGTTTCCTTTCCGCTTCTGGCTCTGCGTTGTAGTTACTCGACTCACAATGTAACCCACGCATCGCGCATCGGGACCGGTTCACTCCATTGTGACTAGAAATGGCAGAACTTAAACAAAAAAAACTCAAGATAACGCTTATAGGACAGTGCTCTGCCAAGCGGTTCCTGGTCGCTCTCCGTTCAGCGCTTTTCTGTCGAACCAGAAGGTCGGAAGTTCGAGTCTCTCGGGGCGCATCATAATCCAGAATCCAGATCCTTCGCCTGGCTTAGGATTTCGGGCAGCGGGCTCCCGCTTTGCTCACGCCCGCCAGTCGCCTCAAGTTCGAATCTCTCAGGACGCACCATGAGGTCTCATGGCGCCACTGCGGGATGAGCTGTCGAGGAGCTCAGCCGCCCCGCACCATAGCGGCTGCTGGCAATTACATAGCCAACAATATTTAGCGTTCCCCCTTGACACGGGCGTCAATGACGCAAATGCTGTTCGAGTTCGGTCCGCCGTCTTGCCAGTTGGCATGCGGGTTTCCACCCGATAGCCGCTACTTCGAAGGCGGTGGAAACAACGGCCATTAGTCCTGTTACTCCGACGGAGCGTCGTGCCTGGTTTCACGAACGATCCGCGAGTGAACTTCAACTTGAAAAGGAGATGTGTCATGCGATTGCTTTTTAAGCACACAACAGTCATCGTTGTGGCCTTCGTTGTGGCTGCAAGCGTCCTTGTCGGCGAAAAGGCGCTGGCGGTCGACTCTTCCTTACACCCGAAATCCGGCGCTGCCCTCACGGCCGAAACTGGTTTTTCCGTGATTGCCAGCAACATGAAACCCACGACTGACGCCGTGACGGGCGAGTTCAGTAGCCCGCAAATGGGAGTCTATGTGGTTCTAGCGCCCCGCAACGAGTCGGAGCTTTCCGAGCTTTTAGCGAATCTCTACGATTCGAACGGCAAAAGTTACCAACAATGGCTCGGCAAAGGAGAGTTCTACACGCGTTTTGCCCCGAGCGATGCGCAGGTTGCCGCAGTCACGGATTATCTGCGGGCAAATGGGTTGGTAGTGGAAAAATCTTCGTCCCCATTTCTACTGCGGGCGAGCGGACCGAGCAGCATCATAGCAGCGGCATTCAAGACTACCCTGCGCACTTACCGCAATCCGAAGGGGATCGATTACTTTTCGAACGACTCCGAAATTCAGCTGCCAACCAGCTTGGCCTCGGGAGTTCGTGGCGTTGTAGGTCTCTCGAATACCGTGCGCCTGCAACCGCAGACGGTGCGTCCCCTGAAACAGACAGCCTCTTCGACCACAAGCTGTGACACCCCATACGTCACGGCAGCTCAGCTATTCGATTACGTCAATAACGGCGTGGGCTTTCCATACGGTTATGGTGGCGGTCCGGGATGCAGTGGTCTGACGCCGTCGCAGGACAACTCAATCTATGGCGCGCCAAATTTCGGATCTCTCGGCAAGGGGCTCGGCGTAAACCTCGCGGTGTTCGAGCTCTCCGCCTACACGCAATCCGACATCACGACGTGGGCACATACCTTCTATGGCCACGCTTACACGCCCCCGCTTGTCAACATTAACGTTGATGGCGGCCCGCTCAACCCAGTGTGCCCAGCGGGCGATACCTGCGTCGGTGGCTACGGTGGAGACATCGAGGTCAACGCCGACATCGAAATGCAGCTCGCGATCGCACCGGCTGCACGTCACATCCTTGTCTACAACGCTCCGAACGATTACACCGGGCAGACCGAACTGGATGAGTACACGCGGATCGCAAAGGATGACACTGCGGATGTAATCAGCTCGAGCTGGGCGGAATGTGAGAATGACGCTGGGGCGGCATACGCCCAAGCCGAGAACGTGATCTTCGAGCAGATGGCTGCTCAAGGACAGAGCATGTTCGGAGCCGAAGGCGACACTGGCGCTTTCTCGTGCATCAGGAGCGATGGAACAACCATCGTCAATGTCCTTGACCCTCCGGCCCAGCCCTGGGTGACGAGCGTTGGCGGTACTTCCTTCGAATCATTCAATCCCGACGCGAACCCAAATCCAAACTACCCGAGAGGCGTGGAGACCGTGTGGAATGTCGACGACCTGTGTAACTCGGGCGCGCCGAGCGCGGCCAACGACAACCTAGGAGGGTTCTTTTGGTGCGCCAACACAGGCGCGGGTGGCGGCGGGAACAGCCAATTCTGGGGTCGCCCCGCCTACCAGTTTGGGCCGGGCATCACGAACCCGTACACGACGTACGGCAATGGCACGACACAATGCTCGCTGGCGGCAGTGGGAAAGCCGTGCAGAGAAGTTCCGGACGTCTCCGCCAATGCTGACCCATACACGGGCTATGCTGAATATTGCACCGGGACCGATCCCACCAGCGCATGTGGCAGCTTCAGCGGAGGCGAAACTCCTCCTGGCTGGTTCGGCATCGGCGGTACCAGCCTGTCGTCGCCGTTATGGTCGGCGGTCATTGCTGATCATGACGGCTTCTCGCACCGTCGGATCGGCAACGCGAACCCGCTTCTCTACTTGCTTTACAACGTGAATTATCGCGGCTATTTCAACGACATCACCGGAACTAGGCAAACCACCAACAACAACGGTTTGTTCCCAACCACCCGGGGATATGATCTAGCGACTGGTATCGGAACGCCAAAGATGGGAGCTTTAATCACCCTTGTCCCGCAGAGGTAGCAGGTTCGTTGGACAAGATTCTATCTCTATAACGGCTAAAGCCAGAACAGCGGGCCTCGCATCCAAAGTGCGCGGCCCGCAATATTTTTGTCATCAAGATTGCTTCTTCCTTTATGGCGAGCGAACGACGTCGCTGACTCGCTGCCACGTCGACCTAAAAGGTGACTTTCAGGGCCAATTGGCATTGTCGCGGGTTGTTCGCCTGATAAAAGATCGCACCGAAACTGGGATCGCCGACTGTGGAGTCAGGCGTGCCCAGGACCGGATGATTGAACGCGTTTTCGGCTTCAAGGCGCAACTCCAGGTGCACTCCTTCATGCACGTTGGATAGCAAGAACTGCTTGGTGAGCGACAAGTCGGCGGCGAACGAAAGCGGCGTACGGATCGCTCCAGTGGCCCGCGGTGCGTTGCCAAGAGTAAACGGGGCGGGCGTCTGGAAGACATCAGGGTTAGCAAAAAAGTTATTCACCCAATCGCTACCGTAGTTGCGTTTCGGCGTGCCTACGATATCCGGGCGCTGGTAGCCGTACGTAGGCAGGGGCGTGCCGCCATTCAGAGTAAAGAAGCTTATCGGCCGGCCATCGCTAATCTGCCAGATGCCGTTGGTCTTCCACCCGCCGAGGACGGCTTCGAGGGCTCGCGGCATGTCGCCGAGGAGCGCCTTCCCGCGCCCAATCGGCAGATCGTAACTGTAGCTGAATTTCAGCACAGATGGCACATCGAATGTCGACAGGCTCCGCTCCAGCCATGGCTTGTTGGGATTCTGAATATTACCGCCAATGTAGCTGCCGTAATTTCCCAGCCATTGCACGTTGGTGTCGTATATCGAGGAATCGTCGATCGATTTCGACCAGGTATAACTCACCAGAAGCTCCAGGCCGTTGGTGTAGTGTTTGTCTGCGGTAAGTTGCAGAGCATGATAAGTGGAATTCGCGATAGGCGGAACATCGGTCGCGACACCACCCGGAAATTGAGGGTAAGGTGTGTTCAGTTGAAACTGCTGGATCTGGGAGCTTGAAAGCACGCTGTTCGGGTCAGTAATGACCGCGGCGAAGGGATTGTTGACGTAGGTTTCCAGAGCCGCGATCTGGGCTGGGCTGTAACTCTCGATCTGCGGTCCGAGAATGTCGATCGAGTTGTCGCCGCTGAAGTAGAGGTGGGTTCCCTTCTTTCCGATATAGTGCGCACCGAAGACCACACTCCAGGGCAACTGGCGTTCGACTCCAAAAGTCCAACTCTGCTCGTACGGAGTTCGTGCCGCTGCGCCGGTGCGAAGCGGGCCAATGGCGCCGTATCCCACGTCATTCAGGAGGCCAAGGGAACTTCCTGCTGGCTGGATCAGCCCATTGGGATAGGGATTGCTCAGGTGCAAGTAGGGAGTTGCGCCATCATTCTGATACGTCGAAATGAGGCTCGTGTACTGGTTAAAGCCCTGTGAACCGTAGCTCAACAGGCCGTTGGCGCCCGAGCGAGTCTGGCCGTAGTAGATGCCATAGCCCCCGCGGATCACGGTTTTTGGCTGGATCAGATAGGCGAAGCCGAAGCGCGGCTGAATGTCGCTCCAGTCGGTGACCCAGTTCGTGCGTTCGCTGGGGCTCGCAAACGCTTCACCTCCGTGCAGAGTGCCCAGTCCGGGCACAACCAGCGGCGAAACTGCGTTCGGATCAAACCAATTCATGCGGTTAAAGCGCTCGGTTCTGGGCAAAGAAACGTCATAGCGCAACCCCAGGTTCAGCGTGAGCTTGTAGTTCACCTTCCAGTTGTCTTGAACAAACGTTGCATACTGGTAGTTTTCGGTCGCGGGCTGGAACTGGATTTCATAGGCGCTATTCCCATTCCCCAACATCTGGCCCATCATGAAGCTGGCCATCCCGTCTCCGCCGCATCCCCCCGCCAAACCCTGCGGACACGATGCCGTGCCTTGATCGCTAAAACCGAAGACGCCAAGCGGGGCGTTGGTCTGGATGTAATTCTGCTGGTGCAAGCGCGCCTCGAATCCGAACTTCAATTCATGGGAACCGTGGATTTTACTCAGGGTCGCAGTCAGCTGCCCGGTGTCTTGTCCCTGTTTGTAGTTGCCATAAGGATCATTCCCTGCACTGGTATAGCCGGCCGAAAAATACCCGCCGCCAATAAACATGGCAGGAACGCCGTTGAACCCATTCGTTTTCAGATAGGACGGGAAACCCAACGTACCGAGAGGATCGGGATTCAGACTCGAATTGTAGGCATAAATCAGCTCCGCGCCGCGGCTGAATCCAAAGGTCGTGGTCAGCAGCAGGGTGGGACTAAAGGTGTACGTGTCATTAATCGCGAACAGGTGGGCGGTGCCTTTATTCGCTCCGCTGCCACAGGGGTCGATGAAGGTCTTGAAGCAATTGTAGGGACTGGTGGAGTTCCAGTTTTGAGAATACTTTCCGCTCAAGAGATTCTTTTGATTGAAGCGATGGTCAATCTTCAGATCGAACTGGTTGTTCGACTGAGGCGTTGCCCCCGACGCGATCCAGTTATCGTAAATCGTAGAATTGGCGACGTTGGGAGTGGGATTGGGGAATAGACTCATCATTTTCTGAGCGACTGGATCAATGAGATTGCCCGGCGTATTGGGTAGTTGGTAGGGTGTGCCATTGAGATTGGGATTCCCCGGGCTGGTGTAGGCGGCAATGTTGTTGTATGGAATGAAGGCGCTCCGCACCGCACCGCCCAGATTGGCGTTATACGTACCGCTATAGGGATCCCAGATCTGACCGTTCGCGACGTTACATAATCCGGTCGAATCAAACGAACCGCCCTGCGACGTGCAAACTTCGCCAAAGTTACCGGCACGCTCGGCAGCGCTCGGTACGCCCGCATAGTAAGTGCTCATGTTGGTGGCGCGGAGGCCCTCCCAATCGAAGAAGAAGAAGGTCTTGTTCTTGATGATGGGCCCGCCGATGGTGCCACCGAAGTCGTGACGGTGAACCGGTGGAATGGGAATGCCACTCTGATCGTTGAACCAGTTGTTCGCGTCGGTGATTGTGTTGCGGACAAAGTCATAGGCGCTTCCATGGAAGCTGTTGGTACCGGAACGGGTGATCATGTTAACGACCGAGGCACCGGAAAAGCCGTACTCCGCGCTGAAGTTGGACTGCTGCACTTTGAACTCTTCCACCGCTTCCGGTGAGGGAACGTACGTCACCTGGGTGATGCCGCCATTCGGCTCGAAGTTTGTGATGGAGGCGCCATCCATGAGAATGTCGGCGCTGGCTCCGCGGCTGCCATTGGAAACAAAGTTCGTCCCGGTGTCACCGATGTGGTTCTGATCGCTCATATCGGTAACGCCTGGCGTGAGATAGGTGAGGTCCAGCACATAACGGTCGATCAGAGGCAGGTCATTGATGGCCCTCCGGTCGATGACCTCGCCGGTCACCGCATCTTCGGTTGCAATCGATTGCGTCTGCGCCTTGACGTCAATATTTTGCGCCGCGCTGGCAATCTTCAGAGTCAGGTTGGCCGTCGCGTTCTCACTGACGTTCAATTTAATGTGGGTGCGTACAGTTCTCTCAAAGCCCGGCAGCTCTACAGAGACGGTGTACAAGCCTGGCGCAATCGAAGCGAACAGGTAACGCCCGTCGTTGTCCGAGGTGGTCGCAAACTTATATCCCTTCTGCTCGTCCAGAAGGGTGACTTTTGCCCCTTGGACTATGGCCGCCGACGGGTCGGTCAGAACGCCGCTTACAGTTCCGAAGTAGCCTTGGCCGAAAAGCACCGCTGGTAATAAGACGATAACGGCGACGGTTAAAGCTTGAAATCTGCGCTGGCAAGTTTGGCGAAGGATGAAAACTGAAAGACTCACTTTGCGCCCCCTTGGTCCCAAATGGACTGGATACGATCGCTGACTCCCGATGTCGGTTGAAGAAAAAATCTTCTTTCGGAGCAATGCCCGTTCCTAGGTCAGTCCCCGCACCTGGGAGCTATTTTCATATTGAAACGTTTGATTATGGACCTCCGGAGCTGATCTGAGAAGAGCAAAGTTAAATGCAGGGACATAATTGTGTGCCGGGCGGACCAAAGGGAAAACGTGGGAGGGTCGTGGCGAAGGTTGCGCGCGGAGCCTTGGCGCGTCCAATTTCGCCTCTCGGCCCATGAACAAAATTCGCGGGCTACTCCACGTCCTGCACACAGCGGAAGCCAATTCCACCTGAGCGATCCAGGCCCGGGGCCGTCAGCAGAAGTTTGCCGTGTTCGTTGAGCTTATAGGCTTGGGGAAAATACCATATTGAACCTTGCGGTTGGTAATATTCGCCGCCGCGCAGAATTCCGGCGCGGGTATGGTCGTCGGTGAACTCTTCGGTCCATTGCCACACGTTGCCGACGAGGTCCATTACGCCGAAAGGGCTGCTGCCTTGCGGATGCGCATCAACGGCGTCCGGCCCACCCACAGTGCGGCTTTTGTCGGGCACAGGTACCGCAGTCGCATTCCAGTCATTCCCCCATGGATAGATGCGGCCATCGCTGCCTTGCGCCGCGTATTGCCATTCCCACTCATGCGGCAGACGCTTGCCAGCCCAAGCCGCATAAGCTCGCGCATCTTCTAAAGAAATCCAGGTAACGGGTTTGTTGTCCCAACCCGCAGCAAAGTTTCCGCCTTTCCAATCACGCAGAAAGTTCAGGTCATCTTGCGGATGATAGTGCGTGCTGTCCAGGAAAATCTTATATTGCGCGTTCGTGACTGGATAGGTGTCGATCCAGAAGGACTTCACGTGCATGGAATGTTCGTGGAAGCGCCGTGGAGAATTTTCCCAGGGATATTGCACGTCTACGCCGAGGTCATCGGATCCTTCGATCTCAATTCCCTGCACCTTGAAGAGAAAGTCTCCCGCGGGGATTTTCACCATGCCGGCTTGGGGCGCCAAGGAAGGTTCCTGGAAAGATGCTGCAGGCGCCTTAGTCGCAGCGATCGGTACAATCTGCTGCGGTAGTACGGTCCACTCGTGCGAATAGCTCCCTAATGGTTTGGCCGTCATTTCTTTCATCTTCGACATTAGTGCCTGGATGGCTGTATTCGGCGCCGCTTTCGTAGCGAGCAACGCGCCGTACCCATGCGCTTCAATATCAAAGCTAAGCACAACCCTGCCTTTCGGATTGCGTTCGGGCTTCAATTCAATCCCATGGTAAAGATCGAAGTAACGCATTCCCTCCTGTGGTTGGAGTTCGATCTGGCGACCTTCCACGTCATACTCGTTGCGATTCACGATGGCCCAGACCGTCGGACCGTTCAACGGCCAACGGCTGCCGAAAACTCCGTAGCGCAGCATCGGCGTGAGCGGCTCCCATTCACTGCTGATAAGCGACGGGGCAACGGCTCGCTCGATGGTGGCGACTCGGCGAGTCGCCTCGGCGTCGCGCGGCGTAATCCCGTTCCAGATGCCCCAAATGTTCTCCCAACTTTCCCAACCGACACCATTGAAAAAAGCAAACTGTAGATCGTTGGTCTTGTCGCGATTCCAGCGATCGGAAATGTTCACCATATGGCGCGGTTCCAGCCATTTGTACTTGTCGACCATGGGAACGAAAGGAAAGTTGTACTGGCCCCAGGTCATGACGTTCCACGCCAGGGCCTCATCGGAAGGGCCGTCCTCGGGCTCAAAGGCGAGCGGATGTCCAACTTTATCGGCAGCGGCTGAAAATGCGAGCGGGACCCCGTCCTGGGTATCGCCGTTGATGCCATCGGCCCCCACTTCCGCCATCAATTCAGCAATCGCCTGCGGCCAAGGCTTGCCAGGATCGCGCGTGCCCTGGTCCCACATCATCATGGGAAACAGCACGCGCACACCACGCTGATGAAAGTCAGCGATCATCTGCCGCACTCCGGCAACACCGCCCGGCATGCTGCGAATCAGGTCGTGCTGATTGCGGTCATCAATGCCCATATTCGGATAGGTTGGCCAGATCAGCACCGCGTCGATGCCCCCGTAGCGTTTTTCCAGATCATCGAGATAACGATCGACGGTGTAGCGGCGAGCAACCGGGTCATAGAAATAACGGTCCTGCACCATCATCTGCGCCTGGAAAAAACTGGACTGCGTCCACTTGAGCGCGGGAGCGTCATAACGCGATCCATCGTAGCCAACGCGGATCAAGTGCTCACTGCGCCAATGCCGGATGTCGGCGAGCCACGCATCGTCATCTTCCGGGGTGCAAGATCTCCATCCGCCGTCCCAGACCGCTTTTATCGATAGGCAATCTGGCGTGGGAATCTGCTGATGGTCGGGTTCAAAACGTGTATCCTGCGCGCAAACCATGCTGAAACAACCCAGTAGACTTGTGATGACAAGTTGATTCACTTTGAGCTTCATGAGTGCAATCTTCTCGGTTCCTTCTGGACTGACTACTGGAGCCAGCGAGCCGCAAATGCTACCCCGAATTCGTGCGCCGCATCATGACTTTGCATTGCGCGGAAAGGATCACTTCGCAGCATTCCCAGGACCTCCCACCGGATATGTGCGGGGAAGGCGCTGCTCGACGGGTGGTAATGCTGGGAAGGCGGCATGCGTTTCCTTCTGGTACCAGTAAGCGACCGAAAAGAAGTTATCGGAGCGATGATTGGCATGGCCATGCTCGATCGTTGCTCTCAGCGACTTGGTGAAAGGGATCGGCGAGTCGAGGTGAAAGCGATACAGGGAAGAGCGGCTCCCCGCCAGCTCTGGGCCTTTCACTGGCGCTCCGAATAGGGCATAGGAGAACGGATGGTCGCCAAAAGCCCAGGCTCCGAGAAAGTAGTCTTCCGATCCAGTTCCGTTGATGGAAGGAAGTTTTTCTCCGTCGACAAAAAACATGTCGTCGCCTTCACCCCACCAGCCATCCTGATTCTGAAGGATTGACATAGTCACGCCCGCGAAGTGTCCCTGCCCGGTCGCTTCCAGCCACACGTAATTGTTTTCCCCATCAAGATTTTTCTTTGCGGTTATGGCTGGCGTGTCGTTTGCTTCCCATTGATTGGTCCAACCTTTGGCTGGCGTCGCTTGACGGTACTGTGCGTGGAAATACATGGTGTCCGGAGCGAGGTCTTTGCGCAAAGCCTGATAGTCGATGTTGAAATAAAACGCATCGACGCCTTCGCCCCCCTGGTTCGTAACGGTGATGCGGGCTCGCTTCCGAAAAGGCATCGGAAAAAAAGAATTTAGAGCCTTATCCGAGGCCACGGACAGGGGGGTTGATTCAAATCGAAAGTAGTCGCCAAGACCGAGGCCGAAGAAGTCGCCGATTGGAGCCTCCACACTTGGCGAGGCTTCCTCGTCCCAATACATGCGAAGAACCAGCTTTTTCAAGTGATACTGCTCCGGCGAAGCGATGGTGATCCAGACGTGAGTGATGACTCCGGGGCCGGACTCATCGAGCAACGTAAGCGTGTCTCCGGGAGCAATTTTGCGAAAGTCGTCGTTGCCGCCGGTGCGGTCGTAGCTGGAAGCCCGCTTCTGGACATACGTGTGAGGTGAGATAAGGCTGGAGAGCTGTGCGCCCTGGGCCGCATCCGACTGGGCCCAGACAGAGGCGCCCGCCAGCAGGATGCCAATCAGACTCGCGCGCGAGCACAGAAGCTGTCTTTTGTTAATGTCCTTCATTTAATGAATCTCCTTCACTGGGAGACTTGCCCGATGTACACGGCGAATGGCTCCAGAACGATTTGATCTAACGGACCGTTGGGCGCCGGGGCCGAAGTCGTGAGCAGAGTTTTGGCCTTGGCCGAAGAGAAGCCCTCCGCGGAAAGATTAAACCTGACATGCTGCGGCGTTCCAGACATGTTCAAAGCGACCAGCACCGCTTCTTTCTTATATTGGCGCAGGTAGGCGAGAACGTTGGGATCGTCCTGGTTCAGCGCCAGATAATCTCCCGCCAGGAGCGCTTGATTGCGATGGCGCAATCCCAGCAACTGCCGGTAAAACTGCAGAATGGAGTTGGGGTCGTTCGATTCACTCGCAACGTTGTGCCTCTTCGCGCTCGGGGGAATGGGTAACCAGGGTGTCGCTGCGCTGGTGAATCCCGCATTGAATGAGCCGTCCCATTGCATGGGAGTGCGCTCACCGTCGCGGCCTTTGTATCCCGGCCAGCCCGTGACTCCCATCGGATCCTTCACATCTTCCCTGCGCGTGGGATTGCTATTCTCCATGCCGATCTCTTCGCCGTAATACATGATGGGTGTGCCCCGCAGCGTCAGATAGAGGCCTGCCATCAGTTTGGCGATCTGATCATTGTGCTTCCCGTCCCCGTAGCGCACGTAGGATCGCTCCATGTCGTGGTTGCCGATGACATAGGTCGGCCAGCCGCCGGTGGATTCGGCAAGCGCAATCTGCTTACGGAATTCGCGCGCGGAGAGCTTGTCGAGGGTACAGAACATGAAATCCATAGGCAACTGGATTTCATCGTTGTGCGCACCGTAGTATTCCTTCAGCTCGGCGGCACTATCCGTGTAGGTCTCACCCACCAGAACGGCGTTGCTTTCGTCTGCGACGCTTCTCAGGCGGCGAAGAACGTCATGATTTTCGCGCAGTTTGTCGTTATATTTCTCCTGCATTTTCGGGTCGCCCAGGTCGTTCTTTCCCTCCAGGACAGGATTGTCGTGAAGATCCGGATCCTCGAACAGAAGATCAACCGCATCCAGACGAAACCCTGAGACTCCACGCTTGTACCAGAATCGAGTGACGTCGAACATCGCCCTCTCCACGGCTGGGTTGCGCCAGTTCAGGTCAGGCTGCGCGGTTGCAAAGTAGTGGTAGTAATACTGGCCAGTGGTGGCATCGAACTTCCAGGTTGAACCTCCAAAACCGGAGATCCAATTGTTGGGAGGTTGGCCGTCGCCCTTGCCGTCGCGCCAGATGTACCAGTCGCGATGAGCAGAGGTGCGTGATGACTTCGAATCCAGGAACCACGGGTGTTGGTCAGAGGTGTGGTTGATGACAAAATCCATGATGATGCGGATGTCACGCTCCTTCGCGGCTTTCGCCAGCCGATCGAAGTCCGCCAAGGTTCCGTACAGGGGATCGATGTTCTCGTAATCGGAAACGTCGTAGCCGAAATCGACCTGTGGGGACGGATAGCAGGGACTGATCCAGATGGCGTCCACGCCCAATTGCTTCAGGTAATCCAGCTTGGCCTCGATCCCCTTGAGATCTCCGATACCATCGCCGTTGCTATCGGCAAAACTGCGCGGATACAGTTCATAGAAAACCGCCTGCTGCCACCATGCGTGGCCTTCTGCATCCACAGACCGTTCCTGCGCCCGCGAGAAAGAAAGTGCAAGGCACACCGCTGCAATTAATAGAGCCGCGAATCCGGAGTTTTGAAGCATTTAGCATTGCTCTCCATAATTTTAAGAAGCGAACCTAAAGCACTGCGCTCTTACCTTGCAGCAAAATGAAAGGTGATCGTAGCTTGCGGATCGATTCCGGGCGCACTCGCCGGAAGCTTGACGTGGATTCTTGCTTCCGGCCCGGCTTTCTTCTCAAGCTCCGCGCCTTCGATGGAAGAGATCTGGTCCGGATTCCATGCCGTGAGTTCATAACTCTCTCCTGGCGCGCCTGAGAGTAACAATCGTAGAGTATCCCGCGTTGCCGACCACGATTCGGAGAGCACTCGCAAACCGCGGCTGGTGCTTCCCAACGCTGGAAGCGTCGACGACTCACTCAGCTCAAAGTCATTTTTCATCTGAATTTCAATGGTATTTCGCTCACCCACGATGGGGAGATTCACGCTTACATGCTGATCGGATGAGTTCGCTTCAATCTGAAATGGTAACGCGCGTCCATTGAGTCGAGCTCGCGTAATCTTGGCACGCAAACTCAATGCCGGCGAGAACTGTAGAGAACAACGGCCGGTTCCCGTGGATTGCACGTCTAGTTGGATACTGTCGGCCGTCCGCCGGTAATTCAGATCTAACGCCACTGCCCCAAGGCCAACGTGATTGACGGAGAACCAACTCCAGTCCGCTGGGATGTGAGGAACGAAGTCTAAATGGCAACTGGTAGCGCCCACTTGCAAGCCGAGCAATCCGCTCAGCAGAGGATTGACCACCATAGCCGCCGACCAGATCTGATGGGGAGATCCGGTTGAGAGTGTCTGGAAATAATCGCCGGAAAGAACTTCGGCGACGTGGCCGAGAGAGCCGTTCAACGTAAGCAGAGCGTTGGCCCGCAAGTTGGAGTAGCCGGGAAGCGCGCGGTGATAGCGGTACTCCCCGACAGACGCCCAGCCAGTGAACAGCGGCCACACAGTTCCGTAGTGATATCCGCCTGGACCATATCTCGGGTCGTGCGAAGAAAGAATTCGCATGCCCCAGTCAGTCTGGTGATCGGGGCCAGCGAGCTCCTGAATCATGATTCGAGCTTGGTCTCCGTCGAGCTGCTTAAACCACATCGGAACCGTAGCCAGGACGCTGGCCACGTCGACGCGGTCGTTACGTGCATCGAGCGCGTAAGCGTAGATTTTGTTTTCAGCGGACCAGAACATTTTGTCCAAAAGCGGTTTCTGCCGTTCGAAAGTTTGCTGCAGCTCGTTGGCAAGATCTTCTTTACCCACAAGACGAGCGAGGTGAGAAAGTGCCCGCGTGGCTTCGAGTCCCAGCGACGCCTCATAAAGTTCAGTTCTCACCGGATAGAGCGGCCCTCCCTCGATCCAACCGGTGCCCACGCCAAAGTTCTGCGCCAGTCCCTGCGCGTCGTACGTGGATCGGAGAAATTCAAAAGCCTTCCAGATGTTGCCCCATTTCTGTTGAGCGAATCCAATGTCGCCACTGTGCGACACATAATCGTTTACGGCAATGATAAACAGAGGTGTAGCGTCCGCGGAGGCAAACGCGTAAGGGGTGCTCCTGAACCAGTCCATCAAGCTGGCACTTTGCGAGATTTCGTGAGGAATCTTGCCGTCCGCACGCTGGTATTTGCTTAGGAACTCCAAAGCATTACGGGCCGTTGAGAAGTCGCCCTCCGCATCGAGCGCCAACGAAGTCCACTCGGCGTCTCGACCAAAGAACCAGGCGAAACCAGGGCGCTCGCTGTCGCTTGACCTGTTATATCCGGCAACCAGACCTTCTCCCAGGAACGGGTTCTGCACGACGCCTTGCAACATGCTCACTTTCGCCCAGTCATAGGCCGTTTCGATTTGTGCGTCGGGAAGCTTCAAGCTAACCGTGCGATCCAGATAATCTCGGTAATACCCGACAGCTTCCTTCAGCAATTCTGGATAGTTTTTTGCCAGGTGATCGTAATGGCTTGCTACCGCTGCCCGCCCTTCGGCCCCTCCCGCAATGACAATAAGCTTCGTCTCACTGCCTTTTTTTGTCGCACCCAGAAGAATTGAGTTTTGCTGAGAGGAGAAATAGTTGCTGGAGTATTCTTCAGAGCTTTTGACCGCTGTTGGAGAACCGACCAGCGCATCGAACTTTCCCGACTCTTCTCCGAAATGGAAGACTCGCAGCGTGGGGTCCCATTCCTCAGAAACACCTCCGAGGGCTGCCGGCCACTGCAGCTGAAAATCACGGTCGAAAACAGCCTCAATCTCGAGAAGCTCGGTGGTATCGACTTCAAAGGCGATGATGGCGCCCGACTCATGCACCGGCACGAACAGAGTTTCGCGGACGGAGAAAACGTCGCCTGTATAGACGATCGTGCTCGACTCGGGATGAACAATCAACGTTCGCGCCAGAGTTTCTGCCGGCACCGTGACGCCATCGATATGGAATCGCAAATGAAAATCACGCAGGATTTTCAAGGGGTAGACCCACACTTCGAGCTTTCCTTGTTCGTTTCCGAACATTCCGGCGCGCGTGCCTACAGCCGAAAGAAATTCCCACGACCGAATTGGCCGCGAAAGTTCAACCGTTTGCGCGGCAAGGGACTGCCCGGACTGATCAGCAAACGCTACCGAGCCTGGAAGCAGCAAGCCGCAACACAGAACGATTAATCTCGGAGAGAGCCATCTTCGCCGAAGGGCGCCTGGGGAGTGATGCATGATTAAACGGGGGTTCGCACGAACGGAGTATAGACCCACCAGCAGAAAGTTTGGAAGCCTTCCAAATTCACTTGCAGCCGCAACCATTCGCGAGTCAGTTGTTCGCGGACAGTACAGGGTCGAACAAAGGAGCTCAACCGTTCACGGTTGCATGGCAGGTGACCACCCGGCACTCCCCGGCACTCGACTCTCATTGACTTCGCGTTCTGGCAACCCCTAACATGCAGTCGACGTCGAATGCACAATAAAGCAGAGAGCTACCGAATCGGCTTTATCCTGGCGCTCTTCGAAGTGGTCGTGAACGGCGCCCTGTTCGCGCAGGGAGTGCCCTCGATCCTGGTTAACTGGGAAAAGAAAACACAGAACCACACCGTTCCGACCCTGCAAGCAGTGGTCAATCCGATGTTGCGTCGTGGATCACCCCTTCACGATGCGGCCTTCGAGGCGCTACGAAGGATCGGTGCCGATTATGTTCGCTACGCCTTTTGGCTGCCTTATCCGAAGTTGGCGGTGGCCGAGTTGCGCCCTCCGGACGCAAACCAGACCTATTGGGACTTCCAATACATGGATCCGCTGGTTGAGGACTTTCAGCGCGTGTCGGCGGGGCACAGCGGCGTGATGAGCTTCAGCACCATCCCCCAGTGGATGTTCACCACGCCGCAGCCAGTCGCGTACCCGGACGATTCCAATCAAGTGATCTGGAATTATTCGCAAGGAACACAACTCCACGACCTCGCCGCGCTGGGAGATTACTATGCACGGTTGGCGAGCTGGTATACGAAAGGTGGATTCACCGACGAGTTGGGGAAATTTCATTCTTCCGGATATCACTACGACATCGGCTACTGGGAGGTCTTCAACGAGGTCGATGGAGAACACGATACTACGCCCCAGCAATACGTCGAACGTTATGATGCCGTGAGCCAGGCAGTGCTGAAGGTCGCGCCTCAGATGAAATTTGTTGGCCTCGCCTTGTCTGGCCCGTCCGATGCTCCGCGAATGTTCGCATATTTTCTTGACCCAAAGAACCATCAACCGGGCGTGCCTTTGGACTACATTTCCTTCCATGTCTATGCCACGCCATCGGGTGATCAAACGTCGGAAGACTGGCAGTACACGTTCTTTGACCGAGCCAGCGAATTTGTCTCCGTAACGCGTTACATCCTCGAGATCCGAAATCGGCTGTCCCCATCAACCAAGGTCATGGTCAATGAAGTAGGCTCGATTCTCACGGGCGACATGGTTCAGGGGGAGCCGGGTCACGTAGAGAAACCAATCCCTCCCGCTTACTGGAATCTGAGTGGAGCTTTGTACGCCTACCTCTATATCGAGTTAGCAAAACTTGGAGTTGACACGGTGGGCGAATCACAACTGGTCGGATATCCCTCGCAGTTCCCGAGCGTCACCATGATCGACTGGACGAACGGTAGACCGAACGCACGCTTCACCGTGCTGGAGTTGATCAAGAACAATTTCGGTCCTGGCGACGATCTGCCTCTCACCGAAGTGCGCAGTAATGGCTCGCTGGCGGAGTCCGACGCCGTCGAGGCGCAGGCCTTTATCCGAGATGGCCACCGCAAGTTGTTGTTGATTAACCAGCGAAATCGTGAGGTCACGGTGCAACTACCCAAAGAATGTTTAGGGGCTGCGATCCAGACCATCGGAGGGGTGTCTGCAGATACAGTAAAGCGGGATGTTGGCGAGGGGAAAGTCATTCTCCCGCCCTTCGCTGTGTCCGTGGTTGCATTGAAGGATTGACTGCGGATATCGAAAATGATTCCCCAAAGTCCGAGCCAGCCACCTTGTTCGAAATCTGGCCATATCGGGGTGCTGAATTTTGGGCGCGACCGGCTCTGGATCAGTAGTAGAATGGCCCGGTTTGCGGCCTTGGTGCGACTCGTAGGGTCAGTCCA
Organism: Candidatus Sulfotelmatobacter sp.; assembly: GCA_049515395.1. GTDB lineage: Bacteria > Acidobacteriota > Terriglobia > Terriglobales > Acidobacteriaceae > Sulfotelmatobacter. The sequence goes on along the minus strand of JBEKUD010000097.1, from coordinate 3,294 downwards.
GACCTACCCCAAGAGACTTTTTCCAGAGGGCCAGTCGATGAGATTCTTTTCGCGTTTTCACGCTTACCTGATTTTTCTGGCAGTCCTGGCCGGTACGGTTCACTCTCAAACCTCCTATGCGCAGGACTCCGCTGCCGCGCAAAATCTCCCCAAACGATTGGTGGGCGACTACGGTTATTGGAGTAAGTTTTCGGAGCCATCTTACAGCGCGGCGCAGATTCCATTTCACGAGCTGACGCACGTGAACCATGCTGGAATATCCTTTAACGCAGAGGGCACGTTGTCCGTTCCCGACGGCTTCATTGAGCCCGAGCTCGTCAACTCGGGCCACGCGAGAGGGGTTAAGGTCCTGCTACTCATCGGCGGCGACTTTACCGGGGTTGAGACCAGCGGCACCCTGGCAATTCTGGTAGGGAACCTTTCCGCTTTCGCTGCAAAACATCGCTACGATGGCTTCGACATCGACTGGGAGTATCCGGAGACGACGCAGGATCGCCGCTTGCTCGTGGACCTCATGGCGGGACTCCGCAAAGCGAACTCCGACTATGTTCTGTCCGTCGACGTGGCGCCCTGGGGCGGATACGGTTACGATCTGCTTCATCTGCAGAAATCGATCGACTATTTCAATATCATGATGTACGACTGCGCTGGGCCGTGGACCGCGCACGGGCAGCTCAATTCTCCGATCTTTTGGGACCCGCGCGATCCCGCCCCTTATGAGTGCCAACCGGGAGGCAGCGCCGAGGGAGCCGCCGAGATATTTCTGAAGAAGGTCCCGCCCCGCCAACTGAACATGGGAACGCCCTTCTACGGCTACTTTTATACCAACATCAACCAGTTGTTCGGATTGTGTCCGAACTCGCTCTATACGGCGGACGGAGAGTGCGATAACACTGTTCTGACGGAGAACTATGCGCCATTCATGAAGAACCGTATCAACCGGGATGGGTGGCAGACGTTTTATGACCCAATTGCGCTGGTTCCGTACATGCTGAGAACCGATGGGAAGGACGGCTACATTACCTACGACGATGCCGTCTCGACCTATCTCCGGGTCTCGTATTCCGATTGGGTCCTCGGGCTGGGAGGCACATTCATGTGGTCGCTCGATGCCGACTACGATGGCCACTCACAAGACTTGCTGGACGCGATGTATCAAGCGACCAAGAACCGCGGGAAGTAGCGCCGGCTCGGCTGAGTGCTTTTGTGTTTGAAAATTATTCTTGGCGGAGCACGTTTGCCGGATCGATGCGCAGGGCCCGTCGAACGGGACCAGCTACGGCGAGAGATCCGGTAAGCCCCATCGTTGATACAACAGCGGCAAGTACAAATGGATCCTGTGCCGACGCCTGGTAGACGATCGCCGAAAGCACGCGGCTTGCGGCGACTCCGACCAGCATCCGAACGACTGATCCGCTGGCCAGCAGGATCATCGTGCGGCCGAGCGCTGCCGCGAGAATCTGCTTCGCTTGCGCACCGAGCGCGACACGGATACTGGGTTCGCGCAGGCATTTGCTGACCGTATACGACGCAAGGCCGAAGGTGCCGGCGAGCGAGAGCAGCAATCCAAGAGCGCCAAACAGGCCGAGCGCGACGGTCGCCACCTGGGACAAGAAAAAAGTCAATCCACGCTGGTTCTTCCAGAGGCTGGACTCGCGCACAGGAATAGCGGGGTCAAGATCGCGAATCAGTTTGCGGATGGTGGCTCCCATCTCGTTGGCGGCCGCGTCCGAGCAATCCGGCCGCAGCCGGACGATGAACGATGTGTGCGCAGTTGGTTGCTGCGAGATCGGGTGGAACGCCGCTGCTTCGGTATCTTCGGTAAGCGAAAAGTATTGTCCATCGGCCACCACGCCCACGATCTTGATCGGCTGGCCGGAGTTGCTCTTGAAATAGCCGCCCACGGCGTCATCCGCGTGGGCATGCGGTTGAGAACGCGCTAACTCTAGCCGCCGCGCGCCGTCTGTTGCGCTCCGCCGATGCTCCACCTCTCGCAATCATTCGCTCCCTGGCTTACTTCGCACATGTGATTGATGAGGTCCTGAGTCTTCCCGTTAGTCCCGAGTACTTCCGCCATCTGCGCCAGCGCATCGCAACCTTCCCATCCCCCAGTAGCTTCCTTCTGTCGGACCGCATACACGCCTGCGGCGTGGACGATGCTGACTGTTCCCTCAATCCTCAAGCAACCTGCACGCGCCTACGGCGCGGATGATGACAAAGCACACCTCCGCGTTCTCGATCCTGTACTCAGTACAGATCACTCTAAACAACCTTTACTGGGATACTTCTGACGAGTGCCGAAGTCGATGGAACAACGAGGCATCCGCCCCTGTTTAGTGAATGCCCGCCACCTGAAGAACGTACCCGGACGGCGGACCGCTGGCACGAATACCAATGGTTGCAGTTTCTGCACTCGGTGGGATTACTGCGGGCTGGCTTTCGGCCGGGGCAGGATGCCTGCGCCGTGCGGACCCCAGTGCGGCACCGTAACGAATTGGTGGCGGCGGCCAGCCAACATGTGCAGCACATGCACAAGGCGCTGACGCAAATGAATCTGCAAATCCCCCATGTCATCAGTGACATTACCGGGGGGACTGGCCTTGCCATCGTGGACGCCATCCTGGCTGGGCAACGGGACGGCGCCGAGCTGCGCGATCCACACATCCAAGCCGACGACGAGACCATCCGAAAATCGCTCGCAGGCAACTGGCGGCCCGAGCCTCTGTTTACCCTCGGTCAATCGCGAGCGCTGTACCGCATCTATCAGCAGCAGATCGTGAATTGCGATCTGCACATCGAGAAAATGCTGCGGGAGTTCGAGCCTCGCGTCGACCCCGCGGAACGACCGTTACCACCCGACCGGAAACGAAATCGAGCCGGAGGCAAAAGGAGAAAGAAGAACGGGCTTCCCCATCCAGAATTCGATCTGCGTACCGAAACTTACAAACTCTTCGGAGTGGATGTGACTCAAATTCCAGGCTTAGAGGAAAACGCGTTGCCACTGTTCAGTGAGGTCGGCCGCGACATGTCACGGTGGCCCAGCGCAGGGCACTTTGTTTCCTGGCTTGCACTCTGTCCGGACAACGACATCAGCGGCGGGAAATTGCTGTGGCGGGGAGCACGAAAAGTCAAAAACCGGGCTGGCCATTTATTCCGCATGGCCGCCTTTTCCCTCCATCATAGCCTCACACCCTTAGGCAACTACCTGCGTCGAATGAAAGCCATGCTGGACCCCGAAGCTGCCACCATGGCAACCGCCCACAAGATCGCAGTGATCTTTTACACCATGGTCAA
>JBEKUD010000096.1:0-19886 GCA_049515395.1 Candidatus Sulfotelmatobacter sp. | reverse complement strand
CGGAAATCGCATCCCGAGTGAACGAGAGCACCGTGTCATCGAACTTGTCGCCCAGGGCCTGAAAAACCGCGACGTGGCTCATGCTATCGGCACCACGGAACACGTCGTAAAGAATTATCTTCGCGTGATCTACGACAAACTTGGGCTCTGGAACCGGGTGGAGTTGGCGCTGTGGTACGAATCGCGCCGGCCAGGTGTGGGATTACCCGCAGGAATCGCCTGAACTCGAAACAACAGGAGGCGGAACATCTTTGGGTGTTCCGCCTTCACTTCCATCGCTTGCCTGCCTAATTTCACTGGCAACCGAAAGCTTGCAGGTTACGAAGCCGCTCTGCGGCAGCGGTCCCGCCTTTTCGAGCTGCAGCCTCCAACAGCAAACGAGCTTGGTCGCAATTCTTGGTGACTCCGTCTCCCCGAAGGTACAGATCAGAGAGAAGCGTGGTTGCGGTCAAGTTTTGTTTGGCGACCGCCTTCCACAACCAGATAACCGCTTCTTGGCTGTCGCGACTCCTGCCAGGGTCGGCTCTTAAATATCTCTCCGCCATGGCCAGTTCCTCGGAGCCGTTTTGCCCGGCACCGGTGGCGGCGCTCGCAGCCACGGGTACAATTTGGGCCGCAGGACGGGTTGTCATTCTCTGACTATTTTCTCCCGCTCTCGTCGCGGTCTTTCTGTGGTTCTGCGACCGCGGATTCTGGGGCGGCGCAGCCGCCGAAGCTCTCGTCGTCGTAACGGGGTTATCCGAATTCGGCTCAGCGGACGCAGCCTCAGATGGTCTTGCAGGCGGACCTGCTTGCGCTTCGCCTGACGGAGTGGGCGCCGCTTGCGGGAGCGCTGCAGGGGCGGTGCTGCTGCTCCAGAAGGCTGAGTTGCTCCGCCAGGTCATATAGACCAGTACAGCTAGTAGGATGGCCACGATCGCTCCCACATAGATTTTGTAACTGTGGGTAGCGGGCTCAGGCTGATACTGGGAGAGCATGCCGAATTCCGCTGGACTTTCTTGTCTTGCGAAGAACGGTGCGCGGCTGCGCAAATCCAGCTCGATCTCCTCGCGCGAGATAGATTCATCGCGGGCGAAAGACTCCTCTCGGGAAAAAGACTCACGAGCGGAAACAGGCTCGCCGGACGATGTCACTTCGCCTGGAAGCGCCGCTTCGTGTGGCACCCAGCCGGCCGCAGAGAGTTGGGCTGCTTCGGCAAGTTGCTGCGGACTGGGCTCAGCGGACGTGGCGAGCGGGGAGCCGCACATTCCGCAAAATCTCTGGACAGCCGAATTCCGATGTCCGCAAGTTCCGCAGGCGGGAGCTGCCTCGATTGGGAGCGGTGCTGCGGTACTCTGCTCCGGCTCGCGCTGGTTTTCTACATTCCACTCTCGCAGTCTTTCAACATCCTGCTCGTGCTGATGTTTCAAGGTGCCATGCCTTCTCTCTTCCTCATTATTTCGCTTTGAAGTTTCCGCAGGCACAGAATTGTTGGCAAGCTCTCGAACCAGGTCAGAAACCGCTTCTGCGCGCTTCTCCGGCGGGCTGGTGAAATATACCTCCGCCCACCGCCCCATGTGTGTCACCAGAAGGGGATTCAACAGCGGATTCAGCTCCGAATCGGGCAAAATTCTAACTTTGGGATCGTCAGTCGGTTGCGCCACTATTCAGTCTCCAGTAGACGAGCGGTCAGTATGATTGCACTCCCGGCGGACAAGGTTGTCAATTCTGGCGGTGGAAAATGGTGTCAGAACGCTAACTTAGTCACATGCTTTTCGCGAAGCCGGTTCGAACTGATCCAATTGGGCATCGCGCTGGCTGGCAAACTTGCCTTTCGCAGTCTTGCCGTAAAGGCTGGAGTCAGGGCAGTAGTATAAGGCTGTGCGCGGATCAATCCAAACTTGGGTATCAGGATTTCCTTTGTAATCCGGAACCGCCGGGGCTTCCGCCAGACCTAGATGGATCATGGCCTTGTCGAACAGGGAAAGGTCCGCGTCGATTTTACGCCGGTTTGCGCTCGCGGAAAGGGCGGTCCCGCGGCCCGTCGCGCCCGCTGGATCGCTGGAAAATATTCCCCATCGAATGACGGCAAACACCAAAATGATTGCGATTGCGAGATAAAAATCACCGCGCCGTGCGCTCCAGAAACGCACAAACGCGCTGGGAGAGCGCGTCTCCGATAGCCCTTCCAGGAAGTCTTTGGCTTTCGCGGCGGAACTCCACGTTGTGTCTTGTTTCTCCGACGTTATCCGCGAGGCCGGAGATATCGCGTCTTCATTCTCCAGCGTCGTTAGCGCAACGGAATCTGTCTCGTGGTCGGCGTCTAGACTCTGCTGCACCCCGCTCTGCGGCACATTGTCCTGCTCCACATTGTTGTGCGGCACGGTGGATAACTGCAACCCATGCGCTTCTTCTTCCGCGCTCGTATCCGGGGATGGCAGCGGCATGACAGGATTTTCCCGCAACGCGCGTGAAGAAAACAATTCCGCGATGTGATCGCGATCTTCGTCGGCGCTTGCAGCCGCGGCGTCTTGAAGCGGCTTATTTTCCAGGAACGCGGATTTATCAGAAACAGAGGCTGGCTCTTGGCGGACAGTTTGTTGTAGACGCCACGCCGACGCGACCTTGCTCTGGAAACTCGATGGATCGTTGGCACCCACCCGCGGAGCCCCACAATTGCCGCAAAACTGCTCTTGTTCTACCAGTTTGTCTCCGCACTTCCAGCAGACAGAGCTTTCCGTCTTGCTTCTAACGTCCGCCTCCTCGTGAACGGCACTCTCGGAAGGAAAATCCTCCGCCAGAGCTACAAGGTTGGGCTTGAGCAGCTCGATCGCTGCCAACATCGAGGAGCGCTCCGCGTCCATGGATTTCTTTAACGCGGTTTCTGCACTTCGACCAATCGCCTCGGTCATCAACCCCGCCATCAGTTGACACGTGTGGATGTCCTGTTCAGCGAAGCCATGCAATCTGTCGAAATAAAGTTCCAGTGCTCCTACAATGTCGCCGTCGTGATAGATCGGCACTGCCACCACCGACTGTATGTCCCGTTTGCGACACAGCTCGGTATCGAAAAACAACGGTTCCTTGCTAATGTCGGGCGTACGCAATACCTGACCTGTGCGCACGCACCTGGCGCAGATTGCGTCTTCGACTGGTAGTTCGCTTCCCGAGGGCAGCGCGGAAGCTCCCGCTCCGGCGCGGTACCGGATTGTCTCGCCATCCATAATTCCGATCGCCGCCCCGCTGGCACTTGTGATTCGCGCGATTCTCTCGACCACCAGTGCCATCGCCTGATCGGCCTCCAGATGGCGAATCTGAATCTGGTTCTGGACCTCGACAATTTCGGCTAGAGTCAGCGTGTAGTCGCTGTTCGCATGCGAGACGTCTTTCGCCGGTGCCGGCCGCATTTCCAACCCCTGCTTCCGCACTTCCTCGCCATCCGATCCCGTGTTCACTTCCATCTTGCTGTTCTTGAGGTTGTGTTCCTGCAGTACATAAGCAGCTTCCAGCAGCTTTGCGAAAGTCTGCTCGTCTAGGCCTGATTTGTTTTTCTGGTCGGTCACAGTTTTTACGGCCTCTGCTGCCCGCGAGCAAGGTGAAGAAAAGTCAAGCTTATTCTAGTGCAATTCATACAGAAGAGAATGCCTTTCGGGTTTCGCCATGGGTCCCGGATGACGTTCACCTGCCTCACTTGGCGCGCGGGCCGTGAATCGGTTCGTGGGCTTGAACCATGCAGGCTTCCTAGATGCGGCACCAGAGGGCAGAAATAGTCCCAGTACCTCAAGACTCGAGTCTCCCACCATTCACTTTTCGCCCGTGCTTTCCGGCAAATCCGCCTTATAGAATTTAGGAGGCAGAAGGAACTGAATGCCAAAATAACCGACGAAATAGGATTGATTGCTGCGCCTGGGTTCGAGACTTCGGCCCGCCATGAAGAGAAGGATGACGGGACGATGGATCTTATAACGAGCGCCGAAATCAATCGTGGGTTGGTTTTCCGACGGGCGAAAGGTGCCTTGGTAGTACAACTCCATGTCAATTTCAAGCTTTGGAGTGAAATCACGGCCAACCACCAACCCTGTAAGCAGGCCATTCGGCCCTTTGTGGACGAATTGATATCCGATCTCGTAATCAACATCAACCGGGCCGATTTTTCTTGAGAATTCGAACGGCAGGAGAAAAGCCTCGCTGGGCGGAGTGATCCCGCGGCGGACCGCATCGTTAGGGTTGTTGAGAAAGAGCTGGGGGAAAACCGAGACGTTGAGGCCGGAGTCGCCGCCATCGTAAAAGCGCCATTTCACTCCGGGATTGGACTGGCCCAAGCCGTACTTGGTCGCGGAAGATGGATTTTGGACCCGTAACCATGCATTCTCATAAGTGAGCTGAATGCGATCCCCGATGCCGAAATTGATGTCCACGTCGGGAGTGTGGGAGACAGACTGATCACTGTACAAAAAGGGCATGTAGCCGAGATTGATCTCCCAATTGAGGTGGCCGGGTGTGCCTGGATCATTGGTGTAATAAGGCGGACCTCCCTGGGCGGATGCTGAATATACACCCACCAGAAAAAACAGAAGTACCAGGATAAAACTCCGCCCCAGAGACTCAGCCTCTCTAAAGACCGCAGACGAAGTCTTCCTCTTGCCTAGATTGAGACCGCCAGAATGCCATCTGTTTCCATTTTGGAAAACCAAAGCTTTTTCACTAAGCGAGCAAAATACGGCAGTTCTCAAACCTTCCTCGTGAGTAAATGAGTGCACCCGAGTTGCTCCAAGAATTTAAAATAAGCGTGTTAACCGAGCTTCTCAAGCGCCGGAAATGTCATCGGGTACCAGAAATTGGCGTTCCCAGGAGCCGGCGAGGTGCGGTCTCGGTTGCGGCTCGCTCTCCCTCTCAGTCCCAAACTGGGTACTACCAGCCTAGCATGGAGTTTTATGGCCTCTCGCGGGAGCGCTAGCGCTTGTCCTTAAGTGCAATCACACGCTGAGCTTAGAAGGACCCCAAGGCGTGGCGAAGTTTTGGCGAAAGATGGGCAAAGGGTTTGAACCTAGCGCAATGGGAAGGAAATAAACGAGATAATGGAGACACAAATATTTGGGCTCAGTGAGGTGAAAGTTACACCAAGAGATGAACAGGTGCTCGATCTGCTGGTCCAGGGTCGCCGCAACAAGGAGATCGCGGGGTTGAGCATCAGTACGCGCACCGTGAAACAACACTTTACGAACGCTTTTTCTGCGTGCCGGGATCCGGGATGGTCGCAAGCGGGTAAAGTTGGCGATTGCTGCTTACGAAACCAGGAGGTGATCTCATGATGCGCGAGGGCATTTGACTGAAAAAGAAATTCACGTGGCCAACTTTGCATGGCAAGGGCTCACGACCGTGAAATCGGCAAATAATGGGACCAACAAAGCAGGTGATCAAGAACGACTGGGGAAGCACCTTTGAACAAGTTGGGCGTTTGGACTCGCCTCGAATTGGCTATGTATGTCGCTAACCACTGCGGCCGGAACTGGCGTGAAGACTCGAATCGGCCAATCACCGTTCTCGAACGGACGCCGACGGGTTGAGGGCTGCCGGTCGGCCGATTCACATGCACCGCCGCGTCACCCGCTTAACAGGATCTGCCGAGGAGGCGGGGCGCAACTCTCGCTGGGATAACTTCTGCAAAAGGTTTACTTGACAGCGTTCGTCGGTCCTGGGGAGGTCAGTTAACTGCCTGATCTGGAACAGCTTGTACAAGAGTTGTCTCGGCCTTTAAATTGCATAAGAAGGGCTTGGTGTCGGCGAGAGCGGGCCCGCCAGCGCGGCAAAGCAGGCTCCGCAATCCCTCGCGGGCAGATATGGCTTACAAAGAGACATTCTGGATGGCTTGCGACTCAACTGAGCAGTTGCGGGCAGAGTATGGACCATTTCTCACCCGTGCCGAGGCAGAGGCTGAGGCTCGCAAGTTGGGATTCTGCTACCTGTTGCGTTACGAACACCTGCTCGACGAAAGAGAAGAGATCCAAGAGGTTCGCTGCATTTTCGTTGAGTTGCCCGGGGCACTTGTGGCCGAAGTCGCCTCCGTCAGCCTTCACACCCGTTGCGCCACCTGCGGAGCGTGCGCTACTCACGATAAGGCGTGGCAGGCCGAAGTGTGGGCGGATATCCACGAGTTTGAGCACTCGCGGCATCGCGTACGGCTTTTCGAACATGCGCGTGGCAAGGGCCTAAAAGAAATCGGTGGATGGCGCGGATAGCCCGCTGCGTTTCGATGGCTCCCTACGCGGTCGCCGAAAGCTGGCTGCCTGCGGCGCGGTCAATGAACCAGATCAGCTTTCCAGCGCTCGGCTGCACCAGTTTCGATGGGTATCTCTCGCCCGGCCCCTTGCCTTCCAAAACCTCACGCAGTACAGCCGCTTTGTCAGAGCCGTTCACCAGAAATGCGACACACCGCGCTGTATTGATAACCGGAAGCGTGAATGTGATCCGACTGGATTCCAGCTTCTTCACCCGGTTGGCAACCACGAGTCGCGACTTCTCATGCAACGCTTCAGTCTCGGGAAACAAGGATGCGGCATGTCCGTCAGGTCCCATACCTAGCAGAATCAGGTCAAACCTCGGGAATTCACCGCCGGCCAAGCCAAAAAACTTCTTCAGGGTTTGCTCGTAGCTTTGAGCCACAGCCGATGCATCTGGATTCTCCGCCGGAACGCGGAAGATGTTGGCCGGCGGAACGGGAACCTTGGACAACATGGCCTCCTGCGCCATGCGGTAATTGCTTTCGGAATCGGTGGGAGGAACGTGACGTTCGTCACCCCAGAAAAAGAACATTTTCGGCCACGGCAGGCTGCCCGCATTCGCTGCCAGCAAGGTATAAAGATTCCTGGGAGTGGATCCACCGGAGAGCGCAATGGTAAAGCGGCCGCACTCTGCGACCGCCTCGGTAGCGTCGCGGATTACTTCTTCCGCGGCCGCTTGAAAAAGATCTTGTGGAGTCGTGAGTCTGCGCACTTCGAAGGAAGCGCTCATTATGACACCGGCTGAAGGCTGCATTTTGCTGCGGCGCAGCGAGCTGCGCCCAGCAAGCCCGCCTTGTCGTTGGTGATGACCTGCACCGGGATGCTTTCCAGAAGCGGGCGGAGCCTGCCTTTGTCCAGAAAAGAGCTCATGAAGAGCGGACTGGTCAGCCGGGGAAGAATTTTTGGGGAGATTCCGCCCCCCAGAAAGATTCCTCCGGTGGCCATCGTTTTCAGAGCGAGGTTTCCCGCCTCCGCTCCGTATACCGAGATCCACACGTCCAGAGCCTCTTCTGCCAACCGGTTCGTGCCGCTCATCGCAGCGTGGGAGATGACCGCGGCGGCATCTCCCTTGGTTCGTTGCGCTGCGAATCCGTCAGGCTCTTTGCTGCATCCTTTTTCAAGCAGAAATTCATAGACATTCACCAGACCCGGGCCGGATAAGATACGTTCGTAACTGACATGCCCGTGCCGGGTTGCCAAAAGCCGCAATAGCTCAATCTGCAATTCCCCTTGTGGCGCGAAGTCCGCGTGTCCGCCTTCGCAGGCGAAAACCTGGTGCTGGCTTCCGTCCCAAAACAAACCGGCCTCCCCCAATCCGGTTCCCGGCGCGATCACTGCCTGATTACCGCCTGAATTCGCGACCGAATGGAGCGGCGTGAGATCTTGCGGGCTAAGGCCACCAATCCCCCACGCACTGGCTTCCAGATCATTGATCAACAGGGTAGACGGAAGATTAATTTGTCGTGCGAGGCGAGCCTGCTCGATGATCCAGGGAAGATTGGAGGTCTCGACTCGTCCGTTGTGCACCGGCCCCGCAATGCCGAAACAGGCGACGTCCGGTTGCGTCGCGGAATCTCTTAGAAACTTGGAAACAAGATCTCCGAATTCTTCGTAGTCACGGCTGGGAAAGACGCGCTCCGAGACCAGGCGCAGACCGCCATTCCGACTTTGAAAATAAGCGAGTCGAGCGTTGGTTCCCCCAATATCGCCGGCAAGAATCATTTCTCGAAATTCCTCCAGCGGCGGCCGTCCCGCTCCAAGAGTTCGTCGGCCTCTTTCGGTCCCCACGTGCCGGAAGCGTAATTCGGAAAATTACGCGGTGGCAGCGCCTTCCAGAGATCGAGCATCGGATTAACCACGGTCCAGCCCGCCTCGACCATATCCGCCCGCTGAAATAATGTCTGGTCCCCAATCATACAATCGTGCAGCAGCCGCTCATAACCCGTGCTGGGCTGCTTTCCGAAGTATTCCTGATACTCGAAGTTCATGTCCACTGTCCCCAGACGCATTACCGGGCCCGGGACCTTGGCTGCGAACTGCAGGGAAATGCCCTCTTCCGGCTGTATATGCAGCACTAACTGGTTTGGCATGAGGTGTTCGACCGACGTATCGCGGAATAACACGAACGGGGCGCGGCGAAACTGGATCACGATGTGGGTGTTGCGCGCCGGCATTCTTTTTCCCGTGCGCAGATAGAAGGGAACGTCGGCCCATCGCCAGTTGTCGATCAGCAGCTTCATGGCGACGAAGGTTTCCGTGCGGGAGTCCGGGGCAACGTCGGCTTCAGAGCGATACGCCGGTACATGCTGGCCGCCTATTATCCCTTCGCCGTACTGACCGCGTACGGATCGGCTGAGAACTTCCTCGTCGCTGATGGGCTGAATGGCGTGCAGAATTTTCGCCTGTTCGTCGCGCACGGCGTTGGCGTCGAACGAAATGGGCGGCTCCATCGCGGTGAGGCTGATGAGTTGCATGATGTGGTTTGGAACCATGTCGCGCAGCGAGCCGGCATGGTCGAAATAGCTTCCGCGGCCTTCCACGCCTACTGTTTCAGCCACTGAGATCTGTACGTGATCGATATAGCGGCGGTTCCAGATGGGCTCAAAAATTCCGTTCGCGAAACGGAACGCCATGATGTTTTGGACAGTTTCTTTGCCGAGATAATGATCGATTCGGTAAACCTGCTTCTCGTCGGCGACCTTGAGGATCTGCTGATTGAGCGCCTTAGCCGATTCCAGGTCGTGACCGAACGGTTTCTCGATGATCACCCGGCGCCAGTGATCGTTGTTTTGTTCCATCAGTCCATTGGCGGCAAGCTTTTCAACCACGGTGCCGAAATAACTCGGCGCGGTCGCCATGTAGTAGAAGACATTTTGATGGGTGGAGTGATCGCGCTCTATCTTGGCGAGATGATCTTTGATCTTCGGGTAAAGCTTGTCATCGTTGAAATCGCCGGCGAAATAATAAAAGCGGCGCGAGAAGCTATCCCACATCGAATCCTCGATGCAGTCTCCGCAATATTGTTTGATGTCGTCGTAAACTCTTTTGCGAAAATCTTCGTCCGACATCTGCGAACGTGCCACGCCCAGCACGGCAAATTCCTTCGAGAGCAAATCGGCGCGGGCCAGGTTATATAGCGCCGGAATCAACATGCGTGCGGTTAGATCGCCGGCCGCGCCAAAGATGACCATTACACAAGGGTCGCCTTGCTTGCCAACGCGCGGTAAGGCGGCCGTGGGTTTTTCCGCCAGTTGAGCCATCATAAGGTCCTTGAATATTCGATGAGGAGTGTTATGTGGATTTAAAACTTACCGCACTGGTTTTCACGTGCCCACCAAATTTCTGCCGAATCGCCGCCGAAAGCATTTTCACTGCGACCGGATGCCAGCCGGCGCGAGTGGAATCTTGTATGCAGCGCAGCTAGTTCGTACTTCCGCTGTGCCTCAAGCTTTCTGTCCCTTTTGCTCAACGCTTTTTTCCACGACGGCAAGTAACTTGTGAAAGGCGTCGGCGAACAGTTTCACACCGTCGGTTGTCAGCTTGGTGGTGACTGCTTTCATAGAGATGCCGCTCTTGGCCAGATCATCCATCACTTTTTGTGCGCCGGCCACGTTCTCAGTCAAGCTGTTGCGCAGCTTTCCGTGATCCCGAAACGCATCGACCGTGGCCGGGGGCATCGTATCCACAGTATTAGGCCCGATCAGTTCTTCGACATACATCACGTCACGATACTCCGGATTCTTGGTGCTGGTACTTGCCCATAGCACACGCTGGGTTTGCGCCCCTTTCGCTGTCAATACCTCCCATCGCGCTCCGCTGAAAATCTTCTGATAACGCTGGTAGGTGAGCTTCCCGTTGGCGATCGCGACTTTGCCCTTCAAACTCTTCAACAGCGCTTGCGGCTGCGGGTCAGAAGTGGCTTTCATCTTATCGTCAATCATCGAATCCACCAGCGTATCGATGCGGCTGATAAAGAAGCTGGCGACTCCCGCCATTTTCTTCAGATCTCCACCGCGCTTCGCCAGATCCTCGACTCCAGCGATGTAAGCTTCCGCAACTTTCTCGTAGACTTCCTGGGCGAACAGCAGGGTCACATTGATGTTGATGCCTTCACTGACCAACTGACGAATTGCTGGTATCCCTTCCGCAGTGCCGGGAACTTTGATCATCACATTCTCCCGGTTCACGGTTTTCCATAAACGGCGGGCTTCATCGAGCGTTTGCTGAGTCTCCAACGCGAGCAACGGGGAAACTTCCAGGCTCACAAATCCATCGTGATACCTCGAACTTTCATATACCGGCTTCAGAATATCGGCGGCGGCCTGTATGTCGCGAATTGCGATCTGCTCGTAGCGTGCCGTGGCGCTGAGATCAGGGCGCGAGGCGAGCGACTTCAACATATCGTCGTATAGGGAACTTTCCCCGATGGCCTTTTCGAAGATCGAGGGGTTCGAAGTCATCCCCCGAAGGCCGTCTTCCTCAATCATCGTCTTCAGCTTTCCACTGGTAAGCAGATCTCGCCGAATGTAGTCGAGCCACATGGACTGACCATAGCTTAGTAACGCTTTGAGGGGGTTCGTAGCTTTTTCGGTTTCCAAAACTCCAGTGGGTTGCATAATCGATTCTCCTGACGACCGAAGACGTCTTGTTGTGCAGCTCTGTTGTTAAGCAACGAAGGGCGCATCTTTACTTCACTTCTCGGCGATCGCCTTACACGCCTCTGCCACTACTGCATCTGCGGTGAAGCCAAAAAACTGCAACAGATCCTTCAACGGTGCCGAGGCACCAAAGCGGTGCATGCCTACTTTGCGCCCCTTGAGCCCAACATAGTGTTCCCATCCAAAAGTGGCAGCCATTTCCACCGAAACTCGCGCCCTTACCGAGGATGGCAGAACGCTTTCTTTATACGCACCATCCTGCTTATCAAAGATCTCCCAAGAGGGCATGCTCACGACTCGCGCCTGAACGCCTTCCGCTTTAAGCTTTTCGTAGGCCTCGATGCAGAGGGAAACCTCGCTGCCGGTGCCGATTAAAATTACTTCCGGCTTGCCGCCAGGAGCGTCGGCCAGAACATACCCGCCCTTTGCTGTTCCAGAAGCAGAGGCATACTTCGTGCGGTCGAGAGTTGGAAGCGGTTGCCGCGTGAGTACGAGCGCTGCGGGCTGATTCTGCAACTGTGCAATGATTTTCCATGCCTCGATTACTTCGTTCGCGTCGCCGGGACGAAGCACGATTAAATTCGGCATGGCGCGCAGCGAGGCTAGTTGCTCGATGGGTTGATGGGTCGGACCGTCTTCGCCCACGCCAATCGAGTCGTGCGTAAATACGAAGATCGAGGGAATTTCCATTAATGCAGCCAGCCGTATGCTGGCACGCATGTAGTCGCTGAAGTTAAAGAAGGTCGCTCCGAATGCCCGGATTCCAGAAACCACTAACCCATTCACGCTCGCGGCCATGGCATGTTCGCGAACACCGAAATGCAGATTGCGTCCGAGGTAACTGCCGGCCTGGAAATCTCCCGCGCCTTCAAACTTCAGGGTCGTCTTGTTGGAAGTAGCTAGGTCCGCTGAACCGCCTATGAGCCACGGAATATTTTGTGCCAAGGTGTTCAATACCTTTCCCGAGCTGTCACGCGTCGCCACACCCTTGGGATCGGCAGGGAACGTGGGCAGGTTCTTGTCCCAACCTGCGGGAAGCTCGCGTCGCTGCATGAGGTGCAGCCGTTCGGCTAGCTCCGGATATTTTTGGGAATACCCTGCGAACATTTTTGACCACTGCGCGCGAGAGTCGCGCCCGCGCTTTCCAATTCCATCCTGAAAGTGCTCCCGCACACCTTCTGGTACCAGAAACTTGGCGTCTTCGGGCCAGCCATAGAATTTCTTCACGAGACGAACTTCGTCTTCGCCCAGTGGCTCTCCATGCGCCGCATTCGTATCTTGCTTATGCGGTGAACCGTAACCAATATGGCTGTCCACGATGATCAGCGTGGGACGATCAGTCGTTTTTTTGGACGTTTCGAAAGCCCGCGCCAGCATCTCGAGATCATTGGCGTCAGCCACCCGGGTTACATTCCAGCCGTAGCCGATAAAGCGCGTCGCCACATCTTCGCTGAATGACCAGTTCGCCGGCCCATCCAGCGTTATGTGATTGTGATCGTACATCCAGCACAGATTCGAAAGCTTCAGGTGGCCAGCCAAAGATGCTGCTTCGCCGCCGATTCCTTCCATCAGGTCGCCATCGGAGCACATGGCGTATATGTTGTAATTGAACACCTCGAACTCAGGGCGGTTAAAATTCGCGGCGAGCCACTTGCTGCCGATCGCCATTCCCACGCTGTTCCCCACCCCTTGTCCGAGCGGACCCGTGGTGGTCTCTACGCCGGAGGTGACGTCCGATTCTGGGTGACCCGGGGTGCGGCTGCCGAGTTGCCGGAAGCGCTTGATCTCCTCCATCGGCACCGCCAGCTCTTTGAGCACTTGATTGTTTTCGTCAACTTCTCGCACGCTGGCCAGATGGAGCATGGCGTAGAGCAGCATGGAGGCGTGGCCGTTGGATAGGACAAAGCGATCCCGATTCAACCAAGTTGGATCTGCTGGATCGTAGTTCAGAAACTCTTGCCACAGGCAGTAGGTGACGGGCGCCAAACCCATCGGAGCGCCGGGATGTCCACTATTCGCTTCTTGTACGGCATCTATGGCCAAAGTACGAATCGTGTTGACGCAGAGCGTATCCAGTTGCTTCCCGGTTACCAATGCTTGTTCACTGGCTACCATGCGACGCGCGCTCCTCTCAGGGACAACTTTTGTCGACTTGTGCTGTCCCACGGGCTAGTCTAATTAGAGTTCCGAGGGCACAAAGGGTTTCAGATAAAGCTTTCTTGATCCGTCCAGAGTGTACCAATTTCTTGCGGGACAATGTGGGATGATCTGTGAAAAATGGAGAGAATTGCGGAAGGGAAGAAACGCAGGGGAACCCGACGAACTACTTCAGTAATTTCAGGTAGCTGCTTTCGCTGGCCGCTGCGCGCGTGGTTTCCTGGATGTACCTCAGGAACTGGCGGAGATTCTCTTTTCCCGAAGGCTCCATGCCGGCGAAGCGAATGCGTACTCTATCACTGGAGGCGCTTTGCGTGACTACGCCGTTCAGTGCCAAACCTTTCACCCATATCTTGCCGCTTGCCACCCACAGGCCGATTTCGACTTTGGCTCCGCCACTAATGTGAGCGGCGGTCTCGACTTGGCATCCTCCCATGCTGGTATTGGACAGGTTCCCCCATACGGGGACATCGCCATCATCTACTCGCAACTCAACTGCTACAAAGCACTTAATCCGGGGATGCCGCCTCCGGTCCTGTCCCCAGTTGGAGCTGAAAATATTGGGCTCAAACGGAGGTGTCGCAGCCGCTGGAGTGGGCACGGGATGCTGAGCAGGCTTTTCCACCACCTCGGTCAAGGTAACTGGGTCGCTGGAAGTTTGCTTAATCTCGCGCACCGCCGCAAGTAAAGCTTGTTCTCTGCGATCGGGAGCTGCTTCGCGGTAGATCTGCAGCAGCTTTCCTAGGTTTCGGGCCAGGTCAGGATCGGCCAGCAATCCCGTCCAATCCGTTCCGGCCGCGGCGTTAGGCTTAGGTTCTGTCATCGAAAGTACGACTGTTCTTTGCAAAATAATGCGCTCCCCAGCTTGACCGAGGGGTTGGCAATTCACAAGATGACCTAAGTCATCAAACTTGCAACTCAATTCTTGCACTCGGGAGTTTAGTCGGCAGGTTCCAGGTGCTTAAGAAAGCTGCCGAGCATATCCCGTTGCCCTTCGCTGAGTGAGAGAAACTCGAAGCCGTACTGGCATCCCCGGCGATGACGGACCACCGCCCTCACGTCCGAGCGCAGGGTCGCTCCCGGAAGCACGAAGCTCAGACCGACCACCTCGCCGCCGTTCAGATCTGCGGCTAGAATCACGCCGATCCCCGCTTCGGAGAGGTCCCTGCAATGCCCCTCGAGCTTTCTGTATTCATTTCCCAGCAGATGGCTGACCGACACCAGGAAGTTGCCGCGATAACGGGTGTACCGTCGACGGCGACGGGCTCCCACCTTTGCAACTCGCATAGTGTTCGAAGATGGCATGGGTAAGGTGTCTCGCTTACAGGTTTGCCCTTCGTTCGACATCGGTTTGCGCCTCTACGGCGGGCGGTAAAGTGCGCAAATTGGGAGGGAATACTCTTGCAGCAAATGACCTGTCGGAGCTGGGCATGAGCGCTGTCTGCCCTTCAGTTTATCGACATTCCTGCGGGGCGAGAAGTGCCGAAAGTCACGCCTCGAGATTGAGCGGACGTGTAAAATGCCCCATCGATGCGTCGAGCCACTTTCGGGCCTGACGCCGCCTTTTTTGCATCTCTTAACGCGATAAGTGAATCAAAACCAACGCGTTATAGTTTCATGCAATGAGAAAAACCCTCCCGAAGACTTATAATGGTTCGTTTTCAGAACCGGAAATGCGCCGCCCCTTAACTTTTCCAAGCCGCAAACATCTCGCCTGCATTCTATTGTTCCTGATCGCCGCGATCACTGGTCTGGTGGCGCAAAGCTCCACCATCCCTTCACCAGTCTCTCTGCCCGGGTCGCAGAGTCCATTCACGGGGAGCGAACCTGAGGGCAAGGCTACTAGCGAAGTGCTGCAGTTGACTTTTCAGGACGCCATCGAGCGCGGACTGCGTAATAATCTCGGTCTCCTTCTTTCTGGCGATCAGACCATAATGGCTCGGGGCGAGCGATGGAAAGAGCTCAGCAATCTCTTGCCAAACCTGCAGGCCCGAGTGCAGGAAGACGTGCAGACCCAAAGCCTCACGGCTTTGGGGTTTAAGAGCAACCTTTTCCCGTTTCCTCTTCCACGAGTGATCGGTCCTTTCAACTATATTGACGTGCGCGCCACCCTCTCTCAGTCCCTGTTCAACTTCAGGGACTTGCAACAGGAACGGGCTGCGTCCGAGCGTTTGAAGTCTGCGCAATATAGTTTTAAGGATGCAAGGGAGGTAGTGGTTTTGGCGGTGGGGAACGCCTACCTCCTCGCCATAGCGAGTGCCGCCCGTATTGAAACCGCTGATGCCCAGGTGGCAAACGCCCAAGCTCTCTACAATAAAGCCGTCGACCAGCAGAAAGCCGGACTGAGTCCCGCCATTGATAGCCTACGCTCTCAAGTGGAGTTGCAAACTCGTCAGCAACAGTTGATCGCGGCCCGTAACGACTTGGCCAAGCAGATGTTATCGCTGGCGCGGATTATCGGCCTGCCCCCGGGTCAGCAATTTTCGTTGACGGAAAAAGCCCCGTACCAGGCCCTGACCCCATTACCCCTCGATGTGTACCTGCAACGCGCCTACACGTCCCGATCGGACTATCAGGCAGCGCAGGCGCAACTGCGGGCTGCGGAGTTTTCTCATCGCGCCGCGGCCGCAGGTCGTTATCCTACGCTGGGCTTGGACGCCAACTTCGGCGACATCGGGGTGACTCCAGCCCAGTCGAATGGAACCTGGCAGGTGAATGGGGGCCTCAATATCCCCATTTTTGCGGGAGGCAAAGTTCACAGTGACCTTCTCGAAGCCGATGCTCAACTGAAACAGGTGCGCTCTCAATTAGGTGATCTCCGCGGTCGTATCGACTATGAGGTTCGCAGTGCTTTGCTGGATTTGTCCTCGGCCGCCGACCAGGTTGCGGTCGCCCGCAGTTCCGTGGATCTCGCGGAACAGGCACTCGTGCAATCCCGGGATCGCTTCGCCGCCGGCGTAACTGACAACCTGGAGGTCGTTCAAGCGCAGGAGTCGGTGGCCAGCGCTCATGAGAGCTACATTCAGAGCCTGTATGCGCATAATCTGGCCAAAGTGGAACTGGCGCGTGCCATTGGCGACGCTGAACAGGGAGTCAAACGATATTTGAAAGGCGAACACTAACCAAAATTTATGGAACCGACGACGCAAAGCCCCCCTGCCGCTCCGCCGGATCAGCCCGAAACCCGCAACAAGCCACTGCCCTCCACGGAACGAGACTTCCGCACTCGTCCCTCCAGCACCGCGAGTCCCGGCTTTCGCATCGCCGTCATTATCGCCGTGGTCGTGCTGTTGGTGGTCGGCTTCTTCGTCTACCGTTACATGACCAGTTATGAATCCACCGATGATGCCGAGGTCGACGGCCACATCAATTCCATCAGTGCACGCATATCCGGCCATGTTACGAAACTTAACGTTCTGGACAATCAATACGTTGATGCCGGAACAGTGCTGATTGAGATCGACCCTGCCGACTACCAGGTCGCCTACCAGCGCGCCAAGGCCGATTTCGAGGATGCCCAAGCTGCCGCTTCCGCAGCCGGCGTCAATGTTCCTATCACCTCGGTCAATACCACCAGCCAGGTATCAGCCACCGAAGCCGATGTGGCGAGCGCCCGCGCAGGAATCGCCGCTGCCCGGCAGCAGTTCTCCGCAGCCAAGGCGCAGCTTGAGGAAGCCGAGGCCAATGACGTGAAAGCGCAGAATGACCTTGGCCGCTACCGGCAACTCGTGGACAAGCAGGAAATCTCCCAGCAACAATACGATCAGGCCGTGGCTGCCGCCAAAGCGAGTGCAGCCTCTGTTCAGGCCAATCGCGCCATGGCCGACGCCGCGCAGTCGCAGGTAACCGAAGCCCAAGGAAAACTGGTGCAGGCGGAAGCCAATCTGCGCTACGCCCAGACCGCGCCCCGGCAAATGCAGATCAGTCGCTCCAGGGCGGCTTCGGCGGAGGCACAAGTATTGCAAAAGAAAGCCGCGCTCGATCAGGCGCAATTAAATTTGCAGTACACCAAAGTCATTGCTCCGGTCGCCGGAGTAGTCAGCGACCGCACCGTCGAAGTCGGACAAAACGTCGCTCCGGGCCAGGAACTGATGAAGGTCATTCCTCTGAATGACGTATGGATAACAGCCAACTTCAAGGAAACTCAGCTCCGTGAAATGAAAGTGGGCCAGCCGGTCACCATTGAAGTTGACGCGTACGGAAGAAAATACAATGGCAAGGTGAATAGCATCGCGGGCGCCAGTGGGGCCCGTTTCAGCTTGCTTCCTCCCGAGAATGCCACCGGCAACTACGTGAAAGTCGTGCAGCGTATCCCTGTCAAGATCGTGCTCGATCCCGGCGAAAATAAGGACCAGTCACTGCGCCCTGGCATGTCGGTTGAGCCCAAGGTTTGGGTTCGACAATGAGCGCTGCCGCGCCGCCGCTGGAGAATGCCGATGTTTGGCGTCCCGCGATCAATCCCTGGATCATTGCCATCACAGTCACGCTGGCGACGTTCATGGAGGTGCTTGATACCTCGATTGCGAATGTGGCGTTGCCCCACATCGCGGGAAGCCTCTCCGCCGGACAGGACGAAAGCACCTGGGTCCTCACTTCGTATCTTGTTTCTAACGCGATCGTGCTTCCTCTAAGCGGCTGGCTCTCCTCGATCATGGGACGCAAGAATTTTTATATGAGCTGCGTGGCTTTGTTCACCGTGAGTTCATTCCTGTGTGGATTGGCGCCGAACCTGGCAACCCTTATTGTTTGTCGTGTGCTGCAAGGGGTCGGCGGAGGCGGGCTGCAGCCCAGCGAACAGGCGATCCTGGCGGATACGTTTCCTCCCGCCAAACGCGGGATGGCCTTCGCCGTTTATGGCGTAGCCGTCGTTACCGCGCCCGCGATTGGCCCAACCCTTGGCGGATGGATCACCGACAACTTTACCTGGCGCTGGATTTTCTTCATTAACATTCCAGTTGGAGTTATTTCCATCCTGCTCACGTCACGGCTCATTCAGGATCCGCCTTACTTCAAGCGCCGCAAGCTCAGCGAGACCAAGATCGACTACATCGGCCTTGGTTTTGTCGCATTGGGTCTGGGAACCCTGCAAGTTGTCCTCGACAAAGGGCAGCGTGAAGATTGGTTCGAATCGCATTTCATCGTGATCCTTTCCCTGATCTGCGCGGTCTCTTTGGTTTTCGTAATCTTTTGGGAGTGGACACACGAAGATCCTATTATCGATCTGCATCTTTTTCGGGATCGCACCTTTGGTATTTCCAACTTCCTGATGTTCATGTTGGGATTTGCCCTGCTGGGCAGCACCCTGCTGCTGCCGCTGTTTATGCAGACTCTGCTGGGATATACCGCCGAGCAGTCGGGGTTGGCATTGATGCCCGGCGGACTGACGATTATGCTTTTGCTTCCGCTGGTGGGATTTCTGCTGTCGCGCTACAGTCCGCGATGGCTGCTGGTTCTCGGCTTGGTCGTCCTTTCCGGCTCGCTGTTTCATATGACCGGTTTCGATTTGGGTATCGATTTCCGCACGGCGGCGACGGCTCGCGTATTTCAGGCAGTTGGTATGGCGTTCCTCTTCGTCCCCATAAATACCGCGGCCTACGCCTATCTGCCGCGTGAGAAGAACAATGCCGCGTCTGGGCTGATGAACCTTGCACGCAACATCGGTGGCAGCGTCGGGATTTCGCTGGTCACCACCATGCTCGATCGCCGGACGCAGGTTCACTTGAACGATTTGTCGCGGCATCTGAGCGCCAGCAATCCCGCGTTTCAGTCGATGTTGAATGGCGCGACCCAAGCCATGCGGGCGCACGGCTCCAGTGCGGCATTCGCTACTCAGCAGGCGTATGCGCTGGTGGAGGGCACAGTTCAGCGGCAGGCCACCATGCTCGCTTATATCGATGACTTCCGCTTGCTGGGATGGGCCATTCTGGCGATGGTCCCCCTGGTATTCCTGATGAAGAAAGGCAGGCCCGGCGGGATGGCGGTACACTAATTCGCGGTAAACTGGAGCGTAGCCATGTTTCGACTCGTGACCATAGAGCGAGAGTACGGCTGCGGCGGCGGGGCCATTGCCGCACAGCTGGCGCAGCACCTGCACTGGACTCTCTGGGATAATCGCCTCACGGAGGAGATCGCGCGCATGGCGAATGTCGACCCCTCCGCGGTGATGCGCTGTGACGAGCGCATCGACAGCCGCTTATACCGCATGGCCAAGACTTTCTGGAGAGGAAGTTACGAGGCTAGCGCTCAGCTCACCAACCGTGCTTTCGATACCGATTGCATGATGTCAATGATGGAACAAATCACCGCAAGAATTGCGAAGGAAGGGAATTCGGTCGTTGTGGGCCGTGGCGCTCCTTTTTTCCTGCGCGAGCAGCCCGATACTTTTCACGTCTTTCTTTACGCCCCGCGCGCGGAAAAAATTCGCCGTCTTCTGCAGGATGGTTCCACAAAATCGCAAGCCGAAGAACTTGTCGATTCTGTCGATCGGGAGCGCATCGCCTTCGTGAAGCACTATTTTGACGCCGACTGGCCCACGCGCTCTCTCTACCACGTGATGATCAATACGGCGATAGGGAATGAATCGGTGATCCAAACGATTCTCCACACGATGCATCGGATCCAGGGCCAGCCGATCGTCACCGATTACGAACGTCCCAAGACTGCTAATTCCGTCTAGCTAAAGGCTGATGCAAAACCTAGGGCTCAAGCCCTTGATTGACGCGGGTCGCTGACGGAGCGGCGTGGCAGATCTGCAGATTCGCTCATCGTTCATTCAATCCCACCAAGAAAATCGCACGGCGCGCGCGCTTTT